>DXAK01000024.1 GCA_019117065.1 Candidatus Mediterraneibacter pullicola | reverse complement strand
ATCGTAGAATAAACGGTTTTCCCTGTCAAATACATGGACAATAATATCTCCAAAATCAAGGAGCACCCAGCTGCCGGACGCCTGTCCTTCTCTTTGCTTCAGGACATATCCTGCCTTGTGGAGTTCCTCTTCCACATTGTCGACAAGAGCGCTGACCTGACTGTCGCTGCTACCGTTGGCAATGAGAAAGTAATCTGCAAGAACAGAGATTTCTGTGATATCAATGATCTTGATATCTTCTCCTTTTTTATCGCTTAAAGCATTGTAAGCGATGCGCGCCATTTCTCTGGACTGGTTCATAAGTTTCCTCCTTTTCATATCTTCTTTTCATAATATTCATATGTGCTGACCGTAGCCGGGTCTACTGCCCTGCCGGCATCCGTCAGATAGTGTGCGGTTCGGCGGGCACAAAGGTATACGGCGCGGTCGATATCCTGAAACACAATGCTCCGTATTTCATCAAGCCCGGGGATCTCTTTACGGTTTGGTTCAATATAGTCCGCGATGTAGATGATCTTTTCGAGCATGGTCATGCCCTGTCGGCCGGTTGTGTGATAACTGACGGCGTCTAGTATTTCCTGATCTTGGATCCCATACTCCTGTTCTGCCAGGCATGCCCCAAGCTTGGCATGGATGAGAGCCGGCATATCCAGTTCGGATTGTGTAAGGCTGACGCCATATTTTTCACAAAGTTTGATCTGATCCTTTGGCGGACAATATTTGCCGCAGTCATGGAGCAGTCCTGCCGTCAGCGCTTGCCCCACATCTTCGCCGTAACACATGGCGAGAGACGCCGCAGTATACATAACGCCGATGGTATGTTCATACCGGTCTTTTTTTAGCTTTTTATGCAGCTCTTTTCTGATCTTTTCCAGCTGTTCTGTCATAGCAGTCACCCTCTTTTCTTGTAGAGTTGATGATCCTTGATATATTCAGCCACTGTATCCGGAACCATATAGCGTACGCTTAGGTTGAGAGAAGCTCTCCTGCGTACGGTAGTGGAGGAAATCTCCACAAGGGGTGCTCTCAAAAGCTCGATTTTGGCGCCGTAACTCTCGCTTAGATAGTCAATCTGGAGATGCATGCGCTGCACATCCTTATCATCACGCATCGCGGCAAGGATCGTACAAAAAGGAAATATCTCCCGGAAATTTTTCCACTCTTCAATGGCGAAGAGTGAATCTGCGCCAAGGATAAAATAAAATTCATCATCCGGATAGCGCTTGCTGAATTCCTTCAGCGTACTGTATGTGTAAGAGTGTTCCTCTGTTTCCGCTTCATAGAGATTAATACGGAAATGCGGGATATCCCGGATCGCCAGTTTTACCATCTCGATCCTGTGGTGCATGGCTTCCTCGGTATGATCCGCCGTTTTATGCGGAGGGTTTCCATTTGGCATAAACCAGATCTCATCCAGTGCGAAATCTTCATAGGCAAATTCGCCTAACAGCAGATGCCCAATATGAATTGGATCAAATGTTCCGCCCATAATTCCGATCTTCATGTGATGTTTTCCTCCGGTTTTCCTATCCTCTTTCCCAGTGCTTTTCACAGAGGAAGATGGATCTTCTTTTTATCGTCTTTGCCTTCCCTGTACAGAACGATCTTTTTCCCGATCACCTGAACAACCTGTGAACGTGTACGCTCTGCAATTAGTTCTGCCAGCTCTCTAGGATCGTCTGCACAGTTCTTAAGCACGCTTACCTTGATAAGCTCACGTGCCGCCAACGCTTCGGAAATTGCCTCTGTAAGCCCGGGCGTCATACTGGATTTTCCAACCTGAAAGACCGGTTCTATGGTCATGGCAAGACTCTTTAAATATGCTCTCTGTTTTGTTGTCATTTTATGCTCCTTATATTCAGCTTTCATATGCTGTACGCAACCTTACAGTTTCTTGTAAAACCGTCGTTATTTGTAGTAATCAAACTGCAGCCCGTACATCTTAACGGTATCGCCTTCCTGAATCCCCTTTGTCTCCAGCTCGTCTAAAATGCCAGTCTCTTTCAGAAATTTCTGGAAAAAGGCAAATCCTTTCTCAGAATCCAGATTCGTATATCCAAGCATCTTTTCGATCTTTGGGCCCTCTACGACGTACATCCCGTCCTCTACTTCCACGGTATACGGAAGTTCTTCGTAGATCAGTTCGTCCTCCGGAAAATATTCCTGTTCAAACACAACCGGTGTGCGGTCCAATTTATCAAGCTCTCCGCTCACATAATAGAGAAGTTCGGATACGCCTTTACCCGTAGCTCCGGATATGGGGAAGACTTTGATGCCTTTTGGCTCAAATTCTTTTTTCAGCCGTTCTACCGGATCTTCTTCGGGCTCGTAGATCAGGTCTGTCTTGTTGGCTGCAATTACTTGTGGACGCTCTGCAATCTCCGGGTTATAAGCCTTCAACTCGTCGTTGATCTTATAGATGTCATCGACGGGATCTCTGCCCTCAGATCCAGCAGCATCCACTACGTGTATCATGAGCTTTGTCCGCTCAATATGCCTTAAGAACTCATGCCCAAGGCCGACGCCTTCGGATGCGCCCTCGATCAGTCCGGGGATATCTGCCATGACAAATCCACTGGCGCCGTCTAAATCAACTACTCCAAGATTGGGATTGAGGGTGGTAAAATGGTAGTTGGCGATCTTCGGATCTGCGTTCGTCACACGGGAAAGCAGGGTGGATTTCCCCACATTTGGAAATCCGATCAGTCCCACATCAGCAATTACCTTTAGCTCAAGCTGGACTTCCAGTTCTTTCGCCGGCTGTCCGGGCTGCGCATATTTTGGAACCTGCATGGTTGCTGTGGCAAAATGCTGGTTGCCCAGTCCCCCTTTTCCGCCTTTTAATACGATCTGGCGGCGGTTGTCTCCCGACATGTCTGCGATGATCTTGCCTGTGACCGCTTCTTTGATGACAGTTCCCTCAGGGACTGAAAGAATCAGGTCTTTTCCATCTTTTCCGTGGCATCTTCTCTTCCCGCCGGGTTCTCCGTCTCCAGCGGCATATTTTCTTTTATGCCGGTAATCCGAGAGGGTATTGAGACCTTTGTCCACCTCAAAGATAAGGTCTCCTCCGCGGCCTCCGTCGCCTCCGTCGGGACCGCCGTTAGGGACATACAGCTCCCTGCGGAAGCTGCAGTGTCCGTCTCCGCCCTTGCCCGAGCGTATATAGATTTTTGCTCTGTCTGCAAACATAATTTCGTCTCCTGATGGTTTTTGCCGATTGTTTATCGGTCTCTTTGCCATAAAAGCCCCAGACAAAAGTCTGGGGCTTTTCCTTCTGGTTACTCTTATGCAAGTGAAATATTTCCAGCTCGATTATTCAGCTACCGGATAGATAGAGACCTGTTTCTTGTCTCTTCCTTTTCTTTCATATCTCACTACGCCGTCAACAAGTGCGAACAGAGTATCATCTCCGCCGCGTCCTACATTCAGACCCGGATGGATTTTTGTTCCGCGCTGTCTGTAAAGGATATTACCGGCTTTTACAAACTGTCCGTCCGCTCTCTTAGCGCCCAGTCTCTTAGACTCGGAATCACGTCCGTTCTTTGTAGAACCAACTCCCTTTTTATGAGCAAAAAACTGAAGATTCATTTTCATCATGGTACTCACACCTCCTTGAAAATAATGTCAATGTATGGTTCATAATCATTGTCATCTTCTATCTCTTCCAGACCTAAGATCATGGAATCAAGAAGAAGCGCGGCATCATGTGACGGGATCTGACCGAAACGGAATACAATGCTTCCGTTTTCTTCATCACTAACACAACTAGTCTCATCGTCTGTGAAATGGTCAATAGAGTTGACCGTGTTGATAATAAGCGCCGAGGCCGCCGCACATACGATATCCTTTCCCAGATCCTCATATCCCGCGTGCCCTTCAGCGTCAAATCCTGTATATTCATGCCGGCTGGTTTTATAAACTGTTACCTTAATCATACGGATTGCAATTAAGCGTTGATCTTCTCGATCTTAACAGCTGTGTACTGCTGTCTGTGTCCGTTTTTCTTATGGTATCCAGTTTTTCTCTTATACTTGTAAACGATGACTTTTTTCCCTTTGCCGTCGCCGATTACGGAAGCTGTAACTGTTGCACCCTCAACAGTCGGCGTTCCGACAACGAGCTTGTCATTGTTCACTGCGAGCACATGGTCAAATGTATAAGTTTCCCCAGCTTCAACACCAAGTTTTTCTACTTTAATGATATCGCCTTCAGCTACTTTGTACTGTTTACCACCTGTTGCTATAATCGCGTACATATGGCACCTCCTATTATCATTACTCGCCAATTACGGTGTCTGC
>DXAK01000023.1 GCA_019117065.1 Candidatus Mediterraneibacter pullicola | reverse complement strand
GCCCTGATCGAGAGCCTGGACGGCGTCGAAGCCCTCTGGTGCTTTGCTTTCCTCGATACGGTATTTTCCATAAGGTAAGAGGTCAGCGGAAGTAGAAGCCACGCCCTCAATGTCGGTAAGGATTGTCTTTACCACTTCATTCTTGCTGTAAAGTTTCCCCTCGACAAGTACGGCATTGTCATTAAGGGAAATGATTTCAAATTCAGCGTCTTTCAAGGTCGCACTTCCTTGACCTTTGGTATCGCTGGTTTCCAAATCTCGTTTCTGGATTTTCACACCGCCACGGATAACCTTGTCTGATACATGGTACTGATTGCTTCCAGACAATACGGCAATGTCGCCGTCCTCGGTAATCTGTGTAAGGTACATTCCTTTAATCTGTTCTTCGCTACCGTTTGCCTGCATATACGCACCGTCAAGAAGATAGCCATTAGGAGCTTTCGTTTCCTCAACGGTCAGCGTTCCTAAAGGAAGCACGTTCTTACCGTCCTGTGTATAGAAGCTGTCCCCAGATACCTTGTATTCATCAGAAAGGCGGGAAACATAATGGATAGTACCGTCGCTGTCCTTTTCAGCGATTGTCTTTGTCACCCATGTTTTTGTAGGCTCACTAGGGAGATTGTCAGCGGTATAGTGTCCCGCATAGAATTTCCATGTGAACTCCGCACCCTCTAGGGAAGCGTCGCCCTGTGGAGCGTCTTTCTGTGTTTCCATGTCAATCTTGAAAAGCTCGATAAGTGTATCTGTAACCTTTGGCGTATCTGATACGTTCAAGGTCGCTGTCTTGCCAGCTTCTACATTTAAGGAATAGACAGTGCTGTCTACCTTATAGCCAGCAGGAGCAGAAAGCTCTTTGATGTAGACTGTGCCAGCCTTTACTTCCACGGTATCAGTATTTCCGCTGTAATCAGTCGTAAGGGTGGTAAGCTGTTTTGTGCAGTCCTTATCAGAATAGACACCATAAGTCGCACCAGCAATAGAGTAAAGCCCGTTTCCGTCGGTAATGCTGGTATTACTGGAAGTCTTTTTCAATGTGGCGTTTCCTACGGCAAGTTTCGCCCAGAACTGTCCAATGTCCTGTCCCTCGCCAGAGTAGATGTAACCGCCACACTCATAGCGTCCTTTGTTCTCGCTGGCAAAGGCTTTCGCCCCAGCGTACACCTCGTCCTGTATCGCTTTTGGGATTTCATCATAGGAAGCTCTGACGTTATCGCATTGCCAGCCAAGATGAACGCTCAATCTCTGCCATACGACGCACTGTTTCAAAAGATAGATATGCTGACTGCTCAATCCGCTGTGGCTCTGCATATACTGATTGACATACTCGATTGAGAGGGCAACATCTGAAATCTGGTCGTAGCTCATGCGTGTGCTTGCGTCGGCTCTGGTCTTATAACCGTTGCGGAAGTTGGTGTTAATATCCACGCAGAAAGCGTCCTCGCCCTCAACGGTCATGTGTCCCTCATTGAATGTCGAACCGATAGAGCCGTCATTCATTACTTTTTCAACGATACCGACACGCTCGGCACTTTCTGTCCAATACTGCTTCTCGGAAGCGTGGACTGCCGTTGTCGGCAAAGCGGTAACGATAGTCGCAAAGGCAAGAAAGCCTGTGGCTAATCGCTTCAATATCTTTTTCATAGCTTTTAATTCTCCTTTCATTCTCAAAGAGAAAGGACGCTCATTTCTGAACGTCCTCTTTAATACGAGTATCTTTTTTTCTTGTGATAAATGATGTAAAATTGATTTATATAACGTGTGGATTTTTAAGGCTGATTTGCTCCGTTCTGCTAACCGTTTGCTCACACTTTAAAGTAAATTTGAGTATAGGTCAGTTTATCAGCTTCCAAAAGGAACAGAGACTTTTGCCTGTATTTCCGCTGTTAAACGCCACCGTAAGGATAATCGAACCACTAGCTACCACGTTCCGCAAGGAACTCCTAAGCGGTAGGTCGGAGGTTCAAATCCTCTTAGCGACGCCAGAAACTCCGCCGAAAACATTGATTTTTCAAGGTTTTCGGCGTTTTTTATTTACTGGAAACATAATCTGTTTATTTCTATTGACTCTCATGTTACGTCATAGTGTATGCTGTAAAAAAAGCGAGAAAGGAATGAGACAAAATGAAGGTGACCTATGTCCGGTCAGATGAGATTTATCGAAAAATCATGGAGGCTCCCATAGAGAAGAAAAATGATATTTACCGGTATGAGTTAATGATGCCATTTAAAGGGAAATGGGACTGTTACAGAGTTCCGATGAAGGCGGCTGCACTAAACGGATACGATGCTATTATGGCAAGCAGTATGCTTGGTCATATTGCGCCAACCAAAGTAGATTATTCCCAAAAAGCAAATATTGAGAGCATTTCCCCGGACTTGCTTTGGAGTTCCTGTGAACAGTCTATTAGGAAATCGCTGGAATGTTTTATAAGTAATGGAATTTCATTACCAACTCAGGAGTATCTGTTTACGATTTTATTGGCAAATGCCGAAAGTCCCTATATTTCTCCGAATGAGGGATACTGCGGGGATGGGGTATTCCGGGCTACATTTTTGCATGGCTTATTCCGAATGAATACACTTTAGAACATCTTCCTGTCGCACTGGCTCACGAAACAAATCACAATGTGCGGTTTCAGTTTATCCGTTGGAAAAACGATATTACCCTTGGTGAAATGATGGTGAGCGAAGGTCTTGCTGAAAACTTTGCAACTTATTTGTATGGAGAGGATAAAGCTGGTTTGTGGGTAACGAAAACAGGTATAAAAACATTAAACGAGTATATCAAGCCTATTATTTACGATGGCTTAAATGTGCAGGGGATTGAAAATCTCAACGCTTATTTGTACGGAGATGAAATTTTACAAGCACAAAAGGAGCGTATTAACGCTTTGATTTCTCTCGTAAAATCAGAAATTGAGGGAGAACATAGAGTCTCTTTTGCATCTTTTTTCAATAAAACAATCCAAATATTTTGTTCAAGGCAAAAGGAACAGCGAAGTGAACGCTGAACGGATACTATTCCCAGTGTTTGGAAATAAAGGTTTTTTCACCCGCCTGCCGGCAAGCTCCGGCAGGCGGGTTTTCCAAGGTGGGATAGTGTGAGATTATCCGGCTGTCTGGGGAAATCCTGCATTTACGCTGAAATAATCATGAGGCGTACTCAGAAGCGCCGATTTTTTGTTTTGCAGATCAGCTGCGTCATTGTTCCCATAGGGCAGTAGACACACCAGCTGCGGGGCTTGAACAATATCATTGTGATCAGACCAAGCACTGTAGAAGTAAGCATTACGCTGTAAAAACCGAAAGCGAACTGAGCTGTGCCTTCATGGAACAGTGTTCCGTGATAAGCCCAATGCCACGGAACTTTAAAGGTCCACAGCAGTGTCATTGCCTGTTTCAGGTCCTGAGCACCTGAAAATACCAGATAAGTATTCCAGAGCATTAGAAAAAACATTGCGAAAAAGAACACTAGAAATCCATACCGGAACCATTTGCTTTTCATCCATTTTGGAATATCTTTCCTGCGGGAAAGACCAAAGCGGCCGCCCAGAAGGCCAAACAATTGTCCTCTGCCACAGTAACGATTACAGTATCCCTTTGTTCCCTTCATCAGTGAAATAATCAGAGGAACAAAAAAGCAGATCAGCCCCAGCCATGCGAACAGGATATTAAAAAATCCCAAAACTAAATAAGTAAGAGAAAGAATCCACAAATAATCATACCATTTTTTCTTCATTTTCATACGTCTGCCTCCTGGATTTTAATTACGCTGGCCGGACATTCTTTTGCACATTTACCGCATCCGACACATTTTTCCACGTCTACCTGAGCCATAATCCCTGTTATGATCTGAATTGCCCCCACTGGACAGGCTTTTACGCAGCAGCCACAGGCCACACAATTGGATTGCTCAACAAGCGCCTTGCGCTTTTTCTTAATTACAGTCATAATGTTTACTCCTCTAAATTGATTTATCTTATTGCCCTATTATACAGCGAAAGATCTCGCTTTTCTGTGAGAAAATCACAAAGCAATTGAATTTTAGTCTCTGTATAATATATTGCTTTTGTTCGTACAGTGTAATATTCTAGAAGTGGGAAATAGAAACAGATTATAATCTATGATATTTGATGTCACATAAGACCATATAATGCACTTAGAGGTGAAAATCATGACGATTAAAGAGATCGCCGCGCTTGCAGGCGTATCGAGCGCCGCTGTGTCAAGGTATTTAAACGGCGGTTACATTAGCGATGAGAAAAAAGAACAGATAAAGAAAGTGATAGAGGAGACAGGGTATCATCCGTCCACCCAAGCAAGAATTCTGAGGACAAAACGGGCAAGCCTCGTGGGCGTGGTCGTGCCCAAGATCAATTCCGAATCTATCAGTCGCATCACTGCAGGGATTGGGCAAGTGCTTGCCGCACGGGGATATCAGATGCTGCTTGCCAGTACAGACAATTGTCCGGAGAGGGAGGTCGAATATCTGAAATTATTCGAGAATTACCCTGTGGATGGGATCATTCTGATTGGCACGATGATCACAGCAGAGCACAAGAAATTTCTTAAAGGTTCGAAAGTGCCCGTGGTAGTAATCGGGCAGTATACCAAGCATGCGAACTGTATCTACCATGATGATTACGGGGCCGGAAAGGCTATGGGGAGGCTGGCGGCTTCTTTGAATCAGGCGTCAGGAGGCGGACACATTGCATACATTAGAGTGACAAGAGAAGATAAGTCGGCTGGAGCCGCAAGGGAGGATGGGTTTCGGGCGGGACTTAAGTCTGCGGGAATAGAACTTAGCGGGGACTATGTGCGCCTGTCTGAATTCCGCACAGAGTCCGGTTACAATGCAGCCTTATCCCTTCTGGAGGAAAAGCCTGATATCGATATTATCTCGTGCGCTACTGATACAATTGCGGCGGGAGCGATCGAAGCGTTGCATGTCTTTGAGAAGCACGCCCCAAACAGCAGGCGTGTGACAGTTACGGGTTTCGGCGACAACCAGCTTTTAAAGGCTGTCACAGGCGGTATACCGACGATTCATTTTGGGTATAAAACCAGCGGCATCCGCGGAGCGGAGCTTTTGCTGGATGTGATTGAACGGGGGGAGAAGATCCCAGTGGAGATAAAGCTGGGGTTCCGGCTGGTAAACGGAGAAGAAGAGTAAATTTGCACAAATTCATATCTTGAATATCGGTAAAAATGCCGACTTTACAAATGCCGTTTTTACCGATATTATTTTATATAGAAAATATGAAATCGATTACATAAAAATAAAGATTTCATGTGAAAAGTCAACGTATTAAAAGGAAAGGAGAGATAATATGGATTACAGAAAAACCGCGAAAGAAATCCTTGAAAAAGTGGGCGGGAACAAGAACATTGTCTCTGCCGCGCACTGTGCAACAAGGCTTCGTCTTGTAATTGCGGACAACAGCAAGACGGACAAAGGAGCGATCGAGAATATTGAAGGGGTAAAGGGCGTGTTTGAAGCGTCCGGTCAGCTTCAGATCATCCTTGGGACAGGGACAGTCAATAAAGTGTTTGACCAGTTTATCTCGCTGGCAGGGATCACGGCCAGCTCCAAAGCTGAGGCCAAGGAAGCGGCGACACAGAAGCAAAATATCTTTATGCGGGCCATAAAGCTCTTGGGAGATATTTTCGTGCCGATTATTCCAGCAATCGTGGCAAGCGGTTTCCTCATGGGTATCATGAATTCTCTGGACTTTATGATAAACAATGGATTTATCAGCATGGACACAAGCAGTTCCATCTATATGTTTGCCAACCTGTTCAGCAACACGGCTTATACGTTCTTACAGATCCTGATCGCGTTCTCCGCGGCGAAAGCCTTTGGCGCGAACCCGTATCTGGGAGCGGTTATCGGTATGATTATGATCAATCCAGCGCTCCAGAACGCGTACACTGTGGCGACAGAAGGAGTGCAGCAGACACAATCAGTATTCTTCGGTCTTTATGATATCGATATGGTGGGATATCAGGGACACGTCATCCCGGTTGTTATCGCAGTGTGGGTGCTCTCAGCAATTGAGAAGAAGCTGCACAAGATCGTGCCGGAGGTGTTAGATCTGTTTGTAACCCCGCTTGTCAGTGTGTTTGTAACAGGCTATCTCACCTTATCCATCATTGGTCCCATATTTGTGTGGGCTGAGAACGCGGTGCTTGGAGGCATCCAATGGCTGCTTACTCTTCCGTTAGGTATCGGAAGCCTGATCATGGGAGGTCTGTACGCCCCGACTGTTGTGACAGGTATCCATCAGATGTATACAGCTATTGATATCGGACAGATCGCTCAGTACGGATATACATACTGGCTCCCGCTGGCGAGCGCGGCAAATGTGGCTCAGGGCGCGGCGGCTCTTGCGGTGGCATTAAAATCCAGAGATAAAAAGATCAAATCACTTGCGCTTCCTTCATCTTTAAGTGCATTTATGGGAATCACAGAGCCGGCAATCTTCGGTGTGAACTTACGGTTCTTCAAACCATTTATCGCAGGATGTATCGGTGGAGGATGTGGAGCGCTGTATGCGTCTCTCGTACATCTGGGAGCAAAAGGAACTGGGGTTACGGGTATCTTCGGAGTTTTGCTCTGCCTTGAGAGACCGGTACAGTACATCATCGAGATGGCGATCTCAGTATGCGTTGCATTTATCATCTCCTTTGTGATCTATAAAGATAAGAAAGAAGAGACAGTGTCTACGGCTGCAGTAGCTGGAAGCGCGGCCAGAGCCGGGGAAAACACGCCGTCAGATACAGTGGAAAATACAGCCGAAAACGGCGCGTCAGGTATGACAGAAGAAGTTTTAAACAGCCCAGTAAAGGGACGGATCATTCGTCTGTCAGAGGTCAGTGACGAGACCTTTGCATCTGAGATGCTCGGAGCAACTGTAGCGGTGGAGCCTGAGAATGGCAGAATCGTAGCGCCCTGCGACGGCGAGATTATCAATATATTTGAGACAGGACACGCGGTGTGTCTTGCAACAAAGAGCGGCGGAGAGCTGCTGATCCATGTAGGCGTCGATACAGTGAAGCTGGAAGGAAAAGGCTTCACAAAGAAGGTGTCTGACGGAGACGTAGTCCGCGCAGGGGATGTGCTGATTGAAGCAGACTTGGATGTGGTCAAAGCCGCAGGCTATCCGGTGACTACAATGGTTATTCTAACTAACGCGGATCAGTATTCCAAAGTAAATAAATCAGAACCCAAGGAAGTGGGCACAGAGACGGCGGTTATGACGGTAAAAAAATAACACTGCTGGTTAAAACACGCAGTGGGAAACAGTATGGAAAAGATTAAAAAGCAGGGAGATAGAGCATGAACGCATTGACAAGAGATCTGGTAAGACTGGTAAAGATGGTGGAAGACGGAACGGAAAATACGGG
Organism: Candidatus Mediterraneibacter pullicola; assembly: GCA_019117065.1. Lineage (GTDB taxonomy): Bacteria > Bacillota > Clostridia > Lachnospirales > Lachnospiraceae > Mediterraneibacter > Mediterraneibacter pullicola. The sequence continues at coordinate 30,751 of DXAK01000023.1, read as the reverse complement.
CCGCTTCCGTCAGAGGTTCCACCTGATGCCGCCTGTAGGATGGCTTAACGATCCCAACGGGCTTTGTCAGTTCGGGGGCATATACCACGCATTCTTCCAGTATTCCCCCTTTGATCCGGAGGGAGGGGTGAAGATGTGGGGGCATTACATAAGTACAGATATGGCCGGATGGGAATATGAGGGAGTAAGCCTCTATCCAGATCAGCCCTTTGACTGCCACGGCGTTTACTCTGGGTGCGCCTTTATCGAGGACGGAGAGATGTACCTTTATTATACGGGGAATGTGAAACTCGAGGACAGGGAAGATTATGATTATATCAATACTGGTCGAGAGGCGAACACCGTGCTGGTGACCAGCAGGGATGGAATCCATTTCGGGGCGAAGAAAGAACTTATGAGCAACACGGATTATCCCTCAGATTTGAGCCTTCATGTGAGAGATCCGAAGGTGTGGAAAGAGGGGAACGTGTATTATATGATACAAGGCGCAAGGACGAAAGAAGACGTTGGTCAGGCAATTATTTTTACGTCGGCGGATAAGGTGAATTGGACTTTTAAAAGCCGTATCAGTACGGCGGAACCTTTCGGTTATATGTGGGAATGCCCGGATTATTTTGAGGCGGATGGCATAAAAGTACTCTCCGCGTCGGTACAGGGATTAAAAGGCGAGGTATGGGAGGAGCGAAATGTCTATCAGTCGGGATATTTTACAGTGGCAGGCGATCTTTGCGGAGAGTATGCGCTGTCAGAGTACTGTCTGTGGGATTACGGATTTGATTATTATGCCCCCCAGAGCTTTGAGACAGATGACGGACGGCGTATCATGATTGCATGGATGGGAATGCCGGACTGCAAGGAGTACACCAATCCAACGATCGCGGACGGATGGCAGCACTGTTTCACCTTTCCACGAGAAATCTATGTAAAGGACGGTATCTTATGCCAACGTCCGGTCAGAGAGCTGAAAATGAGAGAACGGAAGATACAAAGTGTGAAGGTCCTTTATGGGACAGAAGCATTCGAACTGGAAGGGTATCAGACATATGATCTGGCTGTATCCGGCATTACAGAGAACGCTTTTCGTGCTGTGCTGGGCCAAGAATTGATCCTTGAGTACCAGAACGGCAGATTTGAGATGCGGTTTGACAATCAGGATAAAGCTTCCGTATCTGCAGGGCGGGGGATTCGGCATGTAGAGGTGGAAAAGATTACGGATGTGAGGATTCTAGCCGATATCTCTTCCGTGGAGGTTTTTGTAAACGGCGGGGAGTATGTACTCACGACAAGATATTATCCGGAAAAAACACACGTCCGCGTGGAGGCAAAGGAGGCGGGGATCGAAGCTAGAGAGATTTTGTGCTGATATATTTTTTATATAGAGAAACAGTGATGTTTCCCGACTTGCAACCCTTTTGGCAATCAACTATAATATAGACAATTATCAGTAGTTTTTTACTGTTTTAGCTGGAGGGGAAAATGAAAGCTGCCATAAAACGTATTGCTTCCGCGGTTCTTATGACAACGGTGCTTCTGGCATCAGCCGGAACAGCCTATGCGGACGAGGAGATGGAGGCGCGGGAAGCGGAGAGAGCGGCGTCTTATGAGGTTGTGCCGGATACGAATAATATTGAAGGCTGGCCGAAGGGACCGCAGGTATATGGAAATTCTGCGATTGTGATGGATATGAACAGCGGGGCTGTGTTATATGCGAAAAAGCCGGATGAACGGCATTATCCTGCGAGTATTACAAAACTTATGACGGCGCTGGTGGCGCTGGAAAACGCAAGCCTTGAGGACGAGGTATATTTTTCGGAGGACAGTGTTTCCTTTCTGGAATACGGGGACGCTAGCATCGGCATGACGCCGGGCGAGATCCTGAGTATGAATGACGCTCTTTACGGCATGCTTTTGGCTTCGGCAAATGAAGTGTCTTACGCTATTGCGGAGAGTGTAGGAAAGCTTACAGGCGGGGGATTCGACACCTTTATCCAGAAAATGAACGATAGGGCGGAAGAGATCGGCTGCACAGGATCCCACTGGGTGAACGCAAATGGCCTTCATGATGAGCAGCATTATACAACTGCTCACGACATGGCGCTGATCGCCTCAAAAGTATATCAGTTTGAAGAATTCCGTACCGTTGTCCAGACGCTGAATTATACTATTGGAACGACGAATCTGGTGGGTGAGACGAGGACGTTTCAGCAGAATCACAAAATGCTTTGGCCTCAGAACGCCAATTACTATGAATACTGCACCGGCGGAAAGACCGGGTACACGGATCAGGCGCGGACGACGCTTGTGACGATGGCAGACGATGGAAATCTTCCGCTTGCCGCGGTGGTACTCCGTGATTACGGAAATGACGCCTACATAGACACGAGGGCGATGTTTGATTATGCGTTTGCTAATTTTGTAAAAGTACCTTTGAATGATCAGGAGAAGGCAGCAGGGATCAGTTCTTATGAGGATGAAAACGCTTATATCGTACTCCCGTCAGGCGCGGACTTTTCTTCAGTTAGGGCTAAGATCACCGTCACTGATAAAACGAAGGCAGCCGGCACAGTGACATATACTTATCAGGGACAGAACGTAGGAAGCGCGGCGGTGAAGCTCACAGAGGAATACGTGAAGGAAGAGACTGGATACAGTCTTACGCCGGAGATCACAGGGACGGGCACGTCAGATAAAGGACAGAACAGCAAAGGAGGGCTTCCGTTGGCAGCCAAAATTGTGATTGGCATAGCGGCGGGAATCATTCTGCTGTTTGTAATCTTGTATGTGTATCTTCGCTATAAGCTTGCGAAACGCAGGAAAATGCGGATGGAGCGGGCAAGACGCCGCAGACAGGCGCAACGAGGCGTCCGGCAGTATTCTGCTTCACATTCCCGCATGGGAGGGAGCCGCAATCAGGCGCGCGGCCCTAGGGGAGAGCATACCGGGGATTACCGGGGACGGCCGTACAGGGGAGGTATAAGCCGCACAGATAATAAGTCATGAAAGAGATAACTGATAGCGGTGTATTTTTAACGATGCTGTCTACGGTAATCCGTAGGCAGCATTTTCATGATGTCTTTGAATGCCGCCGTAAACTTGCTCTGGCTTTCGTACCCTACGGAAGCGGCGACCGAGGCGATGCTGTGCGTTGTATCACGGAGCAGTTGGGCGGCACGGCTGATGCGGTACTGCTTCATATAGGCGGCGATAGGCATGCCGTATACGGATTTAAACAGGGTTTTTAGGGTGGAGGTATTGACCAGATACTTCCGGGAGAGCTCTTCAATCGTATAACGTGTCTGCAGGTTTCCAGTTATGAGATCATGGATTTCCCGGATGACCTCTTCCTGTCCGGAGTCTCTGCTGCCGGGGGAGGATTCTTTATCCGATGGATTAGGAGAGGCTTCTCCTGCGGGATGGGGACAGGTAATCTTTCCGATCTTTTCTATAATAAGATGGAGTGCCTGCGCTAGTTCGGTATCCGCCGTGCGATAATACATTTCTTTTCCTTCCCGCCTGCTTACGATAAGCCCGCTTCCTTTAAGAAGACGGAGATGATGGGAGACAGCGGGACTAGTCATGCCCACGATGGCGGCGATGTTAACTACACATTCTTCGCAGTGGCACAGAAGCCAGAAGATACGAAGGCGGCTCGGATCTCCCAGCTGTTTCATGGCTTCAGACACACCGGAGATTTCCTGTTCGCCCGGAAGGTGCTCCATGATCTGTTCTTCGTTTTTATGGCCGTGGTTGTGGGGCAGCGTTTTCATAACCTTGGCTGTGTCTATATGGTTTTCAATCATATCACAATTACTCCAATCAGAAACATTTTTCTCCCGAACAGAAAAACTGTCCGTGCCTCTATTGACTAATTATACTGTAAGGAGTACAGTATAGTCAACGATTAAATAATTATTTAATTAAAAAGGAGAATGACTTATGAAAAAGACATATAAAATTGATGTTGATTGTGCAAACTGTGCGAATAAAATGGAGCAGGCCGCGAAAAATACTGCTGGTGTTAAAGATGCAACAGTGAATTTCATGACATTAAAAATGAATGTGGAGTTCGAGGAAGGAAAGGACGCGAAAGCAGTCATGAGAGAAGTCCTTAAGAATTGTAAAAAAGTAGAGGACGACTGTGAAATTTTCCTGTAAGAGAGCAGATTATTTCAAAGGAAGGTGGCATTATGAGTAAAAAACAGAAAAAGATGCTCGTCCGCATTTTGTTGGCGACGGTGCTTCTGATAGGACTTCATTTTCTTCTCGTCCAAGGAGCGGCAAGATTTCTCTGTTATTTTATCCCGTACCTTGTGATCGGCTATGACATTTTGATAAAAGCATTCAAAGGAATTAAAAACCGGCAGCCCTTTGACGAGAATCTTCTGATGGCGATTGCCACCATCGGCGCATTTGCCATCGCGGCGTATGACGATGGTCTTTTCGGAAATGTTGGGCTTATGGCGGGGCAGGAAGGCGGCGACTATACAGAGGCAGTTGCGGTTATGCTGTTCTATCAGGTGGGCGAGTGGTTTCAAAGCTATGCGGTAGGAAAAAGCCGCAGGAATATCAGTGAGTTGATGGATATCCGTCCAGATTACGCAAATATTGAATCGGACGGCAGGCTTAACAAGGTAGATCCGGATGAGGTGGAGATTGGCTCTACGATTGTGGTACAGCCCGGTGAGAAAGTGCCCATTGACGGGATTGTCCTTAGCGGGACTTCCATGTTAAACACAAGCGCCCTGACCGGGGAGAGCATGCCCAGAGAAACGGCTAAAGGCGATGAAATCTTAAGCGGATGTATCAATATGACAGGCGTACTGAAGATCCGCACGACAAAAGAATTTGGGGAATCTACGGTGTCTAGGATACTGGATCTGGTGGAAAACGCAAGTTCCAGAAAATCAAAATCCGAAGAGTTTATCACAAAGTTTGCCCGTATCTACACGCCTGCAGTCGTTTACAGCGCTGTTGCTCTTGCGGTGATTCCGCCCCTTGTGCGGATGCTGGGGATGGGGGTTGCTGCGGACTGGGGGACATGGGTGGAAAGGGCGCTTACATTCCTTGTCATAAGCTGTCCGTGCGCCCTTGTGATCAGCATTCCGTTAAGTTTTTTCGCGGGCATTGGCGGCGCCAGCAACGCGGGCGTACTTATCAAAGGTTCCAATTATATGGAGACCCTTGCCCAGACCAAATATGTTGTGTTTGATAAGACAGGGACGCTGACTCAAGGAGTTTTTGAGGTAGATGCGGTTCATCACAGCAAGATGGAGGAACAGCGGCTCTTGGAGTATGCGGCTCTCGCGGAGAGCGCTTCGTCCCATCCTATCAGCAGGAGTTTGCAGCGCGCTTACGGAAAAGAATTAGACCGGACCCGTGTGACGGATATTGAAGAGATCAGCGGGAACGGAGTGACTGCAAAGGTGGACGGTACTTTTGTGGCAGCAGGCAATGATAAGCTGATGCGAAAGCTTGGCGTCCCGTATATTGACTGCCACCGGGCAGGAACGATCATCCATATGGCGATCGATGGAGAATATGCCGGGCATATCGTGATTTCAGATGTAATCAAACCTCACGCGGAGGAAGCGGTGAAAGCCCTGAAACACTCTGGCGTGGAACGCACAGTCATGCTCACTGGCGATACGGAGAAAGTGGCGGAGCATGTGGCAAAGCAGCTGAATATTGATCAGATGTACAGTGGGCTGCTCCCGGAGGATAAGGTGGCAAAGGTAGAGGAACTTCTGGAACAGAAGCCGGAGAAGGCAAAGCTTGCATTTGTGGGAGACGGGATTAACGACGCGCCGGTACTTTCCCGGGCGGATATCGGTATCGCGATGGGTGCCATGGGCTCGGACGCGGCAATCGAGGCGGCGGATGTGGTTCTCATGGATGACGATCCACTCAAGATTGTGAAGGCGATCCGTATCTCAAGAAAATGCCTGCGTATTGTGTACCAGAATATTTGGTTCTCCATTGGCATCAAGATTATCTTCCTGTTATTAGGCGCGGTCGGTATTGCGAATATGTGGATGGCGATTTTCGCAGATGTAGGGGTAATGATTATCGCGGTGCTAAATGCCATACGCGCGTTGTTTGTAAAAAAACTGTGAAAAGGGACAGGGTAAAACTTGATTGGGGACGTAGTAAAATGCGATTTTACTACGTCCCCAATCACAAAGGTCTTGACGAACTGGCATTTTCTTCTTATAATTACCTTTGTATAAATTTCAATAGCAAAGGCAATGACGGAGACAGTAGGAGCTGAGCGAACGTCACAGCGAACCGGAGATGGTGTGAGTCCGGTATCAGTAGACAGCATCCAAACATCACTTCTGAGCTGCGGCATCTGAAACAATGTCAAGGAATATGCGGAGTAAGTGCTGACGTAAGTCCCGCGTTAGAGGATACCATATGCGGACGCAGAGGCGTCCAAGTATGATGTAACAGGTGGTAAAACGAGAGGATATCAGGCTTTCGTCCTATTACAGGACGAAAGCCTTTCTTTATCTGTGGCAGGGAGGAGCGTCCCGCCTGCCGCCTCCGTTTAAACCGTGTATTTTGCGGTCTTATGCGACACTGTGTTCCGTCCCAAGCAAGAGCGTGTCCGTCGGCGAGACATCGCTGTGCTAGAACAACTACAGAAAGGAAGAGAAAAATGTATAAAAAAGTTCCCACTGATATGGATTTTGTCTCTCGGGAAAAAGAAGTCGAAAAGTTCTGGGATGACAACCACATTTTTGAGAAGAGTATGAAAGAGCGGGAAGGATGTCCGGATTACATCTTTTACGACGGGCCACCGACGGCTAACGGAAAGCCCCACATCGGTCATGTGCTGACCCGCGTAATCAAGGATATGATCCCGAGATACCGCACGATGAAAGGAAATATGGTGCCCAGAAAAGCAGGATGGGATACACATGGACTCCCGGTGGAGCTTGAAGTGGAGAAGATGTTGGGCCTGGACGGTAAGGAGCAGATCGAAGAGTACGGGCTTGAGCCGTTCATCGACAAATGTAAGGAAAGCGTATGGAAATATAAAGGTATGTGGGAGGATTTTTCCGGTACGGTTGGTTTTTGGGCGGACATGGAGAATCCTTATGTCACCTACCACAACAGTTTTATTGAATCGGAATGGTGGGCATTAAAACAGATCTGGGACAAAGGGCTGCTTTACAAGGGATTTAAGATTGTTCCCTACTGCCCGCGATGCGGCACGCCGCTGTCCGCTCAGGAAGTGGCGCAGGGTTACAAAGATGTAAAAGAGCGTTCTGCCATCGTAAGATTCAAGCTTGTGGACGAGGACGCCTATGTTCTTGCATGGACGACGACTCCGTGGACCCTTCCGTCGAATCTGGCGCTTTGCGTGCATCCTAAGGAGGATTACGCTAAGGTAAAGGCGGCGGACGGAAATGTGTATTACATGGCGTGCGCCCTTTTGGACACAGTGCTTGGCAGGCTTGCGGAAGAAGGAAAGCCGGCATATGAGATCCTTGAGACATACAAAGGGAAACAGCTGGAAGGCAAAGAATATGAACCTCTTTTCCAGTGTGCGGCGGATGCTGCTGCAAAGCAGAAGAAGAAAGCATTTTATGTGGTGTGCGACGAGTATGTCACATTGACAGACGGTACGGGAGTGGTACACATTGCGCCGGCGTTCGGTGAGGATGACGCGAACGTGGGAAGAAAGTATGACCTGCCTTTTGTACAGCTCGTGGATGAAAAAGGAAATATGGCGGAGAGTACGCCGTTTGCGGGCCTGTTCGTGAAGAAGGCAGATCCGGAAGTATTAAAAGATCTGAACGCGCGGGGCCTTCTTTATGACGCGCCGAAGTTCGAGCACAGTTATCCCCATTGCTGGAGGTGCGACACTCCGCTGATCTATTATGCCCGTGAGTCGTGGTTCATTAAGATGACGGCAGTGCGCGACGATCTGATTGCCAACAACAATACGATCAACTGGATTCCGGAGAGTATCGGAAAAGGGCGTTTCGGCGACTGGATCGAAAATGTTCAGGATTGGGGGATCAGCCGTAACCGTTACTGGGGAACACCGCTGAATATCTGGGAGTGTGAGTGCGGGCACATGCACTCTGTCGGAAGCATTGCCCAGCTTAAGGAAATGTCTGATAACTGCCCAGATGATATCGAACTGCACCGGCCGTATATCGATGCGGTGACAATCAAGTGCCCGAAGTGCGGCAAGGAGATGCGCCGTGTGCCTGAGGTGATCGACTGCTGGTTTGACAGCGGGGCAATGCCTTTCGCACAGCACCACTATCCTTTTGAGAACAAAGAATTATTTGAAAAACAGTTCCCGGCAGACTTTATTTCAGAGGCAGTTGACCAGACAAGAGGATGGTTCTATTCCCTGCTGGCGGTTTCCACGCTTATTTTCAATAAAGCGCCGTACAAGAACGTTATTGTCCTTGGACACGTTCAGGACGAGAACGGGCAGAAGATGAGCAAGTCAAAAGGAAACGCAGTGGATCCTTTCGATGCCCTTGAGACTTACGGGGCGGATGCCATCCGCTGGTACTTCTACGTCAACAGCGCTCCGTGGCTGCCGAACCGTTTCCATGGGAAAGCGGTCGTGGAAGGACAAAGGAAGTTCATGGGAACACTTTGGAACACCTATGCATTCTTCGTGCTTTACGCGAATATCGACAACTTTGACGCCACAAAATATACATTGGAATATGATAAACTTTCCGTGATGGATAAATGGCTTCTCTCTAAGATGAATACCATGGTGAAAGAAGTGGACAGCAATCTGGATCATTACCGTATTCCAGAGGCGGCGCGCGCACTTCAAGAATTTGTAGACGACATGAGTAACTGGTATGTCAGAAGAAGCCGCGGGCGCTTCTGGGCAAAAGGGATGGAACAGGATAAGATTAACGCTTATATGACGCTTTATACTGCTCTAGTGACGGTATCCAAAGCGGCGGCGCCCATGATCCCCTTTATGACAGAGGAGATCTACCAGAACCTCGTGTGCAGCATCGACGCATCTGCGCCAGAGAGCATTCACCTGTGTCTGTTCCCAGAGGTAAACGACGAGCAGATCGACACAGAGCTGGAGGAAAGCATGGACCACGTGCTCAAGCTTGTCGTGATGGGACGCGCCTGCAGAAATGCGTCAAATATCAAGAACCGCCAGCCCATCGGCCAGATGTTCGTGAAAGCGCCATTTGTTCTGTCTGAGTTCTATTTGGATATTGTGGCAGATGAGCTGAATGTGAAGAAAATAAAATTCACCGACGATGTAAGAGACTTTACTTCCTATACATTCAAACCGCAGCTAAAGACAGTCGGACCCAAATATGGTAAAATGTTAGGCGGCATCAAAGCAGCCCTCGACAGTATGGACGGCAATGCAGCGATGGACGAGGTCAATGAGACAGGCTCCTTGAAGCTGGATGTAAACGGACAAGAGATCACACTGTTCAAAGAAGATCTGCTGATCGACACTGCACAGATGGAAGGCTATGTGTCTGAAAATGACAACGGAATCACAGTTGTTCTGGATACAAACCTGACAGAGGAACTCCTTGAGGAAGGCTTCGTCCGCGAGATCATCAGCAAAGTGCAGACAATGAGAAAAGAGGCTGATTTTGAGGTTATGGACCGCATCCGCGTGACATATAACGGAACAGAGAAAGCAGAAAGCATCTTTGGAAAATATGCGGCTCAGATCGCCGGAGAAGTGCTGGCAGACGAAGTTGTGAAAGCAGAGCCTGCCGGATATGTGAAAGAATGGAAGATCAACGGCGAAGCTGTTACAATGGGTGTGGAAAAGGAAGGAAAATAAAGATGTTCAGCAAAAGATTAGAAAAAGAAACTTTTAAACAGACCGTAAAAGAAAACGTGAAAACTCTGTACCGGAAGACTGTTGAGGAGGCGACTCCCCAGCAGATCTTTCAAGCGGTTTCTTACGCGGTCAAAGACGTCATTTTTGACGACTGGTTCGCAACACAAAAAGCATACGATGAAGCGGACGCTAAGACAGTCTACTATATGTCTATGGAGTTCTTGATGGGACGTGCGCTCGGCAATAACCTTATCAATATGACAGCTTACAAAGACGTGAAAGAAGCTCTTGAGGAGATGGGGATAGACTTGAATGTAATCGAGGATCAGGAGCCCGACGCGGCGCTCGGAAACGGCGGACTGGGACGTCTGGCTGCCTGCTTCCTTGATTCTCTTGCGACTTTGAACTATCCGGCATACGGATGCGGGATCCGCTACCACTATGGGATGTTTAAGCAGAAGATTGAGGACGGGTATCAGGTGGAAGTGCCGGATAACTGGCTTAAGGAAGGCAATCCTTTCGAGCTGCGCAGAGAAGAGTATGCAAAAGAGGTACGGTTCGGCGGAAATATTCGTTTTGAAAAAGATCCGGAGACAGGTAAGGACATTTTCATTCAGGAGAACTACGAGTCTGTTCTGGCAATCCCGTATGATATGCCCATCGTAGGCTACGGAAACCATGTGGTAAACACCCTTCGTGTGTGGGACGCTAAGGCGATCACGGACTTTAAGCTGGATGAGTTTGACCGGGGAAATTACCATAAAGCAGTAGAGCAGGAGAATCTTGCAAAGCTGATCGTCGATGTTCTTTATCCCAATGATAATCACTATTCTGGTAAGGAACTCCGTCTGAAACAGCAATATTTCTTTATCTCTGCCAGCCTTCAGGCTCTGCTTGCAAAATATAAGAAGAAGCACAGAGACCTTAGAAAGCTTCATGAGAAAGTCGTGATTCAGATGAACGACACCCATCCCACGGTTGCGGTTCCGGAACTCATGCGTCTGCTCATCGACCAGGAAGGATTAAACTGGGATGAGGCGTGGGATGTGACGACAAAGACATGCGCTTATACGAATCACACGATCATGGCGGAGGCTCTTGAGAAATGGCCGATCGACCTGTTCTCCAAGCTTCTGCCGCGCATTTATCAGATCGTGCAGGAGATCGACCGGCGCTTCCTTATCAAAGTCCGCGAGATGTACCCGGGCGATGAAAATAAGGTAAAAAAGATGGCGATTCTCATGGACGGGCAGGTGCGCATGGCAAATATGGCTATCATCGCGGGATTTTCAGTAAACGGTGTGGCAAAGCTTCACACAGAGATCCTGAAAAATCAGGAGCTGAAAGATTTCTATCAGATGATGCCGGAAAAGTTTAACAACAAGACTAACGGTATCACTCAGAGACGTTTTCTTGCGCATGGGAACCCGTTGCTGGCGGATTGGATTACAGCAAAGATTGGAGACGGATGGATTACAGACCTGTCTAAGATCGCGAACTTAAAGCCATATGTCAATGATGAGAACGCAAGGCGTGAGTTCATGAAAATCAAGTATGAAAATAAAGTCCGCTTGGCAAAATATATTAAGAAACACAATGGAATCGATGTTGACCCGCGTTCTATCTTCGATGTTCAGGTAAAACGGCTCCATGAGTACAAGAGACAGTTCCTTAATGTCCTGCACATTATGTATCTGTACAACCAGATCAAAGAGCATCCGGAGATGAGCTTCTATCCGAGGACATTTATCTTCGGGGCAAAAGCGGCGGCCGGATACCTGCGGGCGAAAGAGACGATTAAGCTTATTAACTCTGTCGCTGATGTGGTGAATAATGACCGCAGCATCAATGGAAAGCTAAAAGTTGTATTTATTGAGGACTACCGTGTGTCTAATGCGGAGATCATCTTTGCGGCAGCTGACGTCAGTGAACAGATTTCCACAGCTTCCAAAGAGGCGTCCGGCACAGGCAATATGAAGTTTATGCTAAACGGCGCGCCGACGCTGGGAACAATGGACGGCGCAAATGTTGAGATCGTCCAGGAAGTTGGAGAGGAGAACGCATTTATCTTCGGACTTAGCTCTGAGGAGGTTATCAATTATGAGAACAACGGCGGATACAATCCGACAGACATCTACTTTAATGATTGGGAGTTAAAACGTGTGGTGGATCAGCTCATGGACGGCACATACTCTCACGGCGACCACAATATGTACAAGAATCTTTATAACTCTTTGCTTAATACACAGTGCACGGACAGGGCGGACACATATTTTATTCTCAAGGATTTCCGCTCTTATGCCGAGGCACAGAAGAAAGTGGAGGAGGCATACAGAGACCAGCAGAGATGGTCTAAGATGGCGATGCTTAACACGGCTTGCAGCGGAAAGTTCTCATCCGATAGAACCATTGAAGAGTACGTAGACGATATTTGGAAACTAGAGAAGGTTACGGTACCGTCAGGAGAAGAAGATTAAAAGAACAGGAGGAAGAGCTATGGATTTTGATTACAATTATGGATACAGTTATGGCTATGATCCGTTAGGCAGCAATTTTGAAAATGCGGTTGTTACAATGCTTTTTTCTATTTATCTTATTGTGCTTACGGCAGTGCTCATCTTTGCTCTGGTAAGTTATATTTTCCGCGCGGTGGGCCTTTATACCATTGGGAAACGGATGGGCAGGAAATATCCGTGGCTTGCGTTTATCCCCTTTGCCCGGAGTTATTTCCAAGGTGAACTTGCAGGCGAAATTGTACTGAAGAATAAGACGATTAAAAATCCGGGAATCTGGAATCTGGTGATTCCGATTATCGGAGGAGTGTCTTCTGGAATCTTCCTGATAGTTTTTATGCTTGTTGGAGGCTTTGGCGTCATGGCAGGAGGAAGGAGGAGCGCTGATTTTATTTTGATATGGATGCTTCTGATGTATGTTATCTATATCTTACTGCTTATTGCGGTCAACGTGGTAAGAACTATACTGCTGGTTCTAATCAATAAGCAGATTCTTGAGCAATTCACTTCGGAGAATATGGCGCTTGTGCACTCCGTGGTATCGCAGTTTGTTCCTCTTTATGAGGCATTCTGCTTCTTTGCAATGAGGAATAAGAACTTCAGGGAGGGGAAGGAGCCTGTACTGACTCCCCCTCCGGCGCCAATACCGCCAGTTCCCCCAGTACATCCAGCAGGAGAGCCGGACAGACCTGTACCGCCGGTTCCTCCAGTACACCCGGATAGACCTGTGCCGCCGGTTTCCCTGGTACACTCGGCAGAAGAGCAGGATAGTGAGGGAGATCCCGGGAAAACAGAATAAGCTTTTTACGCCCTCCATATAATACAATATGGAGGGCTGTTTTATGAGACGATATACTGTTAAGCAGAAATTAAAGTCCGCGGCTGCTTTCCTCATTATTCTGATCTTTTTGCCGTATGTTGTTTCTGTGTTTGTAAACGGCGTAGATGTCACAGGGAATAATAGCGGCAGCCCTTTTTATATTAGGGTAAGAGTGCCGGATAACGAAGAGGCGGATGGAGTGGGCGAGGTCGAGTGGACGGAATATCTGGCGGGAATACTGGCGGAAGAGATGCCAAAAGACAGTGAGGAGGAAGCGTTGAAAGCGCAGGCTGTCCTCATCCGCACACAGATATACCGGGAGCTGGAAGAGTCAGAGGACAAGATCCTTGAGGAAAATTATTTGACGGCAGAGGAATTGCGTAAAAGGTGGGGCGCAGAAGAATTTGATACGGCTTATAAAAAGTATGTCCGCGCGATAGAGGAAACAGACGACACTGTGTTATTGTATGGCGATACATATGCGTGGACACCTTTTCACCAGTCTAGCGCCGGGATGACCCGGAGTGCCGCGGAAGCTATGGGGACAGACCAATATCCATATGTGGCGGTGAGAGAGTGTCCTTTTGATAAAAAAGCAGAGGATGAGATACAGGTATTCACATTTACGTGCAGTGAGATTCAGAAGCTGTGCAGGGATTTCCTCGTAGCTGTGGCAGACGGAGACAGGGCGGCAATGGGGTATTCTTTTGAAGATTTTGAGATCACAAAATATGATTCGGCAGGCTATGTCAGCGAGATGAGGATTGGGGAAACAGTCTGTACAGGCGATCAGTTCCGGGATGCGCTTTCTCTTCCTTCGGGCGCGTTTTCATTTAGCGAAGCAGAGACGGCAGACAGCGGAGATGAGAATGCGGTGAAGATTACGACTACGGGAAAAGGACACGGTCTGGGAATGAGCTTGTGGACAGCCCGTCAGATGGCGGCGGAGGGAAAGACGTATGAAGAGATATTATCCTTTTTCTTTGAGGGTACGGAACTCCGCAAAGATATTCAGGAGACGGAACTGTTCTGATGGATAAAAGGGAGGATATGCAGCCGTACATTTACCGTATATATTACTGAATAATACAATCTGTTTCTGGCAAAAATATAGCCAGAGGTGATGATAATGAATAAAAATGAAAAACCTTCCTTGTTAAAAGGAAAGGGTGCCGCAGTTGGCATTGTGATCTGTTTTGTTGCTGTGATCGCGCTGGTAGGGGCTTACACCTTCAGCAATTATAAGAAAGACATGAACGAACAGATGGCGAAAGCCGAGGAGCAGGCACAACAGCTTACAGAAGACGAAACAGAGGAGACGACGGCGGATGATATCGTTCTTCCGGAAGCGGATGATGAGACGGATAGTACAGAAGATGAGGTTCAAAGCGCGGAGCAGGATGACGGAGAAATAGACAATGGAGCCTCCGGGGAGCAGGCGACAGCGGGAACAGATACATCAGGCGTATGGTTTACGGAAGAGAGTACTCTTACATGGCCTGCGAGCGGTGCTGTGATCATGGGATACAGTATGGACCAGACTGTATTTTTCCAGACGTTAGAGCAGTACAAGTATAATCCTGCAATGATTATCTCTGGGGAGGTAGGGGAGAGCATCAATGCTTCCGCAGCCGGAATTGTCACAGATATTGAGGAGACAGCACAGACTGGAACGACGGTTACACTTGATATGGGAAATGGATATAGCGCAGTGTATGGCCAGCTTGCGGATGTGGGACTGTCTATCGGAGATTATATCAATGCAGGGGAGACAATAGGAACGCTAAAAGAACCAACGAAATATTACAGTGTGGAAGGACCGAACCTGTATTTTCAGGTACTCAAAGATGGGGAACCTGTGGATCCTATGAATTTTATGGAGTAGTTCTCAAAGTGTGTAAAATACAGCTTTCTTATAACAAAGCTGTATTTTGCACCGCCCCGTTGTTTTTGCTTTCTCCTTTTGATAGAATACTTTTAGCATGACAAAGAGAAAAGGTGGCGCCATGAATTATACATATATTGTTCAATGCGGGGATGGATCGTTGTATACTGGATGGACAAATAATATTGAGAAACGAATAAGTGATCATAATAATGGAAAAGGAGCTAAATATACAAAAACACGTCTTCCGGTTGCGCTTGTATACTATGAGGAGTTCAGCACAAAGGAAGAGGCAATGCGCAGGGAGTGGGAGATTAAGCAAATGAGCAGAAAAGAGAAGAAGAGGCTCGTTCTTCGTCAGACTCCGGAAACAGATCAAGTTGGAGAAAGAGACAGAAGAGAAGAAAAGAAAGATTGAAACAACTGCGCCGGAGAGATATAATGAAAAGAAAAAGACGAGGTGTAAGTATGCGTAAATTTATCGGAGTAGATCTTGGGGGAACGAATATCCGCGCGGCAGTTGTACAAGAAGATGGAAAGATTCTGTGCATGAAGAAGTCGGAAAGTCATCCTGAGAGGGGGGCGGAGCCTGTTATGCAGACGATGATCGACCTGATTGAAACCCTGGACGGATACGAGGAGTGCGAAGGCATTGGGATGGGCATACCCGGACCGATCGACACGGTCAATGGAAAGATCATTGTGTCAACAAACCTTCCGAAGCTGATCGGCTTTCCGATCGCAGAGTATATCGGAAATCATTTTAAAAAGCCAACATACATGGATAATGACGTGAAGGTTGCAGCCCTCGGCGAAGCGGTTCTCGGCGGCGGAAAAGGATATCCGATCGTTTATTATGTGACGATCTCTACAGGTATTGGCGGCGCCCTTGTCATTGATCAGAAGGTGATCAGCGGTCAGAACGGGCATGCGGGTGAGATCGGAAATATCTGTATTGACCGCAACAGAGAGAAATATAACATTCTTAATGTGGGCGCGGTAGAAAATGAGGCGAGCGGCACGGCGATTACAAGAAAAGGGCGCGAAGTGTTTGGCGAGCGGATCACCAATGCCGGCGATGTATTTGAACTGGCGAGAAAAGGCGACGAGAAAGCGCTGAAGATCGTGGACGACATGGCATATGATCTTGCCATGATGTTCTGCGCCATTGGTCATATTGTAGATCC
Organism: Candidatus Mediterraneibacter pullicola; assembly: GCA_019117065.1. Taxonomy (GTDB): domain Bacteria; phylum Bacillota; class Clostridia; order Lachnospirales; family Lachnospiraceae; genus Mediterraneibacter; species Mediterraneibacter pullicola. The sequence continues at coordinate 14,532 of DXAK01000023.1, read as the reverse complement.
GCATGTGTTCGTTGTAGGCGGCGGTGTTATGAAGGGCAAAGATGTGTTCTTTGAAAAGATGGAGAAATACTATCGCGATATGATTCATGTGGGAATGCAGCCGGTGGTATTTAAACAGGCTGTTCTGGAGGAGCCGGGCATTATGGGCGCAGCAATGCTTCCGATGACGCAAAATACATCTTTCTAACATAGATAGTATACGTTCCCGGGGCGTCTCCTATCGCAAAACCGTTCCGCTCTACTTCAAAGATTTGGGCGGATGTAACAATATGGGCTGATGTTCGACCAGAGGGTCTCCATCAGCCCATATTTAACATCCGGCTCAAATGCTTTTCAGAACGCTCTCACTTAAAGTTTTGCTCACTGGAGCCCCCCTTGGAACTTCTCTACTCATATCAGAAAATCTGTATCTTGCAGCTTCCGGTAACGTGTAGCAATCAGAAGAACCTGCCATCTGAGGTACTCATGCAAATACATCTTTTTATATAGATGAATAACCAAGTGTATATCAAAATTTCCCTTTTCGGAAAACAAAATATCCGCAGGTCTATGTTGCGTGAGCGGCAAGTAGAGCGCAGCGGCCCCGAAGCCGCGATGCAATCATAGACTGCGGATATTGTATGTTATGGAAAATGAAGTTTAAAATACAAGTTGTTTATCTATGTCAAAAAGATGTATTTTGCAGCAGCATCATTTTGTTTAATAGTTTTCGGCCTTTCTTTCGAAGTAAGCTCTTGGGTGAGCGCATACCGGGCAGATTTCCGGAGCCTCGTCCCCATCGTAGATGTAACCGCAGTTACCGCACTTCCATCCAAGAGGAGCCTCGTCCTTGAATGTCTTGCCTGCTTTGTAGTGATCCAGAAGTCTCTGATAACGTTTTTCGTGAGAAGCTTCTACCTGAGCTACGCCTCGGAACTTAGCCGCCAGTTCTGTAAAGCCTTCCTCTTCGGCTTCCTCAGCCATTCTCTTATACATATCTGTCCACTCGTAGTTCTCGCCTGCGGCAGCGTCAGCAAGATTTTCTTCTACATTTCCGATGCCGTGGAACTCTTTGAACCACATTTTTGCATGCTCTTTCTCTTGATTTGCTGTCTCCTCAAAGATGTTAGCCATCTGTACAAAACCGGCCTTTCTTGCGACAGATGCGTAGTAAGTATATTTATTGCGCGCCTGTGATTCACCTGAAAAGGCTTCTATTAAGTTTTTTTCTGTTTTTGTTCCAGCGTATTTAGACATGATCAAATTCTCCCTTTTATGTAAGTGTAAAAAAGCTGCCGTTTCAATCTTGTGTGATCCCCACGGCAGCCGAAAGTTTCTTATTTATTATATAATATGCCAGCCTTCAGATTAGCCGAAGTATCTCTTAAGAAGACCCTCGAATGCTTTTCCGTGACGAGCCTCATCTCTTGCCATCTCGTGAACTGTGTCGTGGATAGCGTCAAGGTTCGCTGCTTTAGCGCGTTTTGCAAGGTCAAATTTGCCTGCTGTGGCGCCGTTTTCAGCGTCTACACGCATCTCAAGGTTCTTCTTTGTGCTGTCTGTTACGACCTCGCCAAGAAGCTCTGCGAATTTAGAAGCGTGTTCTGCCTCTTCCCAAGCTGCCTTTTCCCAGTACAGTCCGATCTCCGGATATCCCTCTCTGTGAGCAACTCTTGCCATTGCAAGATACATACCAACCTCAGTGCACTCTCCTTCGAAGTTTGCTCTTAAATCAGCAAGGATGTCCTCGCTTACGCCCTTAGCAACGCCTACAACGTGCTCAGCAGCCCACTCTCTTTCACCTGTCTGCTCTTTGAACTTATCAGCCGGTGCATGGCATACCGGACATTCAGCCGGTGCAGCATCTCCTTCGTGAACGTATCCGCATACTGTACATACCCATTTTTTCATAATTTTTGTCTCCTTTTCTTAAAAAATTTTTATTGTTATGACTTTTTAATGCAGTCACTGCATTCCCCATAAAAGAGTGTGGAACTGGAAGTGATGACTCCATCAAAATTTTCTGCGGCAAGGCGGTTGACCTCGTCTATACTCTGCATGTCCAGTTCCAAGTCCAGTAATCGTCCGCACTTTGTGCAGAGAAAATGATTGTGCGGTTCGAGCTTTCCATCAAATCTGTCTCCGCCATTGGGAGTGGATATCTTTATTGCTTCCCCGATGTCTGTGAGAAGATTCAAGTTACGATATACCGTGCCGAGGCTAATGTTGGGAAACTCCTGTTTCACATTCATGTAGACCTCGTCAGCGGTGGGATGCTCTTTTGTTGCCATAAGGTAATTTTTGATGGATTCTCGTTGCCGGCTATATTTTAAAGCTGCCAATAGGAATCCCCCTTTCATAGCTAAATGAGAACCGTTATTAAATAATAATAGTAACGATTACTGTAATTAGAATATAATACATAAAAATTGATTTGTCAACTAATATTTTAAAAAAATTTAGCACATTAAGATTTTATATGTACGTCCTCCTTTGGGACAGATGATTTATATAGAAGAATAATTTCGCCAATATGTTACAAAATAGTTAAGGAATATATGGGTAAAAAGATTGGGCAGCAGAAAAATTAGTGATGTATGTCGAGGGATGTCAACGAAAAATCAAGGAATTTCGGTTGACAATGCATAATTCTATTGATATAATGTCAACGTAATAAATTTAACAAATATGTAACATTTAGAACTTCCTACAAAAGATAAAGGCATGGTATAAAGGAGGTTTTATATGGAAAAGACACACATCAGGCAAAGGATGATCTGTTCTGCTTTGGCAGGATTGGTCATGATCCCGGGGAGCGCTTTTAAGGCTTCGGCTGCCGAGCAGACAGAGAAGCAGCCATTCATACAGGCGGAAGGGATCGAATCGGTACTGGAGAAATGTTATGAAACGGAGGTAAAGGACAATATCAATCTCTATCTGGTACCAACAGAAGAGGGAGAGTATTTGAATATGGCATTTTCTGATACAGAGGATTACACCTATATCAGAAGTGCCCCGGATGAAAACAGTGACTGGGTCGGAAAGCTCTATACGGATTCTGCGGCTCAGGTACTGGAATATCTGGACGGTTGGACGAAGATCAGATCAGGTTCGGCGGAAGGCTATGTTCCTTCTGAATCGCTTATTACAGGAGCAGCGGCGGAGGAACAGGCTTCCGAGTATGAAAATAATACAGTCACAGTCACCGCATATGCTCTGAATGTTAGAGACGGGCAAGGGACGTCGTCAAAGATTCTGACACAGATTGGAAGGGACGAGACATACAAGGTGACAGGGGCTGCGGTGGATGGCTGGTATCCAGTGAAAGTCGGGGAGATTGACGGCTGGGTGTCAGGCAATTATGTGACGGCGGATACCTCTTATTCCTATGGGGAGACAAAGGAAGAGGAGGAAGCGCGCGTCGAAGAGGAGAAGCGCCGGGAGGAAGAAGCTCAGGCTGTGCAGACAGGCACGGTAGGAGCCGCCGCTTCGGGACAGGCAGTGATTGATTACGCCTGCCAGTTTATAGGCAACCCGTACGTATGGGGCGGCACGAGTCTCACCAACGGCGCAGATTGCTCCGGCTTCGTCCAGTCGGTATATGCACATTTCGGCATCAGCCTCCCGCGCACAAGCAGCCAGATGCGCAGCGCAGGTTATGCCGTGAGTTATGAGGAGGCACTTCCGGGTGACCTGATTCTCTATGATGGTCATGTAGGACTGTACATGGGAGACGGGAATATCGTTAACGCTATGAACGAAGCGGACGGCATCGGGATATGCAGCGCTACCTATACAACGATTGTCGCGGTAAGACGCGTGCTCTAAAAAAGAAACGGGGAGTTGTACTTCAGGATAAGAGGTGCATTATCCCCGTTTTCGACATAAAAAGCATAAAAATAAGCAAAATGCACAAAAATGTTTTTATTTGTAAAAAAAAGTCGAAATCAGTGGAGATAAAGTTTTCAACTTATCCACACCAAGGGTAATGAAAAACGTGGAAAAAGTAAGGTTTTACACAAAGTTATCCACATTATCCACATAAAAACATACGTTTTTGGTGGATTATTCAAGGAGGAAAAAAGAACGGACGTTTTGGTGAGTTGTCATGAAAATGAAAATTTGTCGAAAAAAAACGGATTCTTTCTTGACTTTTAAGTATTTAAAAAAACGGGAAAATGGGATGGACATGTCAGAAAATTCAGAACAATATTTGTGGATATATATAAAGGAAAACGAGGTTGATAATTTCAACAGCAGGGATTATAATAATAACCACTGGAAAATAACATTATTATATAAAGGAGGAAATAGAAATGGCACAGATTTCTAAAGATACAAAAATTGGGGAATTACTTAATATTTTTCCGGAGAGCGCACCGATATTGATGGAGATCGGGATGCACTGCCTTGGCTGCCCAGCGTCCCAGATGGAGACGATTGAGGAGGCTGCCATGGTACATGGCATTGACGGAGGGCTTCTCGTAGAGAAGATCAACGCAGCTATGACAGCAGCAGGTAAATAATATAGGAAGATACAACCCCCGGATATTAATCCGGGGGTTTTGTTGTAGGGCAAAGCCCTGTTTTCATTCACCGAAGTGAATCCGTGTTGATCCGCTGTGTATCACAATGAAGATAACTTCTGTACAGCATCCGCTGACACGACGAGTTTACAGTGCTCTTCGAGAAAAGCGAGAATTGAAGAATCTGCTTTTTCGGGGGAACCGTATTCAGAAAGCATATTGCATATCTTGTTGAATTCGCTGGCGGAATGTTCTGCCGGCGTGACCGCCAGTATAAACATCCCATTGCTCTCATCTTTATATAAGGTATTGCCACCTTTGTATACCGGAGCGAGAAGCCGGCTTGCCCGGATCACGCTGTCCAGAGTTTGGAAGGAAAAGAGACGCACGGAGAATGCGGATGGAGCAGGATCTGATTCGGGGATTTGTGCCCCGGCAGCAGCCTCTTTTACCTTATTTAAAAGATTAAGGAAGTCTTCTGCGCCGTGGAGTTTCTCCAAAGCCTCCATATTGATTGGATCCGCGTCACCGGAAGGGGTGAATTTGGAAAATCTGGTATCCAGTTCTTCCGGGTCTTCGACCTTCGTGATTATGAGAACGATCGAATCTGCGGAGGATGGGATGGCTTCTATCATCAGCGGGATATTTTCCGCTTCAAACCCAAAATCAAAGGATGCCTGCTGCATCATGTCACGAAATAAAGCTTTTGCTTTCTCGGTGCCGTAAGCCAGCTCGCTCAGTTTCAAATGGCGTGCTGCCAGATCGGCATGTGTCAACGTACAACGAATCTGATTCTCATTGAGTTTCTCAATTTTCATATAATCACATCCTTATACTATATAAGATAATATGCACCTGATATAGATTTGGATACATATTCTCATCATCAGTATAAACAAAAAACTGAAAATTGTAAAGGTAAAATATATGGTATAAAATGTGAAAATTCTGTGGAATACTTTATCGACGAATCCACATAGGTTATCAACAAAAAACACATTGAAAATGAGAAATTCCATTCTTATAATGGCACTTACAAAAGATGGTATCGTCTGATAAGTAAATAACAAATGAAAGGAGAAAACAAGGAAAAAGGAAGACCACCGCAAGTCCCGCTGTCTTTTGTTCCGTTCGGATTCCGAGGGTATGTCACAGATACTTCCATATGGGAAAGAAGACGGACTGCACTATTTATCACGGTCTGCGGAGGAAAGGAGTATACGTCAGATGAAAATGGATGAAACAAAGTATAGGGAATTGTTTGAGGAACTGGAGAAATATGAAAAACGAGGAATTGATATCTCTCTTGACGGTTATCATGCAAGCGCGCTCCAAATCGTGACGGCCCATATGATAAAAGAGGAAGGAACATACATGCGCGATTATGTCATAAGTCATGACGGCAGCATAAAGGAGCTTAGATTTACAGATATCAAAGAGGATAACTGGGCGGGGATTACCCCATGACCTGCCGGACAAAGTTATAGCTGTATTGTAAAATGCTGTTTAAAATATATCTAAACAGGAAAAATGTTAATGAAGTATGGAGAAAGTGTGGTATAATAATCGCACGAAGTGCGATTCGGACCGCTTTTGCGGTCCGCCCTGCTGCGTAGGGATTATACCGGCTATCCACCACTTGGAAAGAAAATGCCCTCTCGGGCGCTTTCTTTCCTGCGCAGGCGGTATAATAATCGCAAGCATTCATTCCTGTGAGGAGGTACGGCATGGACGAAAGAGGAAGAAAGGGCGCGGCTCAGAGACGAACCGGAGATGGAAGCACACGCAGGCGGCGTCCGGACGGATACGCCCAAAGACCGGCGGGCAGCAGTCCCGGCAGCAGACGAAAGCCGGGCGGAAGGAGCAGCAGAGCGAGAAGGAGACGACGCAACGCGGTAATCCGCACATTGATCCTTATTTTATTGATTATTGCGGCGGTTGGCGGGTTCGTGATCTGGAAGAAGTACGGGCCATCAGATGAGAGGGCCGATTTGGGACAATATTATGAAGTGGAAGCGGACAACGACATCGCTGTGGTTGTGAATAATGAAGTGGTCAGAAAGAGCGACGCTGTTGCAGAAGGAGCCGATACAGAGGATCCTGCGCCGGGGAAGATCTATGACGGGCAGTATTATATTGAGTATTCTGTAGTGCGTGATCGGATCAACAGCAGATTCTACTGGGACTCAAATGAGAATGTCCTTTTGTACACCCTGCCGGGCGGAAGCGTTTCTGTCGAGGTGGGCAGTAGAGAATATACAGATATAACAGAGAAAAAGAGCGAAGATTATGTGATCCTTAAGACAGAAGGCAGAACAGCGTATATTGCGCTTCCCTTCATCCAGACGTATACAAACATGGACTATACGGTATACGATGACCAGACGGTAAGAGCTGTCATCACATCTGACTGGGGCGAGACTAAGACCGCCACGGTTAAAAGGGATACAGAAGTTCGCTATCAAGGCGGAGTGAAAAGCCCGATTCTAACAGAAGTGAAGAAGTCCGATAAAGTTACAGTTCTTGAGGATGAGGACGATTGGATGAAAGTTGGTACGGAGGATGGATTTGTAGGCTATATTAAAACGAGTGCCCTAAGGGATATCGGTACAGAGACGACTTCCCGCGAGTTTGAGGAGCCGGTATATAGTAATATTAAGAAAGATTATACCATCAATATGGCATGGCACAACGTGACTAACACGACTGCCAACAGTTATGTGCTTGAGATGATTGCGGGTACCAAGGGACTTACAACCATTGCCCCCACATGGTTCAGCCTTTCCGACACGGAGGGGAATGTGTCTTCGATTGCAGATTCAAGCTACGTCAACTATGCACATCAGTCCAATATTGAGGTTTGGGCTGTGCTCCGGGATTTCCACGGGGGGATCAATTCCTATGCGGAAACTTACGAAGTACTCAGCTATACGTCAAAAAGGACGAGGGTAATCAATCAAGTGATCGCGGAGGCCCTGCAATCCGGAGTGGATGGCATCAATCTTGATTTTGAACTTATATCTGCGGACTGCGGAGAGCATTATATACAGTTCGTCAGAGAACTGTCTGTGAAATGCCGGCAGAATGGACTTGTGTTCTCGGTGGACAACTATGTGCCTCAGCCATATAATCAGCATTATGATCTGAAAGAGCAGGGCGTTGTAGCGGATTACGTGTTTATTATGGGATATGATGAGCATACGGACAGCTCCTATGAAGCGGGTTCTGTGGCGTCCATCGGATATCTGGAAAATGGTATCGCGGATGCACTGGAATCTGTTCCTGCAGAAAAATTAGTTGCAGGAATTCCTTTCTACACTCGGCTGTGGCATGAGACTCCGAAGACAGCCGACGAGCTGGCAGAGGAGGAGGGCACTGAGGCGGCTTCCTACCCAAATAAGATTACAAGTTCAGCTTATGGAATGGAAGAAGCGGCCAGTGTGGTGGCGAACGCTGGGGCGCAGACCGAGTGGGATGCGGTGGCAAAGCAAAATTATGCTCAGTGGGAAGGCGACGGCGGAACGTATAAGATATGGCTTGAGGACAGTCAGTCGCTGGAAGAAAAACTGAAAGTGATAAAAGCCAACAATCTTGCAGGCGTGGCGGAATGGTGCCTTGGCATGGAAGCGTCCGGAGTCTGGGATTTGATCTTGCAGTATGTAAATTGACAAGAGCAGATAAAATGGAATAAAATCGGAGATAGTCCAGAAAGAGACATCCTTCTCTCGCATATATATTGATATATGCGAAAGGAGGATGTTTTTATGCTCAGAAAAATCAAATTCGTAGCTGCCATCGTTGCGCTGATGGTATTGATCGTGCTGTGTCAGGCAGGAGGAGGGCTCCTTAAGAAAGGGTTTATGAAGGGGCGGGAAAGTTCGGAGACGGCGACTTCAGCGGGACGAGGAAGGCTTATTGTCCTTGACCCCGGTCATGGAGGAATCGATGGCGGGAAGAAAGGGATAAACGGAGCTGAAGAAAAAGAGATCAATTTGCAGATTTCATTGATTATAAAAGAATTGCTGGAAAAGGAAAACGTGGAGGTTGTTATGACGCGCTCGGACGAGAACCGTATCGGCGAGGATCAGGTGAGTGACCTGAAGGCGCGCGTTGATATCATGAACCGGGAAAATCCTGTTCTTGCTGTCAGCATCCATCAGAATAGTTATCATGAAGAAAGTGTACATGGCGCTCAAGTATTCTATTACAGCGAGTCCAAAGAAGGCGCCCGCGCCGCGTCTATGCTTCAGGAAGCTCTACGGGAAGCGGATCCTGAGAATACAAAAGAGGCCAAGGCAAACGATACATATTATATATTGAAGAAAACGGAAGTGCCGACAGTCATCGCAGAGTGTGGATTCCTGAGTAATTATGAGGAGGCAGAGAAGCTGATCACTGAAGATTATCAGAGGAAGATGGCGGAAGCTATAGTAAAAGGGATTCTTCAATATATAGAGGAATAACGTGGATAGATAAAAGAGTTTTTTTTTATTCTTAATAATGATATAATAAATCTTATGGAGACAAAAATACGAAAAATTGATAAGAATCAAATAGATAAGACTGTTATACAGGAAGCGGGGGAAGTTCTGCGATCAGGCGGACTTGTCGCCTTTCCGACAGAGACAGTGTACGGACTGGGAGCCGACGCCCTTAAAGAAGAGGCTGCGCTTAAAACTTACGCAGCAAAAGGACGCCCGTCGGACAATCCCCTTATCGTGCATATAGCTGACTATGAAGAGCTAAGAAAGATTGCGGTCAATATCCCGGGAGAGACGGACATTCTGGCGGCCCATTTCTGGCCGGGACCGTTGACCATGATTTTTGATAAGCGAGAAATTGTGCCTTATGGGACGACAGGCGGGCTTGATACGGTGGCAGTGAGGATGCCGGAGGACCCGGTGGCGAGAGAATTGATCCGCGCTGCAGGCGGATTTGTGTCCGCGCCTAGCGCTAATACATCCGGGCGGCCCAGCCCTACGACGGCGGAACATGTGGAGGAAGATCTGGGTGGTAAGATCGATATGATCCTTGATGGAGGAGCAGTGGACATAGGGCTGGAATCAACGATATTGGATATGACAGTCAATCCGCCGATGATTTTAAGACCCGGGGCAGTCACAGCAGAGATGCTTGAGGAAGTAATCGGAGAAGTAAGCGTGGATGAGACGCTTTTGGGTGATGAGAGTGAGACAGCGCCGAAGGCTCCGGGGATGAAGTACCGGCATTATGCGCCCAAAGCGAAGCTCGTTATTGTCGAGGGGGATCTCCGCGAGGAAATTCTGGCGATCCGCCAGCTGGCTTACGAGGCTGACAGGAAGGGTTGCAAGATTGGGATTATAGCCACTGATGAAACGCTTCCCTTCTATAAATATGGTATCGTCAAAAATATTGGAACAAGAGAGAATGAAAAGACAATTGCCCGGAATCTATACCGTGTGCTCAGAGAGTTTGATGAAGAAAATGTAGAAACGATATATAGCGAATCCTTTGCTGTTCAGGGCATGGGAAAAGCGATTATGAACCGTTTGGAAAAAGCAGCGGGACATCTGCGTATCTCAGCATCGGCAGTGGCGAAACAGCAGAAATACCGACGGATTACTTTTGTGTGTGGGACGGATACCGCGCTGGCGCCTATGGCGGCCGAGATCCTGAGGCACTATGACTTAAAACAGGAATATGTGATCGATTCAAGGGGGATCGTAGTCCTGTTTCCTGAACCGGCGAACCAGAAGGCAGAAGCGATCATGAAGAGTGCGCAGATGACACTGGAAGGACATGTTTCCCGGGGGGTTGACGAGGAGAATTTTCAGGAAGACAGCCTGATCCTCGCCATTGATGAAAGTCAGAAGCATAAACTTCTGGCGGAATACGGGCAGGCACAAAATATATATACATTAAGCGAGTTTGTCGAGTCGGACGTTGAGGTCCCTGACCCTTATGGCAAACCGCTGACCGCATATGGAGAGTGTTTTGAGATCCTGCGGGAGCTGGTTGAGAAGCTTGCAAAAAAATTAGATTCACTAGTGGAGGAAGAACAATGACAGGAAAAGTAATTGTTATGGAACACCCGTTGATCGCCCATAAGATCACCTATATTAGACAGGAGACTGTGGGTACGAAAGAATTCCGAGAGATGATCGGTGAGATCGCGCAGCTGATGTGCTATGAGGCTACCCGGGATCTGGAATTACAGGATGTGAGGATTAAAACTCCTATCACTGAGATGACAGGGAAAGAGCTGGCAGGCAAAAAGCTTGCGATCGTACCGATCCTGCGCGCGGGCGTAGGTATGGTGGACGGAATGCTCTCGCTCATGCCCGCAGCTAAGGTGGGACATATTGGGCTTTACCGTGATCCTGAGACCCTGGAGCCGGTGGAGTATTACTGTAAACTTCCGGCGGATTGCAGCGAGAGGCAGGTGTTTGTCGTGGACCCAATGCTCGCGACCGGTGGTTCCAGCGCGGCGGCTATCCGAATGCTGAAAGAGAAAGGCGTAAAAAATATCCGTTTCCTGTGCATTATCGCTGCTCCTGAAGGGGTGAAGAGAATGCGGGAAGAGCACCCGGACGTGGATATCTACATCGGGGCATTGGACGAAAAACTCAATGATCATGGGTATATTGTGCCCGGGCTGGGTGATGCGGGGGATCGCATTTTTGGAACGCAATAAATCCATGTATGGGGGATGGCGATGAAAAAGAGAAAGGGGATGGGAATTATGACGGAGAAAAGAAAAGATTATTTGTCGTGGGATGAATATTTCATGGGAGTGGCGATGCTGTCGGGAATGCGCTCAAAAGACCCCAATACTCAGGTGGGATGCTGTATTGTAAGTCAGGACAATAAGATATTGTCTATGGGATATAATGGATTCCCGATGGGGTGTTCAGATGATGAGTTCCCGTGGGCGCGGGAGGGAGAGGATCCGCTGGAGACTAAATATGTTTACTCTACTCACAGCGAGCTGAACGCAATCCTCAATTACAGCGGAGGAAGCCTTTCAGGAGCGAAGCTTTATGTCTCGCTGTTCCCGTGTAATGAATGTGCCAAAGCAATTATTCAGGCGGGTATTAAGGAAGTCATTTATGACTGTGATAAATACGCAGATACGCCCAGTGTGATCGCTTCTAAGAAGATGATGGACGCCGCCGGCGTGAAATATTATCCTTACAAAAGGACGAACAGAAAGATCGAGATTGAATTATGATACGGACAGTCAATGCGGAAGAACTTACAGAGAAGATCAGCGAAATGTGTGTCGAAGCGAATCATTTCCTCTCCGGCGATATGAAAAATGTAATGAAGCGCGCGGCAGAAAAGGAAAAGTCGCCTCTGGGAAGACAGATACTGGAACAGCTTCAGGAAAATTTAAAAATCGCGTCTGAGGATATGATCCCTATTTGTCAGGACACTGGAATGGCGGTCGTATTTCTGGAGATCGGGCAGGATGTCCATCTGGAAGGAGCGGCCTTGGAGGACGCGGTGAACGAGGGGGTGAGAAGAGGATACAGGGATGGATTCCTGAGAAAATCTGTGGTTGGTGATCCGCTGATTCGTGAGAATACGAAAGATAATACGCCTGCCGTTATTCATACCCGTATTGTGCCGGGACATCAGGTAAAAATTACAGTTGCTCCGAAGGGATTCGGAAGTGAGAATATGAGCAGGATCTTTATGCTAAAGCCAGCGGAAGGGATTGAGGGTGTGAAAAATGCTGTTCTTACTGCGGTGAAAGACGCGGGGCCCAATGCCTGCCCTCCTATGGTTGTAGGAGTTGGTATCGGAGGTACCTTTGAAAAGTGCGCAGTTATGGCGAAAGAAGCTCTTACGAGAGAGGCGGGAAGCCATTCAAAGATTCCGGCTATCAAAGAGATGGAGGAGGAGCTCCTGCAGAAGATCAACCATCTAGGCATTGGCCCGGGAGGCTTGGGCGGTACGACCACTGCTCTGGCGGTTCATATCAATACTTATCCCACCCACATTGCGGGACTGCCTGTGGCGGTCAATATATGCTGCCATGTAAATCGGCATGTAGTGAGGGTGATTTAAGGATCGGATCAGAGGTGACGGGTATTTTCGAAAAACGGCGGGGCTTCAGGCAGTACATAGAAAAAATACAGAAAGACGAGGGTATGGCGATGGATAAACATATCGCGGCGCCGGTAGATAAGGAAACGGCAAAATCCTTGAAGGCAGGGGATTATGTATATATCAGTGGAACGATCTATACGGCGAGGGATGCTGCTCATAAAAGAATGGAGGAGACACTCCAAAGCGGCGGCGCGCTTCCGTTTGATATAAAAGGCCAGATGATTTATTACATGGGCCCCTCTCCTGCAAGGGCGGGGCGGCCGATTGGCTCCGCGGGGCCGACGACAGCGAGCAGGATGGATAAGTACACGCCCCAGTTGTTAGATCTTGGTATGGGAGCTATGATCGGCAAGGGGAAAAGATCACCGGAAGTGATTGATGCCATCGTGAGAAACGCAGCGGTCTATTTTGCGGCAGTGGGAGGCGCGGGCGCCCTTTTGTCTAAGTGCATTACATCATCGGAAGTGATTGCATATGATGACCTTGGGACGGAGGCGGTGCGCAGGCTCACGGTGAAGGATTTCCCGGTTATCGTTGTCGTTGACAGTGAAGGGAATAACCTGTATGAAACGGCGATTAGAGAATACAAGGAGATAGAGGGGGATATGTCATGAAACGTATATGGATGATGGTACTGAGAAATATATTTATGGTGCCATATGGATGGATCCGTCTCTGCTACAGAGCCGCTCATGTGGACAAATATACAGAAGAGAATATGTACGCCTTTCTCAAATGGATTGACCTTCGCGCGAATAGGGGTGGAAATGTCCATATCGACGTTTACGGGCGAGAGAATATTCCCGGGCGAGACGGATTCATGCTTTTCCCGAACCATCAAGGCCTTTACGATGTTTTGGCGATCATTGAAGCATGCCCGCGTCCGTTTTCGGTAGTGGCAAAAAAAGAAGTCGGAAAGATTCCGTTTTTAAAACAAGTTTTTGCGTGTATGAAGGCATTCCTAATCGACCGTGATGATGTGCGCCAGGCGATGCAGGTTATTGTTGATGTAGCAAATGAGGTTAAAAAAGGAAGAAACTACCTTATTTTTGCAGAGGGCACAAGGTCAAAAAATGGAAATCGTGTCGGTACGTTTAAGGGAGGCAGCTTTAAATCAGCGACAAAAGCGCAGTGTCCGATCGTGCCCGTGGCGCTGATTGATTCTTTTCGTCCGTTTGACACGAACAGTATTAAACCGGTCACGGTGCAGGTTCATTTTATGGAGGCCATCGCTTATGAGGAATATAAGGATATGAAAACAACGGCGATTGCTGCACTGGTTCAGGAGCGGATCCAGAAAGTGATTGACGCGTATACTTCTTAAAGCAACTTATTTTTTTAAAAAATTCCGTTGACATTAGAAAATGTGTTTAGTATAATAAACATCGCACATCAGTGCAGAACTGAATAAATTGCTGCGGTGGATTGCCGCGGTCTCATTCAGAATCAGGAGAAATACTCAAGAGGCTGAAGAGGCGCCCCTGCTAAGGGTGTAGGTCGGGAAACCGGCGCGAGGGTTCAAATCCCTCTTTCTCCGTTTGATATCATCCGAAAACTACTGGAAAGTTCCAGTAGTTTTTGTGTCCTCAAGAGCGGATTGTGGGTGGTATCAGAGCAAAATACCAGATATAGTACCGGTAAATTAACTCGAGGAAAAAGTTGAAAAACTTGTAAAAAATAGTTGACAAACGGTATTGGAAAATGGTAATATATTTGAGCTGACCCGCTAAAGGGGAAGCGAAAAAGAAGAAAAAAGTTCTTGACATGAAGAATGTGCTTTGATATACTATCAAAGCTGTCGCTTGGAAAGAACGGCAGAGGACCTTGATAACTGAACAATAGACAACAACCCTTGAAAATTTCTTTAAAGAGAAAAATTCTAAGAACGGTTCAAAGGAACCACAAACAGTAAAAAGGGAAGAATTAGCTAGAA
>DXAK01000004.1 GCA_019117065.1 Candidatus Mediterraneibacter pullicola | reverse complement strand
AATGAAATGTGTCACAGTATACTAAATAAGTGGCTTGCGTGAGCATGCCGCATATACAGGGGATTGGTCAAATGGTATGATAGGGGTCTCCAAAACCTTTGGTGGGAGTTCGATTCTCTCATCCCCTGTTTTTCAAAACGCTGAAAAACCTTGATTTTACTGGGTTTGAAGCGTTTTTTGTTTTTTAAAAAATCAAAAGGTAATCATAGGGGTAAGCAAAACAGACTAAAAGAAAGGAAAATGCCGAGGATGTTCTTTTAGTTTTATGTAAAATTTAATATGGCCTCTGTGTGAACGCTAGGCAGTAGCATTCTTTTTTTATGCAAAAATTTAAGCATAAGGAGGTATTCCTATGTTTACGGATGAGTTTTTAGAGAAAAATTTTTTCACCCGGAAATGCAGAAGATTCCAATTGGATGCCAGTCAACGGCAGTCCATGTGTTTCAAGAAGCCTTAGAGGAAATAAAGGAGGAAAATCCTTATGTAGACGTATCAACCATATTATCCACAGATGAATAATTACAATCAACAGCACAACCCGTAACAGCCATACATAGAGCGATTAGAGGGATTACAGCAGTTTCAGCAAAATCTTCAGGTACAGCAGCCACAACAACAATTCCAGCAAACGCCTATGGGTATAAGCGGAAGAGTTGTTTCGAACCCACAAAGCATAGCGGCAAATGGTGTTCCTATGGACGGATCAGTGGCTTTCTTCCCGATGCAGGACATGTCGTAGATTTGTGTTATACTTACCATGCGAGGATGCTCCTTTATGTATTCTTCCCGCGCCTCATCAGGCATTAGATCCTCCCCGACACATGCCTGCGCCGTTCCACATCTGCTTAAGCTGTCCAACTCACTGTATGTCCCATAGGAATCCATGATCAGCTCTTCCTCGTTAAATTCCGGTTCGTTGTCATTGATCTCCATATAAGGATCACCCCATAGTCCGCACTTCCCCGATTGTCTCGTAGTTTCCTCCCGAATCCAGCAGTGTCTGCTCCAATTGAATCCATGCGCCCGCATTCCCGCAGGAAGTCAGCAGAAGAGAGGCAAGTGTAATAAAGCACGCTGCTGCTACCTGAAACCGTTTCTCTATCATAATTTAAACTCCTTATCTGGCAAATATCAATCGTATCTATATATATGCCTAATCATGGGAAATTTCAAAGAAGCCTGTGCCTACTTTTTCTTTCTATCTTAGTTCCCCGCAATCAGCGGCAGGGAGAAAAGATTGTACAGCTCTGAAAATATCTGATATAATGACAGGGCTGATACATCAGGCACAAATCAGTACAGAAAGCGGGTTATATTATGACACAAAGAAAATCACGCGACGCAAAGCGGTCCATTATAAAAGAGCTGCTCCAATGGGCAGCCGCTTTCATAGCTGCAATTGCCGCCGCTCTTTTGATCAATAATTTCGTTATTGTAAACGCGCAGATCCCGTCTAGTTCTATGGAGGACACAATTATGCCCGGAGATCGGGTATTTGGAAACCGACTGGCATATGTACTCGGGGAACCGGAACGATTTGACATTATTATCTTCCGATATCCAGATGACGAAAGTCAGCTTTTTATCAAGCGTATCATCGGTCTGCCCGGGGAAACTGTGGAGATCAGGGACGGCCACATCTATATCAACGGTTCTGACACGCCTCTTGAAGATGTTGAGACAAAAGAACCCATGGAGGGCTCTTTTGGTCCTTACACCGTACCTGAAGACTGCTATTTTGTCATGGGAGACAATCGCAACAACTCCCGGGACTCCCGCTACTGGGAACACACCTTCGTCACTGAAGATGAGATACTGGGAAAAGCAGTGTTCCGCTACTGGCCGGTCAATAAGATGAAATTTTTATAAATCCATGGTTAAATTCGAAAACGGGACTGCACTACAAATAAAATAAATTTCAAAAAGGCATTATCATGAAATCAATCTCTTCCATGATAATGCCTTTTCGTCCTCCCCTATTCTGCCTGCGCATCCTCGATCAGCAGGGCATCCAGCCTGTCCATATCATCCTGCGAGACTGAAAATTCTCTGCTGCCCTCTTTCTTCACCTGAAGTGTAATATTTTTCGCCTCACCGTAGAGCATCCCCGTATCGATCTTTTCCTTCAGCACGTCATAATAGATCTGATAGATCTCTTTTTGCATCTCTTCATCTGAAGGCATCGCTCCCCCGTTCATCACACTGTCTGTCACCTGATCTGCATACTCCTTGGCTTTCTTCTGGAACGTGCTGTGAGTATCCGGGAACAGGGTGATAGGTTTGACTTTCACCAGCACCTCATAGACGTCATTTTCCTCTCTTATAGGATCTTCCACCGTATAACTGACTTTTTGCGCAAGTTCCGAGAAAAGCTCACGGTATTGGGGTATGAATTCCTGTGGCATATCGGACGCCTCAAATCCTTCCATCGTCGCATCCAGATTATTCTCAAATATTTGCTCTGCCTCTTCCTTTGACACCCCCGTGATCTCAACATACTGCTCCGTCTCGTTTTTATAAGATACATCCAATACTGCCTGTACATATTCTCCCGCGTCAAAACGGTTTCTGTACAGATTGGTTCCTATCACGGCTCCTGTGATAAGTACGGCGAGCGCTGCCGCTATGAGAATGATCCTCTTTTTTGTCATATTCTTCCTCCTTCTTTTTGCGGCATCCGCCGTATGTATGCCTCATATTCAGGAATACCGCATATGCTACTATGATCTGCCACAGTATACCACTGTATCAGAAAGAAAAAAGAAGAATCCTGTCGGCTCTGCCAGAAAACTCTTATACACCAGTCTTACATTTCAGGCAGGAGTGCACAAGAAACATAACTTGTAGAATTGGTTTCCACATCCTCCACCTCTATAGTGATATCCTTCGAATGATCCAATGGATAGAAAAGGGGCTGAAGATCCAGTTCATAGGGCGCCAGCTTCTGCTTCCATTCTTCCACCTCATCTGGAGCTTCATAATATGATCTTGATACCCCGCCGGAAGTACCTGCAGGGACATAATAACTCTCCATGACTTCCACTGACTTCACCGGGTAAGACGCTAATGTTTTTCCAGTGTCAACACCACACTTCTTTAGCAGAGCACAAGTGTGCTCAAAAAAGGGGTAGATAAGCATATCTGTTGTCCCGCCGGTCTTTGATGACTTGATCTTCACTTCCCCTAGCGGAAGCGTCGTGTGAAGCTCTTCCATCCGGAGTTCTGCCACATCCTCTCTGTATGCGGCAATCATCGCCTCCTTCTCATCTCCTGACATCTTGAGCCCGGAGGAACTAATACCGTCATCCCATGTAAAGCGGTTTTCCGAAACAGCTTCCAACTCCACAGCCGGATAGGCAATCCGTTTGTACTCCTCTGTCTCATAAACAGCGGCAAATGCTTCCACTGCTTCCCGGCTGACAGGATAAGAACGGTAATGGCTGCTGCCGTCCTCTGTCAAAAAGCACACATCCGCATAAGTATACGCCTCTGACGTTCTCCTCTGCTCTGCCACTGTCCGCAGCCACCCCATAACCGCAGTCTTTCCTTCTGATGACAGCGTATATTTCTCCATCTGTGAGTCCGCTTCATAACACTCATTCCTACGGCTCACCTCAAGATAGGTATCGTAATCCATGTTGATACCATCCACACTGATGCCTACCGCAGCAACCTGCTCTGGAAGATATCCGTCATAAGCAGGAGCTCCCACAGGAAACGCCGCGGACATCCCTGCTGCCGCTACACACGCCACAAGCTGCCACTTTCTCCGGGAGAATTTTATATCTTTTTTCTTCATAATCGCTTCCAAAAGAAAATGCACGCAGCATACCACAATGATGCTCACTGCCGCTCCCAAAACACCTGTCCATAACGGACGGCTCTTTGCCATCCCGGACACATCGATAATAAATCCAGCTACCCACATACCTGAGAGAAATGCAATCGCAGTCTCGCATATCCGCTCCGCTGCTGTTAGAGTAAAGATCCTTCCTGTCCGCTCTGCCCTTCGTTTTCCGGATGCCATCACCACAAGGAAGAACAGAACAAGAATCCAGATGGCGGCAGCCGCTACCCATATCCCTGACGGGGCAAACCGGAGGACAAGGGGCTTTTCAAAAACCCCGCCCCCACTCATACTCACAGATAAGTCAAAAGGAGATAGGATATTATTTAATTTCTCAAGTAATTCTATTCTATAATATGTTATAAAATAATTTTCACAAAATGTAGTTAGCACATTTCGGATAAAAACTGGGAAATACAGGATAAACGAAGCGCATACCAACACTGCGGAAATAATATTTCCACATATAGTAACACAGAGGATCCCGATGTGATAAAAGATCAGGAACACCCCTGTAAAAATGAGCATGCTCTTGGCTGTATAGCTCCCTGTAAAAGGTGCGAAGACCATGTCCAGCGACGCCTGATAGACACCGCACACCGCCATGACAAGAAGGAATGGCACAAGGAAATGTACGAGCCCGTGAACATACCTGCTCCAGAAAATTACATCTTTTTTCACCGGCAGGCTGTAATAAAAATCCTGTTTCTTTTGCTGCAACAGATAAAAAAATTCCGAAAACCCAAGGAACAGCCCCAGTCCTACGCAGACCCAGATCAGTTCTACGCTTCCAACCCCAAAATATGTATAATCGGTATTGAAACTCAAACGGGTTATCAGCAGGACTCCATATACAAACATCGTCCCCCATCCCGCAAAAGCACAAAGATGTCCTCTTCCCGCCTCCTTTATCCAGTTAATGAAGCACTTTCCGAATGTCATAATCCCTGCCCTCCATTTCTGCGATAAAGACTTCTTCTAAACTCATGGGTGCTTCCCTTATCAGCACCGCTGCCCGCGATGTCAGAATTTCCTTTGCATCATTCGTTTTATCACGGACGACCAACGTTACAAAGCTTCCATCTACGTGGCTTCGTACGATATCAAGATCCTTTTGAAGTTCCGACGCAATCCTGCCGGTGTCCTCTTCTTCTTCAAAAACACACTGGAATTTCTTTACATGCTCCGCCCTGTTCTTCATATCTCCCGCGGTCACAAGACCACCTTTGTGGAGGATCGCAATATTCCCACAGATATCCTCCAGCTCGTTCAGGCGGTGAGAAGCAACGACTGCTGTAAATCTTCTTTCTCTCATCTCCTGCCGGAACAGATTCTTCATCACCTCTGCCACAATCGGATCAAGGCCGTCGAACACCTCGTCGCAGAGCAGATATTTTGTCCGTGCGCACAGAGCAAGAATGAGAAATGCCTGACGTTTCATCCCTTTTGAAAAGGTACGAAGGGGGCGGCTCATATCCAGCTCCAGAGCCTCCGCCATGAATGCAACTGACTCCCGGTCCATGTCCGGATACTGGTCCTCATAAAATTTTGCCATCTGTTCCATTCCTGCATTGGGAAAATAATACGGGCTGTCCGACAAAAAAAATATCTTTTCCTTCGCTTTATCAAGCGGTTCCCCGTCAATTATAATCTCTCCTCCATCCGCCTCCAGAATACCAGATAAAATACGGAGCATGGTTGTTTTCCCTGCTCCGTTTGTGCCTAATATTCCAAAAAGAGTCCCTTCAGGAATATTCAGCGAAAGACCGCTGACCGCACAGACATCATCGAAATTCTTCTTCAGTTCCCTAATCTGTATCATGTGTACACTCTCCTTACCCCGTGTTATTTTTCTATCCGTTTATATCAGTCCGTAATATTTCATCGCAAAGGCGATTCCGTCGTCCTCAACGCTTTTTGTCACATACTCTGTGTACGGCTCCAGCACATCGTCGTGCCTGCCCATTGCTACCGTATGATCCGCGAAACGGAACATCTCAAGATCATTGCTGCTGTCACCGAACACATACGCCTGCTCCTTTGAAAAGCTCAGCTTATCAAGTATAAACCCACACGCTGTCGCTTTGGAATATCCTTTCTGAATGATCTCGTATGTGTTCCTTCCCCTATCGATCGCTGTCAGATCCTCCTCAATAAACTTTAAGAATCCATCCAGATCGCTCTTCTCATCCGCGTAGACAAGCAGCTTATCATACACAAATCCCTGATCTTCAATGTAGCGTTCGATTCCCAGTCCTTTCTCTTGAAAATATCTTCTCGAGCTCTCCAGCCCGTCAAACCTGCTCATCCGCTTCGGAAAATAGATATCCTCCGGCCCTTCTGCTATGCCGCCCAACCCATACTCTGGTATCTTCTCAAGTATCTCTTTTCCCCTTGCCTCTGGCAGCGAGCGGGCAAACAGCACCTCATCCCGATAAATGAGGCATGTCCCGCATCCGCACAGGTACCCGTCAAAGGGAAATCTCTTGATCTCTTCCGGGATACTGCATCTTGTCCTTCCTGTATTGATAAACAACAGATGCCCTCTCTTCTTTGCCTCTTTGAGCGCGTCAATGGCGCTCCGCGGTATCTTGCGCGTGATTTCACTTAGAAGAGTACCGTCAATATCAAAAAACATTACTGATCTTTTCATTATGCTCTCCATTCTTTGACTCGATTTTCCTGTAATATTTTACTACCCCGCACTGGAAATGTCTACCTGCCGTATATTGGTGTCCTCATGATTACGCACATCATACTTCATTATTTTGCCCCGCCAGTCATATATTATCTACAAATCACAATTGCGCCGGTATCCATCGGCGCTAAGACGGGATGACCATATGAGAAATTCTTTTTCACACACATTTTCTCTATTTATCAGAAATACCCTCTTGACAAAAAAGGCGGGCGCTGTTCTCCTTATTTTTCTCGCCGCTTACACACTAGGCACAGGGATCGGTTTTTTTCTGGATCATACGCCTTTTCACAAAAATGCAGAGGCAGTAGAGACTTCGGCAGAGGGAAACTGGGGACTGAGCTTTCAGGAGGAGGGGCAGCCTCCTGTCGCCAACGCCACCTTTGAAGAATTGGCGCAATATGACGCTTTCTATGCGCAGGATACCAACGAAAAAATCCTGTATCTGACATTCGACTGCGGGTATGAAAACGGCAATACGCCGCAGATACTGGACGCATTGAAAAAGCACGGCGCCCCCGCCACATTTTTCGTCGTAGGCACTTACATAGAATCAAATCCTGAACTGATCAAAAGAATGATCTCGGAGGGGCACACCGTGGGCAACCACACATGGCATCATCCTGATATGGCACAAATCTCGGCTATGGAAATATTTCAAAAAGAACTAACAGATGTAGAAGACGCATACAAAGAGGTTACAGGTGAGGAAATGACTAAGTTCTACCGGCCCCCCCAGGGAAAATACAGCGAATCAAACCTAAAGAACGCTCAACAATTGGGCTACCAGACCTTTTTCTGGAGCCTGGCCTATGTAGACTGGTACGAAAATGACCAGCCCACAAAAGAAGAGGCCTTTGACAAGCTAATCGGACGCATCCATCCCGGCGCAATCGTCCTGTTACACAACACGTCACGCACTAACGCAGAGATATTGGATGAACTGCTTGGGAAATGGGAGGAGATGGGATATCAGATCAGAGCGCTGGCTGAACTTTCAGCACAGGCATCGGCAAAATAGCAGGGGATGCTGCAGCATCCCCTGCTATCCTAAAGCTACATCCAGTATCATCATAAGCACAAACCCTATGGCAACGCCCACGGTACTAATATTCGAGTGCTCTCCTGCCTGCGCCTCGGGAATCAGTTCCTCTACCACCACGTAGATCATTGCCCCCGCCGCGAAAGATAAAAGATAGGGCAGAAGAGGCACGACAAATCCGGTGAGCAGGATCGTAATAAGCGCGGCAGCTGGCTCCACGATGCCCGACAGCGCCCCATATACAAACGCTTTTCCCTTTGACAGCCCCTGACTTTTAAGCGGCATGGAAATGATCGCGCCTTCTGGGAAATTCTGGATAGCAATACCGATGGACAGCGCGAACGCCCCCGCTATCGTCATCAGCGTATTGTCCGCCAACACACCGGCAAAGGTCACGCCCACCGCCATACCTTCGGGGATATTATGCAATGTAACTGCAAGGACAAGCATTGTTGTTTTTTTTAAATGGGCAGGAACACCCTCTGGCTTTTCATCTTTGTAATGCAAATGCGGTGTCAGGGTATCTAAAAGCAATAAGAAACCCATGCCCAGCAGAAATCCCACTGCAGGCGGGAACCATGAGATCCCACCCTTTTCCTCCGCCATCTCGATTGCCGGAATTAGAAGCGACCATACCGACGCCGCGATCATGACCCCGGACGCGAATCCGAGCAGCGTTTTCTCAAGCTTCTGTTTTATTTCTTTTCTCATAAAAAATACCATTGCCGAGCCAAGTACAGTCCCGGCAAATGGTATCAGTATTCCGAACAGTGTATTTTTATCCATACCCTTCTCGCCCTCCGTTGACACACTCGTAATAATTTTTACCGATATCTTATCATATGCGTCCCAGATCAGTTTTGTCAACGGCTTTGCATGAAATTATATTGTCCGCTCAGAACGGGATACAACAGCTTAAACCAGCTCTTTTCCGGCTAATCGGCACTCTGCGAGCGCCTCTTCATCCGGGGCTTCGTTTGCAATCACACCTTCCTCACGCACAAGCACCGCGCCTGCTTCTTTCATACGCTGCGCCCACTCTCTCATCCACTCTCCGTCTCCCCAGCCGTAAGAACCAAACAAAAGAATCCTTTTACCAGATACCATTGATTCCAGCTTTTCTACAAATGGTTCCATCTCTGACTCTTCCAGCTGTTCCGCGCCCATGGACGGACAACCAAGCGCAAAAGCTTCTTCTTTCGCCAGCTTCTCCGCCTCTGCCATGCCCACATCTATAACTTCCGCCTCTGCTCCTGCTTCCCTGATTCCTTCCGCAACAGCCTCTGCCATCGCCTGGGTATTTCCTGTTCCGCTCCAATATACTATTGATATGCTCATGTTTTCTCCTCCTGTTTCTGCTAAATTTTCACTTCTATTTTTCTCAGACATCTGCTCTTTCTGATATCTGCTCCTCCCTGACGCCTGCGCTGGACATATCCGGCTGTCACAGTGCAATCTCGCGGATACTTTTCCCCGTCAAAAACTCATTTACCGCACAGTTTTTCGCACGGTCATACTCTTGAAATATCATCCTCGCTCCTGCCAGATCATTATACACTTTCCAATAACCGATCATCAGGTACCGCTTCCCTTCATTTTCAATAAACCCTCTCACATCGTCCAGAGGATATCCAAGAAACACGCCGATCTCATGAGGGAATCCCATTCCTCTTCCTGCAAAATCCCGTATCCTCCCAGACAGCCGTCCTAGCATTTCCTTCATACACATGCCTGAATATCCATATTCATCGAGCAGCGTCTGTACTTTCGGATCTTCCAGATATACCTCCATCTCGCCGGGACGGTAAAAAAGGACAAGACATTTTCCATCTGAACGGGACAACATATGGTAAACAATGTCCATACCGGCAAATAATTCAGACAGTTCCTTGTAGAGTCCCTCATCCAACGATATAACGCAAGAAACTTTAAGACCTTTTAAAAGCGGGGCGCACTGAAGGGCAATCTGGAATCCAAGCCGCAGTTTTCTGTTATGATTTTTCAAAAAATACGACAATACTTCTGTTGACATGGCTCCTCCTTTTTGAGAATCATTTTCATTTATTTAGATGTTATCATATTCGACTATGTTTTTCAATGCCATTTTTGAGAATATTTCTCATAATGTTTTCTTTCCACAACTGCTATTCTCAAATACAGTATCTGCTCAACTCATCGATAATATGGGCAGATTGCTCAAAAATTTTTATTTTTTTATGCTTTTTTTAGTTGTTACACACATAAAATTAGTGTATAATAGGTTTATGATATTTGAGAGGTGAAATAATCTCAAACAATACTTACATAAAGGAGAGATTCGCCATGGTAAATTTAATAACAGGCCCCAGAGGCAGCGGAAAAACACAACAAATGATTGATCTTGCAAACGAGAAAGTAAAAACCAGTAATGGAAATGTAGTATTTATCAAAAAAAGCCACAAGGATACATACACCGTAGATTTCAATATCCGTGTGATCCGTATGGCAGATTATCCAGATATCCTTACTCTTGAAGAATTCGTAGGTTTTCTTTACGGCATGGCAGCCGGCAATCATGATATTGAGGCAATCTTCATCGACAGTATACTGAAGCAGGCCAACATTACTCTTGAAAGTCTTGCCGCTTTCCTTCAAAAACTAAACAAGATTTCCACTGAAAACAACATAGATTTCTACTTGAGCGTGAGCGCCGAGAAGAAAGATATTCCGGGTATAGATTCAAACGATTGCAACGTAGTATGCTGACAGTATTACAGAGCAGTATAAGTTCCATGACCTTATAAAAACAAAGAAGAGTGTGCGCTAAAATCAATCTTATGATTTTAACGCACACTCTTCTATTTCCATTCCACGCTTATTTACTCCTGCACATCCGTATTATCAGCATTGTCATTTCCTGCACCCTGCTGTGCAGACGTTCCCTGTGCTTTTTTTACTCCGTTGAGGGATAGCACAGTATTGCTCTGTTCGCCTTCTTTATATTCAATGGCGACCTCGTCTCCCACATCATACCGAATAATATCAATAAAATCCACAACCGGAATGTCAAAAATCTCATCGGAACCTTCCACCATGATATAATAATGAGAATTTCCGTCCACAACCCCCTGGGCAATCTTAGATATCGCCGCTGTAATACTTAAGACATCTCTCGTATCCTCCGGGGTCTCCTTAATCCCATTCTCATACATTAAAGTTGTATAATTCTCTTCACACTGACTGACAGTGTCCCCGATTGCCACAATCTGATATTTTTGCACGTTTACCATGGCATATTTTTTCACCAGCCCCGCATCGTCCTTGAGCGCGATAAAATATGTCGGTTCGCCGGAGATATTAAGGAGCAGAGGGAACGTGGCCGTATAGTGCAGGTTCTGCACCTGACCTTCCGCGGAAGACATTGCAGATGCTTCGGTAGCGCCCTCCACCTCATAAAATCTCGTCTCCATGGTTCTCTGATTCATAAGCACAAATCCCACATTAGACTGATCTCCTGTGATGGAAGTAACTCCGGTATACACCCACACATCATCATCAATAGCAAGATAATTATATCCATCTGTTGTTTTCAGGCAATCTCTCTGTCCAAGGATGCTGTTGAAAAATCCGTGTTTCAGTGTCCCGTAATAATCATATAACTGCACGAGCATGTCGGCCGAATATGCCCGGTCAATCCACTGAGGCGCATCTTCAATGGCATAATCTTCCGTCTCTCCCGTAATTGCATTGCACAGAACCACGCGTCCGATTGTCTCGCCGCCAAACAGTCCGATATTATATTTCTTTACCGGGCAAATCCAATAAGGCGTTCCTTCTTCATCAACCTCAAAACTCAAGTCGTTAAAAATATAGGTCGGATAGCGGAAACGCAGGTGCCGGTAAATATTGCGGTTAAAGTGATCGCTGGTCGTATATTTCATCCCCTGATCTAATTTTACCAGCTCCGTATTTTGTGTGGCCATATCGATCTTGATGTATGCCGGTATTCCTTCTCCCTGATTCGTAAACCATTTGATCAGACTCGCATACCGAAGAGGAGACACTCTGACAGGACGGTCCTGATAATTGATCTGAGAATACAGACTGTCGACCTCAAACTGTGAAACCATATCCACCATGCTTCCCATCTTCCTGTCGCCTAAAAGCTCCGCCGAATCTTTATCCAGCAAAGGAATCTGATCAAAAGATACTTCTTCAATATCCTTTGCAAATTCTCCTGTCTCCACGTTCATAAGCTGCTGATATTTCTTTGCATTTACAATGGGCGATGAAAGAAGCGTTCCCACAAGATAAACCAATACGATCAAGACGATGATGCCTAATATGACCTTTAGTCCTTTGGATTCCCTGATCTCATACCGGCTGAGCCTCTTCTTTTTCACGAATGCCACCGCAGCCAGAATCCCTAGAATGATCAAAAAGATCCATGTCTCTGATGAGTGGATGTTAATTGCCGGAAGCGTAACATAATAGTAAATACCAAGTACGATAATGACCGCCAGCCCAGTCAGAAGTTTCACTTTGATACTTTTCATAATTTCCCCTTTCTGTTATCCCCAAAATATCCTGCACAAAATATCTTACTCAAAATAATAGGGCAATTATAACATTTTTATGCGTGAAGCACAAGATTTCTCCCCAGAGGTTTGTTCCTCTCTCCCAGCAGTTTATCGCTCCGCCCTTTTCCCACAGCAAATGCTTTCAACAAAAAGAAATCCGCAGAACTATGCCATGCAAACAGCAAACGGGCCTAATGCCCATGGAGCCGCGGTGCAGTCATAGTTCTGCGTATCTCATCTGTTATTGAAAACAAAATTTAAAATACACATGCCTGTTCATCTGCATAAGGAGAATATAGCTTTTCAGAGATATCATTACTCCTCTGACGCTCTTGCTGCAATCTCTTTCTCCTGCACATCAGACGGGGCCTGCTCATATCTTGCGAATGTATACTCGTAACTTCCCCGTCCGCCCGTCATGGAACGAAGCACCGTGCAGTACCCGAACAGTCCTGTCATTGGAATATCTGCCTCGATGACCTGCTTGCCGCCGGCGATCGGATTCATACCGAGCACACGGCCGCGCCTCTTGTTCAAGTCGCCCATCACATCTCCCGTGTAATCGTCAGGAACTGTCACCTTAATGGAGGCAATAGGTTCAAGAAGAACCGGGGACGCCTCCATAAACCCTTTTTTGAACGCCTGACTTGTAGCAGTCTTAAACGCCATCTCTGAAGAATCTACCGGATGGTATGATCCGTCATAGAGTATCGCCTTCACACCCACTACCGGATATCCGGCAAGAGGCCCTTTCACCACAGATTCCTGAAGCCCCTTTTCCACTGCCGGGAAGTAGTTCTTGGGAACAGCCCCTCCGACTACGCACTCTTCAAATACATACGGAGTATCCAAATCATGGGATGGTTCGAATTTCATCTTTACATGTCCGTACTGTCCGTGTCCGCCGGTCTGTTTCTTATACTTCATATCCACGTCTGAATTCTTGCGGATCGTCTCACGGAACGCAACCTTCGGCGTCTCAAGCGTAATCTCAACTTTGTATCTTGCCGCCAGCTTGCTCGCGGTAATTTCCAGATGCTGGTCGCCCATTCCATAGAGAAGTGTCTGGCGGTTCTCGCTGTCGTTTACTGCCTTAAGCGTCACATCCTCAGCCGTCATTCTTGCCAGCGCCTGTGATACTTTGTCCTCATCTCCTTTATTCTTCACGCGGTATCTCATATATGTATACGGTACAGAATACTCTGTCTTCGCGTAGGAAACCGGAGCAGCCTTTGTGGAGAGCGTATCCCCTGTGCGCGTATTTGCCAGCTTGGCGATAGCACCGATATCCCCGGCAAACAGTTCTGTCACTTCTGAAGGCTTATTTCCGCTCATCGTATAGAGCTTGCCCGGTTTCTCCTCAGCCTCCGTATCCGCGTTATAGAGGATGTCGTCGCCCTTGAGCACGCCGGAACACACTTTTACGAAAGAATATTTTCCAATAAATGGGTCTACCATTGTCTTAAACACATAAGCAGTCTTCGATTTTGAGAAATCATAGTTTGCCTCAAAGATTTCGTTTGTCCTGCGGTTGATGCCCGCGCATGTTCTCTTGTCCGGACTTGGGAAGAAACGGACGATATCAGACAGAAGGTTCGCAACTCCCTGCGCCTGCACATTGGATCCCATCGCGACCGGGACGATATCACCATCCATAACCTCTGTCCGCATGGCCGCACGTATCTCTTCAATGGAGAATTCTTCCCCGTTAAAATATCTCTCCATGAACTCTTCACTCGTCTCAGCTACAGCTTCCATAAGAGAATCTCTCAATATCTCAAGGTTTGGTTTACAGTAATCCGGGATCTCGCATTCTTCTCTCTGACCGATGCCTGTATATCTGCGCCCTGCATTTTTAATGACATTGATGTACCCTACTAGTTTTTCATTTTCACGGATTGGCTGGAAATGGGGCGCGATCTTCTTGCCGTACTTGGCTGTCAGATCTTCCACTACCTGACGAAAACTGGCGTCGTCCACGTCCATCTCTGTCACATAAACCATCCTCGGAAGATTGTATTTATCGCACAGCTCCCATGCTTTTTCCGTACCTACCTGAACGCCCGCCTTGCCAGATACAACAATAACCGCTGCGTCCGCTGCGCTGACTGCTTCCTCGACCTCGCCGACAAAGTCAAAATATCCCGGCGTATCAAGAATATTGATCTTTGCCTTTTCCCATTCTATAGGCACCAGACTTGTACTGATTGAAAACCCACGTTTCTGCTCCTCTTTATCAAAATCGCTGACCGTACTGGATTCGTCAACTTTTCCCATACGGTTGGTGGCGCCTGATACATACAGCATTGCCTCGACAAGACTTGTTTTTCCACTTCCACCGTGTCCGAGCAATACCACATTCCTGATTTCATCCGTTCTGTAAACCTTCATGCTGCTGCCTCCTTGTTATGTAGTTATTTTGCATGCGCTCATATCCTTTGCCCATACATATCATGGATATATTGTACTAAAATTTCAATGAAATTACAACTATTTTATATACTTTTCACATATCAGTTCAGCCATTCACAAAGTTGGAACAGAGATATGCTTGCATATCTCTGTGAGTATACTTGTAAATGAGCTGTACGCCCGCTAATAAGTAAAACGCGGCGTATGCCGCAGCAAGCACATTAGTGCGATTTTACGAATGGAACGCTTGAACTGTTTACTTTTACAATGCAACGTGCTAAAATGTACCATGTATTACGCTTACGAAAGGATCGGCTGAATATGACTTCAACAAAAATAGGATTTATCGGACTGGGACTGATCGGCGGCTCTGTCGCCAAAGCCATTCGGAAATATTACCCCGATCATGAATTGATCGCGTTTGACAAGAGCCGGGAGACGCTTGCCCTTGCGGTTCAGGAGGGAACCATACACACAGCCTGCTCCTCTATCGATGACAATTTCAAAGGTTGCAGCTATATCTTTTTATGTGCGCCGGTATCATGCAACACCGCATACCTCGCCCAGTTAAAAGAGATTGTCAGGGACAGCTGCATCCTGACGGACGTAGGCAGCGTCAAAACCTCCATCCACAAAGAGATCACCGCGCTTGGAATGGAAGAAAATTTTATCGGCGGTCATCCCATGGCGGGCTCAGAGAAAAGCGGGTTTTCCAACTCCAAGGCACATCTCATCGAAAACGCTTATTACATTCTGACCCCCTCGGCGAAGGTGTCTAAGGAGAAAATCCATGCTTACAGGGACCTCGTATCTTCTTTAAAGGCGCTTCCCATCGTGCTTGATTACCGTGAACACGACTTTGTTACAGGCACGGTCAGCCATCTTCCCCACCTCATCGCCTCCTCCCTTGTCAATTTTGTCCGGGACACGGACACAAAGGATGAGCTGATGAAGGCGCTCGCTGCCGGAGGGTTCAAGGATCTTACGCGCATTGCTTCCTCCTCCCCTGTTATGTGGCAGCAGATATGCTTAAAGAACGGGGAAAATATTTCCCATATATTAGGGAAATATATTGAGGCGCTGGAAAAAGCAAAAGAAGCTGTAGATACCGGCGATGAGACGGCGCTGTACACGCTGTTCGAATCATCGAGGGACTATCGCAATTCCATGCCAGACAGCTCTGCCGGACCGATAAAAAAACAGTTTGCCGTATACTGTGATATTATTGATGAGGCGGGCGGAATCGCCACAATCGCGACCATCCTCGCCAGCAACAACATCAATATTAAAAACATCGGTATCCTACACAACAGGGAATTCGAGGAAGGTGTGCTGCGCATTGAATTTTACGATGGGGCGTCTTCCGCAAAGGCGGCGGAATTGCTTCAGAAATACCGATATATTGTATATGAAAGATGAGGATAAATAAAATGGAATTATGCAGCATTACCGGACTTCGCGGAAAAGTTACCGTTCCGGGTGACAAATCAGTCTCACACAGATGTATTATGTTCGGCTCTATCGCAAAAGGGACAACAGAGATACACAATTTCCTGAAAGGGGCGGACTGTCTCGCCACGATCCGCTGCTTCCGCACCATGGGCATCGATATCAAGGAAACTGACGACGTTATCACCGTACATGGAAAAGGCCTGCACGGTCTGCACGCTCCTTCGGACATACTGGACGTGGGCAACAGCGGGACTACGACAAGACTTTTGTCTGGTATTCTTGCAGGACAGCCTTTCGAGTCAAAGCTTTCCGGGGACGAATCACTGAATTCCCGCCCTATGAAGCGGATCATGGAACCTCTTACCCGGATGGGAGCCAACATCTCTAGTATCTTAAGAAACGGGTGTGCCCCTCTCTATATCTCACCGGGCAAACTGCACGGAATCCACTATGATTCCCCGGTCGCGTCCGCTCAGGTCAAATCCTGCATCCTTCTGGCAGGGCTGTATGCAGATGGGGAGACTTCCGTCACGGAACCCTCCCTCTCTCGAAACCACACGGAACTGATGCTCAGAGAGTTCGGTGCGGACATCCGCTCCAGCCACGCGCTGGACACCACAAAAGCAACAGCCGCCATTTCTCCGTGCAAGGAATTGTACGGGCAGAAGATAACAGTTCCCGGGGATATTTCTTCCGCCGCTTATTTTATCGCAGCGGGATTGATTGTTCCTGATTCCGAGATCCTTATCGAAAATGTAGGCATCAACCCTACACGTGCAGGCATACTGAAAGTATGCGAGGACATGGGCGGCGATATCGCTCTGCTCAACGAGCGCACAGAAGGCGGTGAGAAAATCGCGGATATCCTTGTCAGAACGAGCCGGCTGCACGGCACTACAATAGAGGGAGATATCATCCCCACCCTGATCGATGAGATTCCTGTCATCGCGGTCATGGCAGCTGTGGCGGAGGGAACAACCGTCATAAAAGACGCAGCAGAACTGAAAGTAAAAGAGACAGACCGCATCGAGACAGTCACGGATAGCCTAAGAGCTATGGGATGTGATGTAACTCCCACCGAAGATGGGATGATCATCAACGGAGGACGCTTAAAAGGCGCGTCCATCCATACGCTTCTCGACCACAGAATCGCTATGGCATTCTCCATCGCCGCTCTGGTGGCGAAAGGAAATACAAAGATACTGGACAGCAAGTGCGTGGAAGTGTCCTATCCTACTTTTTACGACACATTTGAGCAGTTATTGTAAAACAAGGCGGCTATGAATTCAAATCCCTGCGTCTACCGCCGCCCTCTCAATAGTAAGGCCTTTTGTGTATCTCTCCATGAATTTCTCATATCCTTCCACATCCCCGGCATCCGGATCCATACCCGATCCTTCTGCGTCATGGAATACTTTATTGTCAAGATAATCTGTCAGGCTCTCGCCTTCCTCCTTATTCACGAGATAATCCGCCAGCAGCGCGATTCCCCATGCGCCACCCTCTCCCGCGGTCTCCATGACATAGACAGGAGTGTCGATCGCCCCGGCAAGGATGCGCTGTCCCACGCCTTTTGTCTTGAATAAGCCGCCGTGTCCCATCATGCGGTCCAGCTTCACATTTTCTTTCTTAAGCAAGATATCCATTCCTGTCTTAAGAGCGCCGAGTGATGTGTACAGATGTACCCTCATGAAGTTCGCAAGATTAAATTTGCTTTCAGGTGAGCGCACGAACAAGGGACGACCCTCATCAAAGCCCGTGATGTGCTCTCCCGAGAAATAGTTGTAAGCCAGAAGTCCTCCGCAGTCAGCATCCCCTTCCAATGCTTTATTGTAGAGAGTTCCAAACAGCTTGTTCATATCCACATCCACGCCGAAGCTCTCTGCGAACTCTTTAAACAGGCCAACCCATGCGTTTAGGTCGGAAGTACAGTTGTTGCAGTGCACCATGGCAACAAGATCTCCTGCTGGAGTCGTGACAAGATCGATCTCCTCATAGGGCTTTGTCAGATCTTTTTCAAGAACTGCCATGGCAAATACACTTGTTCCCGCGGAGACATTTCCTGTGCGGACAGCCACGCTGTTGGTCGCAGCCATTCCCGTACCCGCATCTCCTTCCGGCGGGCACATGGGTGTTCCTGCCTGAAGCGTTCCCGTAGGGTCGAGGAGTTTCGCCCCCTCCTCGGTCATATAGCCCGCGTCCTCTCCTGCAAGGAGCACTTTTGGAAGAAGCTCCCGGATCTTCCACGGAAATCCTTTGTCTGCAACCAGCTCGTCAAACTGATCCAGCATTCTGCTGTTGTAGTCTTTCATCTCGATATCAATGGGGAACATCCCGGCAGCATCACCGCTTCCGATCACCTTCTGCCCGGTCAGCTTCCAGTGGATGTATCCTGCCAGTGTCGTGAAGAAACGGACGTCTTTTACATGATCCTCACCGTTTAATATTGCCTGGTACAGATGAGCGATGCTCCATCGCTGAGGAATATGATAAGAAAACAGCTCCGTCAGTTTTTCAGACGCCTCGCCCGTGATTGTATTCCTCCATGTGCGGAAGGGAACAAGAAGCTCATCCTTCCCGTCAAACGCCAGATAGCCGTGCATCATGGCGCTAACCCCCATTGCCCCCAGTTTCACAAGCTTCACACCGTACTGTTCCTCCACATTTTTTACAAGCGCGCCGTAGCAGCCCTGAAGCCCTTTACAGATCTCCTCCATATCATAGGTCCATATATGATCTACATACTGGTTTTCCCAATCATAGCTTCCGGAAGCTATGGGGGATTTATCCTCGTCAATGAGAACCGCCTTGATCCTTGTGGAACCAAACTCGATCCCGAGCACCGCGCGGCCTGAATCAATCATCTTCCTGATCTGTTCTTTACTTCTCATACTATGATCCTCCTTATCCTGATCCCTGAATCCTTCCGTATCGTCTCTCTTAAGCCACGGCTGCCTCACATCCTGCCCGGAGGGCTTTCTGCTCTATAAGAAGTTCTGCAAACTTTCTTATAGAATAGGAAAATACCGCAGACCAAAGGGGATTCCCTTTTTCGTTCCACGGTATCTTCTCTCATGACCTTAGCACAACATAGATCATTCTGATCTTTCATGCTTTTAGCACGGCATAGCTTATCTTAACATTTTCAGTTACAGCATAGACTTTCTCAGCTCTTCGCCGCTCTTTGCGCTTAAGTAAGCCGGTGCAATATCAAATACTGTCTTGCAGCCAGATACGCCCTCCACGGACAATTTGTATGCTGCCCGGGCATATGCCACGAGAACAGAAGAGGTAAACTCCGGATTAGAGTCCAGCTTCAGACTGTACTCAATCAGATGACTGTTTTCACCGTTCCAGCCCGTTTTCCCGCTTCTTAATACGAATCCTCCGTGGGGAATGCCGCTGTGTTCTCTCTTTAACTCTTCCTCGCTGATAAAATGCACCGTTGTATCATAATCCGAGAAATAGTTCGGCATTGTCTTGATCTCTTCCTCTACCTTTGCAGCGTCCGCGCCTTCCTCAAGAACAACGAAACACTCTCTCGTGTGCTTCTGTCTCGTGGTAAGCTCTGGATTCTCTCCGTTTCTCACGGCTGCAAGGGCTGCATCCACAGGGATCGTGTATTGCTTCGCATCTTTTACGCCCTCTACTCTGCGGATCGCGTCGGAATGCCCCTGGCTAACACCCTTGCCCCAGAATGTATAATCCTTTCCTTCGGGAAGGATGGCGTTGGCGTACAGCCTATTCAGGGAAAACATGCCCGGATCCCAGCCCACGGAAATAATACCCACCTTATTTCCCTCTTTTGCCGCCGTATCCACATTCGCATAATGCTCCGGAATTCTCGCGTGGGTGTCAAAACTGTCGATCACGTTGAACATGCGGGCAAACTGAGGCGTCTGCTCCGGGAGATCTGTAGCGCTCCCGCCACAAAGGATCATAACGTCGATCTTGTCTTTCCACTCTGCCGCATCTTCGATCCTGCATACCGGGACGCCTTCTGTCAGAATACTCACTGACGCCGGGTCTCTGCGTGTAAATACTGCCGCAAGAGACATATCATCATTTTGTTTTATCGCGCACTCCACACCTCTGCCGAGGTTGCCATAGCCTAAGATACCGATCTTGATATTCATATTTCATGCTCCTTTACTGTTTTCTTTTGTCCTCTGTTATTATACAGTTGCCGGAGCAAGTTTTCAACGGGTTTCTATTTTCTGTATGCGATCTCGTTCCATCTAAGTTCATTTTTCAAGCCACGGATCGTTGTATCCTTATCAATGTATACCGCTTCGATTCCCATTGCTGCCGCCCAGTCTCCCATCTGCTCAGAAGTCAAATCATAGGAAAATGCCGTGTGATGAGCGCCGCCGCATAAGATCCACGCCTCTGCCCCTGTCTGAAGGTTCGGCTCCGGTGTCCAGAATGCGGTTGCTACCGGAAGTTTCGGCATCGGTTTCTCCGTCTTTTTACAGTTCACGTCGTTGATGATAAGACGGAATCTGTCACCGAGATCAATCAGCGATGTGGCAACAGCGGGACCTGTCTTTGATGTGAACACCAGTCTTGCCGGGTCTTCCCTGTCACCCATAGAAAGCGGGTTTACCTTAATGCTGATAGGGCCGTCGGAGATCGTCGGGCAGACCTCCAGCATATGCGCCTGAAGGATTCCTTCCTTGCCCGGTACTAAATTATAGGTATAGTCCTCCATAAAAGATGTTCCTTTCGCGCCCTCCATGCCCTCTGTCATGATCTTCATGATACGCACCATCGCCGCTGTTTTCCAGTCTCCCTCAGCGCCGAACCCGTATCCTTTCTGCATCAGTCTCTGGATCGCCAGTCCCGGAAGCTGTTTCAGGCTGCCAAGGTCGCCGAAATGTGTAACGATCGCCTGATAATCCTTCTCTTCGAGGAACCGCTCAAAACCAAGCTCGATCTGCGCCTGTACTGCCACATGGCGGCGGAACTTTTCAGGATCTCTTCCTTCCAAAAGAATGTCATATGTATCATAATACTCGTCCACAAGCGCCTTCACATCGCTCTCACATACGGCGTCCACCACCTCTGCGATTTCATCGACCGGGTAAGCGTCGACCTCCCATCCGAACTTGATCTGAGCCTCTACCTTGTCACCCTCGGTGACAGCGACATTTCTCATGTTGTCCGCAATCCTCATGACACGAACGTGGCTACTCTCGATGACACCGATAGCTGTTCTCATCCATGAAGCAATCTTTTTCTGCACATTTTTGTCGGACCAGTGCCCTACGATCACCTTTCTCTCGATTCCCATGCGAGTGAAAATGTGTCCGAACTCTCTTCCGCCGTGGGCAGACTGGTTCTCATTCATAAAATCCATATCAATGGTATCATAGGGAATTTCCTGATTAAACTGTGTATGAAGGTGAAGCAACGGCTTCCTGTACTCCTGAAGCCCCAAGATCCATGATTTCGCCGGGGAGAACGTGTGCATCCATGTGATAACACCCGCACATGTCTCGTCCGTATTTGCCTCATTAAACGTCTTGCGGATCAGCTCGTTTGTAATGAGCGTCGGTTTCCACACAATCTCATAGGGAAGCACCCCTGATTCATTGAGCTTCGCCACAATGATCTTGGCATGCTCCGCAACATTTGCAAGGCATTCATCCCCATAGAGATCCTGTGAACCTGTGCAAAACCAGAATTTGTAGTCTTTTCTTTTTAACATTTTAATTTCCTCCTTGATCTTTATAATTCCGGGCGAAATATCATACCCCTGTCACCTTATCTCTGCCCGTAATATGCATTGTCTCCGTGCTTCCTGTAATAATGCTTATCCTGCAATTCCTTTGGAGCAGGCATCACATTAGGATTGATCATCCGGCATCTTGCCGCCATCTTCGCCACTTCCTCAGCGACAACCGCGTTGTGTACCGCCTCATGAGCATCTTTCCCCCATGTGAACACACCGTGATTCTTACACAGAACCGCTGGAAC
The DNA here is from genome assembly GCA_019117065.1 of Candidatus Mediterraneibacter pullicola. Classification (GTDB taxonomy): domain Bacteria; phylum Bacillota; class Clostridia; order Lachnospirales; family Lachnospiraceae; genus Mediterraneibacter; species Mediterraneibacter pullicola. Next base: position 3,264 of record DXAK01000004.1, on the reverse strand, counting down.
CGCAGCTGGATCCTTTCCCCGAACTTCAAACTCATCCGCAATCAACACGCCTGTGTTTTTCTCATATGCGTCATCGATCTCGTCTTTCGTCAGATTGCGCACACAGGGGATCTCCCCATAAATATAGTCTGCGTGGGTCGTGCCATAGCACGGGATATCAAGCCCTGCCTGCGCCCAACTCGTCGCCCATGCAGAATGTGTGTGTACGATACCTCCCACCTCTGGGAACCGGTTGTACAATACCATATGGGTCGGTGTGTCCGAAGAAGGATTGTACTTTCCTTCCACTTTGTTTCCTTCAAGGTCCATGACCACCATATCCTCCGGGGAAAGCTTATCATACTCCACTCCGCTGGGCTTGATCACAAACAGTCCCTTCTCCCGGTCAATACCGCTTACATTTCCCCATGTAAAAGTAACCAGACCGTACTTTGGAAGCAATATATTCGCTTCGTACACCTCTTGTTTCAACCGTTCTAACATTGTTCTTTCTCCTTTCATTTTTATAAATATACGCTCCGCATAACGGGCATGTTTCCTTTACACAATGGAATCCTGCCTATCGGCTCAGTCACACGTCGCTTCGTACCTGAACGGAACTGCGCATCACAAGTTCCGGCTCAAATTCAATCGTCTGCATCTCTTCCTTCCGGCAGACGCACGCTACCATGCGCTCCGCCGCCGTCCTTCCCAGCCTTTCCACTGGATTTTTCACAGAGGTAAGTGGAACCGTGCAGAATTTCGCCAGTCCTGAATCATCAATCCCTACTATGGACAAGTCCTTAGGAATGCGGATCCCAGCCTTTCTAAAGATGCTGACCAGCTTATACGCGGCCTCGTCATTGTAGCAGACACAAGCTGTGCAGTCCCGCAGCCGCTTCAGAAACTTCGTGCTCTCTTCTTCCATATCCCGAAGTTCCTCAGAATCAATCCAGATAACCTTCTCTCCCCGGACTTTAATATCCTTTTCCATCAGGGCTTCTGTGTAGCCGGCATACCTAAGATGCCCCTGTCCGTCATCTGCTTTAAAGATACCTCCAATCTTCGTATGTCCGCATTCGATCAGATGTCTGGCAGCAAGGTATCCGGCTCTTTGGTCATCCATGCTGATATGCGGAATATCCAGTTCCTTATAGAAACTGTTGACAAAAAGCACCGGAATCCCCATCTTCTGAAGCTCCATGTACAACTCCATGTTTGGGCTTGGAAGACCGCTCTTGACTGTCTCTGCAATCACACCGTCCACGGACTGGGTACGGATAAATTCCTTTAAAATCATACGTTCCTTCTCCACCGCGTTGTCTGTCACAGATATCTGGAGCGCACACCCTTCTTTAGAAAAAACAGCTTCCATCCCTCTTAAGATCATTGGGAAAATATAGGTATCCACGTAGGTCAGCATGACCGCGACCCGGATCTCCTTCCCCGTATACCGCCGCGTATTCACGGATATGTACGTGCCGCTTCCCCGTCTGCCTTCCACGATCCCGCGGTCTGTCAGATCCTCCAGAGCCCTTCTGACTGTCTGGCGGCTCACCTCAAACTGCTCTGCAAACTCCTTCTCTGCCGGAAGTTTATCTCCGTGATGGAGCCTTCCTTCCTCAATCTCATGCTCTACCCATGATATGATATTCTCATACTTCTTTCCCATAGCGCATATTCTCCACGTCTTCTCTTCCGATTACGATTACACTATAAGCCAAAACAACTTTCAATACAATTCGCAGTTCCCATAAAGATTTTTACAGTTTTTTGGGTAAAAATAAAAAGTTGTATTGGTTTTTCAAAGATAAATCAATACAACTTTTTGTTTTACCATCTTTTTCTTTGCCCCGGACAGTGCCGTAGTGCAACAGCAGCGCGCATCTCCACAAAACAGCCGCATATCCTACACATGCCATTTAAGAGATCCCCGCACCGCCTGCACTGGTTAAGCCTGCATTCATATTCTGCGTCAGACACCTTATCCTCTTCCGGGATATTCGCTATATAATCATACATGTTTTCAAAAAATTCCGCTTCAGGTATATCCCTGATCAGACATTTTCTACAGATGGTCAAACGCTCATCCCCCATATCAGCGCCTCGCTTCTATGTGGAGCACACTACACCTGGGGATCCGGAATAACAAGGTACTTCCAGACAACTGTATCTCTTCAAACTTTTGTTGCTGTACACATTCTGGTTCCTCGAATGTATTCATGTCATGCATCTCTCCAGACAAAATCGTCGCAGATACGGAACGGACCTCATCCCCCTCAATCTGTGCCTCAATATCATAATCCTCTGTCGCAGAAAGATTCGTCAACGTAATATGGATTCTGCCGTCCTGATCTACAGAAGCGGATTCTGTCAGGTTCGGAACCCTCCATTCCCCGCCAGAACCAATAGTCTCTGTCTCAATACTACTTTCTACCAGATCTGCGTCTTGATGATACTTATACATATTGAACACATGGTAAGTTGGGGTTTTTACCATTTTCTCTCCTTCCGTCAGAATTACAGCTTGAAGAACATTGACGATTTGAGCAAGATTTGCCATCTTCACACGGTCGCTGTGTTTATTAAAAATATTCAGGGTAACGCCGGCTACAAGGGCGTCCCTCATGGTATTCTGCTGGTAAAGGAATCCGGGATTCGTCCCGGGTTCACAAGTGAACCAGTCTCCCCACTCATCTACAATCATACCGATGCGTTTTTCCGGGTCATATTTATCCATAATTTCCCCGTGCTTCTCAATAAGCTCTTCCATATACAGCGCTTTTTTCAGCGTTTTATACCACACTTCCTCGTCAAAGTCCGTAGAGCTTCCTTTGATCTCCCATCCTTCCGGGTGCACATAGTAGTGGAGAGAGAGGCCGTCCATAAAGCCATGCAACTCTTCGGGCGCGCGACGGAAACAAGTCTCCAGCACTTTCTCTGTCCACTCATAATCGTCTACATTAGCTCCTCCGCAAATCTTCTGTATAGGAGAGCCAGACTTATAATCACGGACAAACATCTGATATCTGCGGTATTCGTTGGCATAATACTCTGGGTTCATGTTGCCTCCGCATCCCCAGTTCTCGTTGCCCACTCCAAAATAATCCACATGCCACGGTTCCTCGTGTCCGTTCTTAGCACGCAGTTCAGCCATGGGTGACACGCCTTTAAGAATCCTTACAGTATTGAATGATATATTTCGCATCCTTATACAGAGACTTTCCGGCTTCCGTCAGGGTAAGCCCTCTGTGCGTACGGATAAAAAGCTGAAGTCCAAGATCG
>DXAK01000022.1 GCA_019117065.1 Candidatus Mediterraneibacter pullicola | reverse complement strand
CAGCTTCAACACCAAGTTTTTCTACTTTAATGATATCGCCTTCAGCTACTTTGTACTGTTTACCACCTGTTGCTATAATCGCGTACATATGGCACCTCCTATTATCATTACTCGCCAATTACGGTGTCTGCGTCTGCAGAACTTTAACCTCATTGTGCGGCATACTGTTGTAGTATAGCACATGAATTTTCTTAAAGTCAATAGAATTCTGTAAATTTTCCGGCTATCTTTTCAGCTTTTCATAGCAGTATTCGATAATACTTTTTCTCGTAATGATCCCGATAAATTTCTTCTGATCGTCAATCACGGGAACAAAGTTCTGGTTCATCGCTTTCCTTAAGAGATCCTCCATGTCTGAATCAACAGATACGGGTACATAGTCTGCCTTTCTTGGAAAGTCTTTTATAAAAATATTCTCTGCTTCTTTCAGATTCAGATCCGTATAGCGCTTAATTCCCCAGAGAAGATCTCCTTCCGTAATCGTTCCAACATACTCCCCATCCTTGTTCAGCATAGGAATTGATGCGTATTTGTGATATTCCATTGTCTCGAGAACCTGACGGAGCGTCCCGTGATCATATACATATGCTGTCTCACTCTTTGGTTTTAAAAAGAACAAGATGTTCATTTTATCTGATGTCCACCTTTCTTACTTGAAAAAGGTATGTTGCAATGTACCTGAATTTATATTCTGTTTTCTGTCAGATCTGCGTAAGGACAAATATCTCGTACAGAGCCCGGATCGCATTTTTGAAATCTTCATGCTTCACGCCCACAATGATGTTGAGCTCGCTGGAACCCTGATCGATCATTTTTACGTTGATGTGCGCGTGTGCCAGCGCGGAGAAAATACGTCCCGCTGTGCCACGCGTGGATTTCATTCCGCGGCCCACAACTGCCACAAGCGCAAGCTCCGATTCTAATTCCACATGATCCGGCTGCACAGCCCGGTGAATATCCGCGATGATCTTCTGCTCTTTCTCTTCAAAGGAGCTTTTGTTCACGAAGATGGTCATTGTATCGATTCCTGAGGGCATGTGTTCAATAGAGACGCCGTTGTCCTCAAACACCTGAAGCACTTTGCGGCAGAATCCGATCTCTGAGTTCATCATCGCCTTCTCAATAGTGATTGCAGCAAACCCGTCTGTGCCCGCGATGCCTGTGATCGTGTATTTGGGCTGGCGGCAGGTGCTTTCTACAATGAGAGTTCCTTTATCCTCCGGAGAGTTGGTATTGCGGATGTTAATCGGGATCCCCGCTTTTCTTACTGGGAAGATAGCATCCTCATGAAGAACGCTTGCACCCATGTAGGAGAGCTCTCTGAGTTCTTTGTAAGTGATTGTCTCGATGGATTTCGGGTTTTTCACAATACGGGGATCTGCGATAAGGAATCCGGATACGTCTGTCCAGTTCTCGTATAGGTCTGCATGTACGGCCAGAGCAACAAGAGATCCTGTGATATCAGATCCCCCTCTTGAGAAAGTGACTACCGTGCCGTCTGCCTTCGCCCCATAGAATCCCGGAATCACCGCTGTATGCATGCCGCTGAGCTTTGCAAAGAGCAGCTTGTCTGTCTCCTCGTCGTCGAAAGCGCCTCTGCCGTCAAACCGGACGACCTCAGCCGCGTCCACAAACTCAAATCCCAAATAAGCCGCCATAATTTTGCCGTTTAAGAACTCACCGCGGGACGCCGCGTAATCAGCCCCTGTTTTCCTGAGGAAATTTTCCTTAATAACGTCAAAATCTTTGTCCAGTGAAAAATTCAAGTTCAGGCCGTCGATAATCTCTTGATATCTTGCCTTGATATCGGCGAGCTGCTCAGAGAAGTCTTCCCCTTTTTCAGCGGTCTCATAACAGGCGTACAGCATATCCGTCACTTTGGTATCGCTTGAAAAGCGTTTGCCGGGGGCAGACGGTACCACATAGCGTCTGTTCTCATCCTCATGGATGATATCTCCCACTTTTCTGAACTGTTCCGCGCTTGCAAGGGAGCTTCCGCCGAACTTTACTACTTTCTTCATTCTTTCTTTTCCTCCAAATGTAGAAATATCATACGAACAAAATCCTCTTCTTACTTTTACCATGGCCGGATAGAGAGGACCGGCGCCGGCCAGACGCACTCACGGTAACATATTATAACGCTTCTTGGCCGGCTTGTAAATGAAAATTTTCCTCTTCGCAAAGGGGTTTTCTGACTTTTTTCCTCGTGATCTCCACCAGTCCCAAAGGTGTAATATCCACAAGTGTCGTTTGGATCGGATCTTTTGCAAGGTGAAAACGGAATTCTCGGAGAAGCCTCTGGGTGTTTTCCTCAGATTCCATATTGATAAAATCCACGATAATAATGCCCGATAGGTTCCTCAGTCTTATTTGTTTTGCAATCTCTCTTGCCGCTTCCAAATTCACTTTTAGAGCGCCCTCTTCGCTGTCCACCCGGCTTCTTGCCTTGGCGGCAGCCTTCCCCGAATTTACGTCTATGACGGTCAAGGCTTCCGTGGGCTGTATAATAAGATATCCTCCGGTCCGTAGCCACGCCCGCTCTTTCAATGCTTTCTCAAGGACAGTTTGCGTGCTGTACAGCTTATCGAGAGGAAAAGAAGGATCGTTATAAAGTTTTAGAAGATCTAGTTTATCTGGAAGCTCCGAACGGAAATATGATTGTATTCTTGTATACAATTCTTCCTCCCCGACAACAATCTCTTTCATTCCGTCCATATAGACATTCTTCAAATTTGAAATATAGGAAGGCGGGGCAGACTTCAGACAGGAAAAACAAGTCCGTGTTGCCGCGGCGGAAAATAAAGCCTCATATTCTGCCTTCAGAGCGCTTATCTCCTCGCTCACTTCTCTAAAAGGAACGTCTTTGGCATTTGTCCGCACGATGATACCGAATCGGTCATTCTGATATTCGCTTAATTTCTCCTTGTATATATCTCTTTGTGCCTTCGGAATCTTGGAAGATACCCCGATCCTTGTATTTCCGTGGGTGATCACCGCGTATCTCCCTGTAAAACTGATATTTCCAGTCACAGTGGGCGCTTTGCTTTTTGCCGCTTCCCGGCTGACTTGGACCACAAGCTCATCACCAATACAGATCGTTTTTCCGCCTGCTTTATAAGTGAAGAAGGCGTTTTGGGCGTCCTTCATATCAAAGTAGCAATTGACGCTGCCCCCGATCTCTACAAAGGCCGCACCGATATTTGGAACGATATTTTTCACCTTTCCAATATAGACGTCGCCGAGCCTATAAGCTTCCGAAGTTCCCTCGCAGGCAAGTGTGCTGTGTATCTCAACGATATCCCCGTCCTCGAGAAAATAAGTCCGTATACGGTTATCTCTTTTTTCCATCAGGATCCTGCGCTCCATGATTCTCCTCCTGTCTTTTTAGGAATTACGCTTCACAACTGGCTCCTTTTGACAAATGATTTTTCAACATAGAGACTTTTTCTGAGCAAATTTCTTAGATCTCCTGTCCAAGAGATTCAAGAGAGACAAGTCTGCTTGCCGTGCCCTCTCCTATATCGGCATACATCTCAAGTCTGTGATAGGCGAATACAGGTTCATCTTGTACACTCTGCCTTATCCCCGGGAGACATACGCCGTCCTCATCTTCCATGAAAATACAGGAAAGGTACGTATCCATAACAAGATCCGGTTTTAAGTTCTCGCTGCTTCCTGCCGCCAGCTTCAGGAAGATTCCGCTGTCTTTGAATTCCCAGTCATAGATCAAAGGTCGGATATCCACTTCTTTCTCGCTTCGTTTCGTCTGTTTGACAACGCGGATTTCTGACTGGGTGATAAAGCGCCTAAAGCTCTCTTTCCAGTCCGAAGGCAGGGTTCCCTTCTTTAAGGACACGAGATAATCAGCCGCGGCAAGGATTGTCATACCACTCTGCTTCTTTTCATCTGAAATCTGCCTAAGGCTTATGATCTCGATTCCTTCTACACACTCATCATTCATTCGTTTTACGGCTTCGGCGCTACATACAGGTGCGGTCAGCTCGATATCCATATACTCTCCGTCGCTGGTAAGCCCGATCCCTAAGGGGCTTGCAAAGGACATGATCATGTGGGGGCTGTATCCCCCGGTAAACGCGATGGGGATATCTGCCCGCCGCATGAGCTTCTGAAAGAAACGCATCACATCCAGATGCCCGATGAAGCGCATGGCGCCGTATTTCCTAAACTTAATTCTTGCCTTCATAGCAGACACCTCCTCCGAACGACGCGGCGCCGCAGCCAGAGCACTGCATCCGGCAGTTTGGCGTAACCTCCGCTCTCATGGCTCGTTCCCACTCTTTGTACAGGAAACGCCGGCTAACCCCGATATCGATAAAATCCCACGGAAAGATCTCATCCGCATCTCTCTGGCGCAGATTGTAAAAACCGATCTCCACGCCTGTATTTTCAAAGGCCTGCATCCACAGATCATTGCGGAAGCTCTCTGTCCATGAATCAAACAAGCAGCCAAGCCTGTACGCTTCTTCGATGACAGCGCTTATCTTACGGTCGCCTCTTGCCATGACTCCTTCTAGCACCGTAGTCTGGGCGTCGTGCCAGTTGTATTTTAGGCTCTTGCGGTTTAGCTGTGCCTGAAACTCCTCTTTTACCACAGAAGCCCGTCGCATATACTCCTCCGCAGGAAGCATGGATGCCCACTGGAACGGCGTGAAAGGCTTTGGGACAAAGAAAGAAGAACTTGCCGTAATCTGGCATTTTCCGTTTCTTTCCTCTTTCGGAATTTCATAATATCTTCGCGCCACACGGTCGGACAGCTGGGCGATCTCACGCATATCCTCCTCTGTCTCTGTGGGAAGCCCCAGCATAAAGTACAGCTTTACTTTATTCCAGCCGCCTTCGAACGCCTGTCCCGCCCCGTCTAGAATATCTTCCTCTGTCAGCCCTTTGTTGATGACATTGCGCATCCTCTGGGATCCGGCTTCCGGTGCGAAGGTAAGACTACTCTTGCGGATATCCTGAACCTTACTCATCACGTCGAGGGAGAAAGCGTCGATGCGGAGCGAAGGAAGAGAGATATTGATTCCTTTGTCCTTAAATTCATCGATAAGAAATGTGACCAGTTCTTTTAATTTAGAGTAATCGCTAGAACTTAGGGAACTTAAGGAAATTTCTTCATGTCCAGTGTTTTTAAGCATGGCGCGGGCATATTCTTTGAGCCGTTCCACATCACGTTCCCTGGTCGGCCGGTAGATCATTCCCGCCTGACAGAAACGACATCCTCGGATACACCCTCTCTGGATCTCAAGTACGACACGGTCCTGAGTCGCCTTAATGAAGGGAACAACAGGCTTCATCGGATAAGGACAGTCCGTTACATCCATGATAACCTGCTTTTTTACCTTTGCAGGGGCATGCTCATTGCCGGGTATAAACGCTTTTATTGTGCCGTCCCCGTTATACGATACGTTGTAAAACATCGGTACATACAGACCTTCGATATGCGCTGCTCTCTCAAGGAACTCGCGCCTACTCTTTCCAGATGCCTTCCACTCTTTATATGCGTCAAAAAGCTGGTCGTAGACGGTCTCCCCCTCCCCTATATAAATAATGTCCAAAAAGTCTGCAATAGGCTCTGGATTGTAGGTGCAGGGACCGCCGCCGATGACAAAGGGATCGTCCTTTGATCGCTCATTGGCATGGAGCGGGATGCGGCTTAGGTCTAAGATTTGAAGAATATTTGTATAGCACATCTCAAACTGGATCGTGATTCCCAGAAAATCGAACTCCCGGACCGGATCCTGAGATTCCAATGCAAAAAGAGGGATATCTTTCTTGCGCATCACTTTATCCAGATCCAGCCACGGCGAGTACACTCTCTCGCACCACACGTCTTCCCTGCGGTTGAACATATCGTAGAGGATCTGGATGCCAAGATGGGACATGCCGATCTCATAGACGTCCGGAAAGCACATGGCAAAACGGATGTCCACCCGGTTCTTATCTTTCATTACCGAATTTACCTCTCCGCCGATATAGCGGGCAGGCTTTTCAATATTTAACAGTATTTCATCACTTAACGCTAATTTTCGCATGATCTCTCCTACAAAGGTTTTTCCACACCACAAGAGACCGTACCGCTCGATACGATCTCTCTTTGATACATGTAGATTATACATAAAGTTTATGAAGATGGCAAATGGATTCTTTTTATTGCCTGAACCGGGCACCTCTCTTCGCACAGCCCGCAATGGAGACAGTGAGAGGAATCTATTTTGTACGGGTTTCCTTTCATGATACATTTCTGCGGACAGCTCCTCGCGCATGAACCGCATCCGATGCACCCGTCTGTTATATAAAAGCCCTTGGGATGGTTCTCTTCTGTCCCGAAGGAAAAGCTTTCCCTGTAGATCGGTTCTTTCCCCAGATCAAAAAATTCACCCTCGCCTGATTCGATGGAGAAAGGCTCCAGAATATATCTGCTCTCCCCCGGATAGACCTGATTCATGGAAGGATTTTCCTCAAAAATGCGATCAATCCACATTTTCTGATCGTTAAGTTTCTCCACAGCTCCTTTAAGACGGATCATCTGGTATTTTTCATTCATAGCGGTAATCGCTACCCGCCGGGACGATGTGATCTCCCGGTAAAAATCTTTCCCTCTGGCAGTACAGAAATATAACTTTTCTCCTTCTGCGATCATAACGTCAATGATACGGACTTGGGGCTGACCTTCCTCATCCACGGTAGCAAACGCCACATCCTTGATCTCTCTTAACATCTGAATACAATCCTGTGCTTTCATATGAACATTTCTCCTTTCGCGGTTGACTGTCACTGTTTACAATGGTATTGTAAGACTATAGGGGTCTATCGTAAAGTAAGCACAATAATGTGCTGTAGTTCCCTTTTGGAAACCATTGTGATTTTATCAGTATTTTTAAAAGAGAGGAATTTATCATGGCTACAATAAAAGAACTTCCGGCATGTCCGGTCGAGACAACGCTCATGCTGATAGGGGATAAATGGAAAGTACTTATCCTGCGTGACTTGCTTCCGGGGACGAAACGGTTCGGCGAATTAAAAAAATCAATCGGAAATGTATCTCAGAAGGTACTGACTTCCCAGCTGCGCGCCATGGAAGAAAACGGGCTCATCAGCCGGAAAGTCTATGCGGAAGTGCCGCCGAGAGTAGAATACTCACTCACCGAGCTGGGAAGGAGCCTTGAGCCGATCCTTGATTCAATGAAGGTCTGGGGCGAGGGTTATCAGAGAAATTCCCGGTAGGGCTCATACCCTCAGATTTACTATTGCATCTGCCGTTTTCATCCGGATATTCCAAGGAGATTCTGATAAATACGAAAATCCAGATCTTTGAAAACATTGAAGATAATCCGGATATCCTGCTCATATGTATTTAAAAAGGATGTCACCGTCTGAACTGCTATTTCAGCGGCTCTTTCGTTAGGGAAATGAAATTCTCCGGTGGAAATGCAGCAAAAAGCGATACTCTTGCAGCTGTTTTCTACAGCCAGCTTCAGGCAGGAACGATAGCAGGAAGCCAGTTCATCGCAGTCTTTCTTTCTGACAGGGCCGTAAATAATTGGACCTACTGTATGCAGGATATATTTACCGGGCAAATTGAAAGCGGGTGTGATCTTTGCCTTTCCCGTTGGCTCCTCATGTCCTTGCGCCTTCATCATCTCATCGCAAAAAAGCCGTAGCTGAATACCGCTTTTGGAATGTATGATGTTGTCAATACAGGCGTGGAGCGGGTGGAAACACCCCAACAATGCACTGTTTGCAGCATTTACGATTGCGTCAGTTCTTAAAGTTGTGATGTCTCCCTGCCACAAAACAAGCCGGGGATCAGTGGGAATGGAAGGCAGATTAGAACTTTCAATAACGCCCTGTATGTCCCGTTCTGTCTGTAAATATTCGTCTTGTATGTCTAGAAAATGCTGATTGATGGGATTTGGCATACGCACATTCATCAGGCTGCGCAGTAAATGTTTTTGTTCCTGCTCATCCGCAGGAATGGAAATGTTTTTATATCCTGATTCTTCAGCCAGCAACTCCTGAATCAGGTAGATTCTCTGTTCTTCATGCGTCATCGCCGCACACTCCTTTCCTGACCGGCATTACATCTATTACATGTGCGCCGGTTTTTACTTTACAGATATATTGTAATCTTCTGACGCGGACAGGTAAAGTACGCACAAAAAGTGAGACAGTCACTTGACGGTAACTGTCTCGCATTATTCGCAGGGTAAGATCCCAGTTTCATTCTTTCTATCAGACATTTCCCCGCGCAACTTAAAGACCGAGCTCTCCCATCCAGCTCTTAATCTGAGCTTCAGATGCGGTCACACTCAACCTTTTACCCGGGAGCACCTTTGCAGCCGGACATGTTTTCTGAAGGATATCGCTTGTCTTGCCCATACCGCTTCCGCCAGATGTGGCGAAGGGAATAACGGTCTTTCCCGAGAAATCATAGCTCTCGAGGAAGGTATGGATGATGCGGGGAGCCTCATACCACCAGATTGGGAATCCGACAAACACGGTATCATACTGCCCCATATTTTCTACTTCTTCCGCAATTTCCGGGCGTGAAGCCTTGTCGTTCATCTCGACGCTGCTCCGGCTGGAAGAATTGTTCCAGTTCAAGTCTGCAGCAGTATAGGGCACTTTTGGAACGATCTCGTACAGATCAGCCCCCGCCGCTTTTGCAATTGTTTCCGCAAGTCTTGCGGTTACGCCGCTCGCTGAAAAATATGCTACTAATGTCCTGCTCATGTTCACAGCCTCCTTCCATGTCTGTATCTACTGTTCCATTTTTATAATATTTCTTCCCGACAGGCAGCATGTATCACGTTCCGTTTACATTTTTGCCGCCTCGTTCACGCACCGAAGTGCATTTAAGCTTCTCGGATATCCGATATATGGAAGGCACTGAGAAATAATATTTATCAGGAAGCTCTTATCATTTCCGATCCCCATATTTGCCGCTGCGTGAGATGTAAGCTGCGGTTCGCATCCGCCCTGTGCTGCAAGAAAACAGAAAGTAATCATCTCTCTTTGTCTGTAATCAAGGCCCGTGCGGGTATAATAGTCTCCGAAGCAATTGTCAGAGAGCCACTTGTTGATGTGCCTGCTCTCCTCCGGATCGGACTGGGAGAATCCTCGCATCTGATCGCCAAAAATGTCCACCTGTGTCTGCTCTCCTTTTTCCAACCGGTCTGACGGATTCGTTGTCGCCTGACCTTCAAGGGGAAGCTGGACGCCCTGCTTCTCAAGCACATCATTAGTACATGCAAGAAACAGGAATACCCTCCCCAGACCGAGATAAGCCGCTGCCTGATAGACGATCTCTTTTACTTCCACTGGAGTTACTCCGGTCTCTAATGCGTAACCGAGCATTTCCTTAAAGGCATCAACACTCTGGCTTCCGATAAGAGTGGAGAGAACCGCTATCATCCGAGTATGATCATCCAGATCATCATTGTTTACAACCTCGTCACATGCGAAATTTTGGATCAGTTCCGCAAATTCCGGATCCGTATTCTGAAACTTAGAAACTATATTCTTCATCGCTTACCGCCTCCAGCCATTCATTTCTTGCATCTTCTCCCGGCACTTCCACCGCCAGATGCGCAAACCAGCTATCCGGTGCAGCACCATGCCAGTGTTTTACTCCTGCGGGGATGACCACGACGTCTCCGGGGTGGAGTTCCTGCGCTTCTTTCCCCCATTCCTGATAATATCCGCGTCCTGCCGTACAGAGAAGGATTTGCCCGCCTCCGCTTTTCGCGTGATGGATATGCCAGTTATTGCGGCATCCTGGCTCAAAGGTAACATTTCCGATCGGTACTCCTTCCGTGGTCAGCATACTGAGGTAGCTCTGCCCTACGAAAAACTGTGCGAAGGCGCTGTTTTCTTCGCCAATGTCAAATACCGCTCTTGGTCCCAGTTCTTTTTTGATCTGTTCTTTGTTCATTTTCCTTCCTCCTTTTATTTGCTCCTCGTTTTTTAATACTCTTATTTTCCACTGAAAACAGGAAAGATACTGTATTCTCCGTAATCTTTCAGGGGCTTCATCTGCTTTAATGTCTCCATGTCCTCATCCGAGATCACGAAGTCTACTGCCGCGTTTTCTTCCATGTGCGCTGGGTTTCCTGTCTTCGGCAGGGAAACCGCGCCCAGCTGCAATGTATATCGGATACAGAGCTGCGGCACTGTAACCTTGTATTTCCCCGCGATTTTGGCAACCTGTGCGCTCTTTAAGATCTCACCGTGTGCCACAGGGGAATATGCCTCTGTGAGAATATTTTTCCCGCTGCAGTATTCCATCAGCTTCTCGGGTGTATTTCCAATATGGACAAGAAGCTGGTTCACCATCGGGGCTACGGTGCAGGAAGATAGGATATTTTCGATATCTTCCTCCTTGAAGTTTGATATGCCGATAGCGCGCAGCTTTCCCGCCTTATACGCATCTTCCATGGCTCTCCACGCTTCTCTGTTTCCCTCAGCATAGTCTCCGCCGCGGAAATCCGCCCACGGCTGGGGGCTGTGGATAAGCATCAGATCAATGTAGTCCAGTCCCAGTGCAGTGAGTGAACCGTCGATTGCTTCCGCCGCCTCGCCATAGGTCTTGGCTTCCGCTGCCAGCTTCGTAGTCACGAACAATTCTTCTCTTGGAACACCACAGGTGCGGACGCCCTCCCCTACTCCACGCTCATTTTCATAAGCCTGCGCGGTGTCAATGTGGCGGTACCCGATGCGGACAGCCTCACGGACAGCGTCAGCCGCCTTGTCATCATCGATAAACCATGTTCCTAGTCCCAGTTTCGGGATCGTTACTCCGTTTGATAATGTGTATGTCTCGTTTAAAATCATATGTCCTCCTTCTTCCTAAGAAAATCCAGCCATTTTTTAATTTCAGGCTCTGCCCTCCCCACGCTTCCACCATGGATCGCGAGTCCTTTTTCCACCACTGCGCCTGGGCAGCTCTTTCGGATATCAGCTTCGCTTGATCCCATTCCGCTTCCCTCATGGGTGCAGAACGGACAGATCCTCTTTCCCGTGAGATCATAGTGTTCAAGAAAAGTAAATACTGCCATTGGCATCGTACTCCAGTAATTTGGGTATCCGAGATAGATGGTATCGTACTTTTCCATTTCTTCGGGATATCTTTTCAGCTCTGGGCGGGCGTCTCTGCGCTGATCAGCCTGAGCCTGCGCAATGCACTCATTATAATCCTTAGAATATTCCTGTATCGGTTCAATCTGAAAGAGATCCGCTTTTGTAAGCGCTTGTATCATCTGCGCGGCGGTTTCTGTATTTCCTACTTTCAGATCGCGGATTACACCATTTACATAGTTCTGATGCTTTCTGGAAAAATAAACGATCAGGCTTCCCATTTTCACTCCCTCCTTACTTATTTATTTTGTATATTTAGTATAAGTCCCGGATTCTTGACATGGAATTTCTGATTTGTTATTTTTGTATTAAAGTACTCCGCCTGCCGTTATGAAGCAGATAAACGCCCTTGAGAAACATCTGGATGTGAAATTGCTAGAGCGTACTCCTCATGGCGTACGTCTGACTCCTGCCGGAGAGATCATCTATAAAGACGCAAAATTTCTTTTTGATTACTCCAGGACTTCGATCCAGAACGCCCGAAATGCGATGGACAGGTATAACCACACCTTCTGTGTGGGTACTTCCCTCTTGAATCCTGCGAAACCTTTCATGGATCTGTGGTATGAGGCCAGCCGTGAGTTTCCGGATTATAGACTGCACATTGTCCCCTTTGAGGACGACCATGAAGGTATTGTGTCGGAGATTGCTCAGTTAGGGACAAAGTTTGATTTTCTCATCGGGGTATGTGACTCCAGAACCTGGCTTGACAAATGTAATATGCTTCAGATCGGACAGTTCAGAAAGATGTGCGCCGTCTCACGGAAACACCGCCTTGCCTCAAAGGAATGTCTGGAGATCTCTGATCTGTATGGGGAGACGCTAATGATGGTAGCGGAAGGGGATTCCGGGGTCAACGACTTTATACGGAACGACTTGACAAGAAATCATCCGCAGATCAGGATCGAGGATACCCCGCATTTTTATGATATCTCCGTGTTTAACAGATGCGCGGAGACACAGAATGTACTGCTTACGCTAGAGTGCTGGAAGGATGTTCACCCCGGGCTTGTGACGATCCCTGTCAACTGGGATTACAAAATCCCCTGCGGGCTGATGTACGCTCTCGATCCTCCTAAGGATGTGATAAAATTTGTAGAAACGGTAGATTTTTTATTGCCGCTTTCCTAATAACCGGATAATCTTATTATAATTTTCCGGCAGATGGGGGAAGGTACAGTCCATACAAGACTTGATTTGACGGCCATTCACCTCAATATATTCGTATTTTCCCGGACAGCGTTCTTGAGCATACAGCGGGCAGTAACAGAACAAACAGTTAAAATCCTTTAATCCTTTATGGCAGGGGAAATACTCACAGTCACGGTTTTCAAAAAAACAATAGGAATTTTTCATATCAATACTGTCTCCTTTTTGGTATAAAGAAGGAACTTACATCTGCCTTTTCAAGCCTTAGAAGCCCGAGCTTTTTGTCAATCCCTCCCGCATATCCGGTCAGGCTTCCGGTTGTTCCAACGACCCGGTGGCAGGGTATGATAATGGAAATCGGATTGTGCCCGACCGCTCCGCCTGCCGCCTGCGCCGACATGTGCTGAAGTCCCCGCTTTTTCGCAATCTCCTCCGCGATTTTCCCGTAGGTCGTTGTCTTTCCATAAGGAACAAAGCAAAGGATCTCCCACACCTCATTTTGAAAATCTGTGCCCGTAAGATGAAGCGGCACGGTAAAATCCGGCTCCTTTCCCGAAAAATAAATATCAAGCCACTGCTTTGCCTTCTTAAGAACTGGCATTTCCTTTTCCTCATGCTCCCCGTCAAGGGAACGGGCAAAATACTTCTGCCCCTCGAACCACAATCCCGTCAGGCCTATGTGATCAGCAGCTAAAAGAATGTTCCCCATGGGTGATCTATAATGACTGATATACTGCATATGATACCTCCTGCGAAAATAAAAGGGATGTATTTTGCAACATCCCTTTTATTACTCAGATTTCGATTACAGTAAGTATTATAACATTGTACTGAATCTCCTGCAAGATTTTCTATTACTTCTATAGCTTTTTCCAGACTTCTTTTACTGTCTCGGCATCCACAGTTTTTTCGATCTGATTCACAATAGTTGTGCTGTTTACCTGCGCCACCTCTGCTTTGCTCTGATCCATGTACACAAAGCAGATAAAACATAAGATCCCGATAACCAAACGAAGATAAAAACTGCCCTTTACCTGTTCCGCGCCGTCATCTCCAGCTCCGTACAAGTTGTGATAGATTCTCCCATAGCGCGGATGGACGGCAGGGATATCCTGACGCTCGTTATATAATTTCCGTGTCTGCCGAAGCAGCTCCCTGCGGCGCATTTCAGAATCATTCATGACAGTCCTTCTCTCTTCTTTCGTCCTTACATTGCTCCTGTCTCCCATAGTACTGAGGAAAAATAAGGACATAAGATATCTTTGTTACAATATCCTATGTCCTGATTGTATGTGATATGTCTATGCCTGCATTTGCGGCACAGTGATATGGAATGTATGAATGCCACTGACTGGAATGTTTATCTTATCTGTCCGCCAGCTCTTTGGTGATATCTTCCCATGTTACGCCACGCTCTGCCATAAGGACCATGACATGATAGAGAAAATCCGCGATTTCGTACTTGACCTCCTCCGGATTGGGATTCTTCGCGGCAATGACGATCTCGGTCGCCTCTTCGCCCACCTTCTTGAGGATCTTATCCAGTCCCTTCTCAAAGAGATAGTTTGTGTAAGATCCGGCTTTTGGGTGTTCCCTGCGATCTGTGATCGTATCATAGACGGACTCGAATACCTGAAGGGGATTTTTCGCATCCCGCTCTGTCCCTACGATGGTCGTATAGAAACATGTTCGGTTTCCTGTATGGCAGGCGGCTCCTACCTGTTCCACCTTCGCTAGAATCGTATCTTTGTCACAGTCGACGCAAAGCGCGCGCACATACTGATAATGCCCGGAAGTTTCACCCTTCACCCACTGACATTTCCTGCTCCGGCTGTAATAAGTCATACGCCCTGTCTTGACCGTATTATCAAACGCTTCTTCATTCATGTACGCCACCATGAGCACTTCATTTGTCTTATAATCCTGAACAACGACTGGGATAAGCCCGCTCTCGTTTAATTTCAGATCGGAGAACTCCAGTATACTCTCAAAGGAAGTCATCTGTATACCTGCGTCGGCACAAATATTTTTAAACTCGTTAAAATCCATATTCAGGCTGCTGACAAACATGCCGGACACACCACGCACGCTGTCGGACCTCAAGATGCGGAGTATTTCGCTTTGTTCCATCGTATCTGTCAGGACCACACATGGGATCTCCGTCACATTGATGACGGAATTTAAGTCCAGCCTGTGCATAAATACGATCTCTGTGCTGCACTCTTCGATCAGGTGCAGCTGTTTGAAAAGAGTGTCAAAATCATTTAAGGATACCGCGATTCGCTCTTTGCCAAACCGCTCGGCCACCTCTTTAATCAGGTCGATAGAAATCTGTTTGGAAAAATTAAGAATCGCGCGCTTTGCCCCCGCGTAAAGGAATTTCTTGACGTCCTCTGTCCTGCGGATATTCCCTCCCGCTATCATAGGGATACTGATGACACGGTTGATTTTCCTGATAAGATCGATGGATTCATCGTGCCCCTCGTCTGAATCAGACAGGTCGAAAACAATCAGTTCGTCCGCGCCTTTTTCACTGTAATGCTTTGCCAGCCCGACCACATCATCCGAGACGGGCGTCGGGTCGTCAAACCATTTTACCGCTTTCCCGTCCTCGACAAATATACACGGGGTCAGTCTCTTATAACTCATGTATCTGCTCTCCTTTCAGAGTGTTCCTTTTGTAGACCATACTTCACTTATTCTCGGCTCCATGGACACTGCCATGTCAAGGGCTTTCCCGAACGCCTTGAACATTGCCTCTGCCATGTGATGGTTATTGCCTGCCTCCATGATTTTTACATGAAGATTCATTGCCGCGCTGTAGGAGACGGCATAGAAGAACTCCCGGACCATCTCCGTGTCCAGCGTTCCTAGTCTCGGAACAGTAAAGTCCGCGCTGTATTTCAGATACGGGCGTCCGGAGAGATCTACGGCACACAGCGCCAGAGTCTCGTCCATGGGCAGAACAAAATACCCGTATCTCTTAATTCCGGCTTTGCCGCCGAGCGCATCCGTCACCGCCTGCCCGAGAACGATTCCCACGTCCTCTATGGTATGATGGCTGTCCACCCCGGTATCGCCTTTGGCCTTAACTTCCAAGTCAAAGAGCCCGTGCCGTGCAAAACCATCCAGCATATGGTCAAAAAACGGGATACCGGTGTCAATCTGAGTCTTTCCCTGTCCGTCAAGGTTGATGGTTAAACTGATATCCGTTTCTTTTGTTTTTCTCGTACAGCTTCCGATCCTTCCGTTCATTTTCCCGTACCTCCTTATTTCCCATCGAAGCGCACTCTTATAGAATTGGCATGCGCTGTAAGATGCTCCGCCTCGGCAAACTGTTCAATGTCCGTGTGTATCTTCTCCAGAGCCTCTCTTGAGTAAGAGATGATGCTTGATTTCTTGATAAAATCATCCACTGACAGCGGTGAGAAGAACTTGGCCGTTCCGTTGGTTGGCAACACGTGGTTCGGTCCCGCGAAATAATCGCCCAGCGGCTCGCTGGAATATTCCCCGATAAAGATCGCGCCTGCGTTACGGATCTTTGTCATAACATTGAAAGGATCAGCCGTCATAATCTCCAGATGCTCGGAAGCAATCTCATTGGCTGCATCGATAGCCTCCTCCATATTGTCCGCCACAAGGATATGCCCGTAATTGTCCAGAGATTTCTGGATGATCTCCCCTCTGGAGAGTTCTTCTGTGAAACGTTTTACCCACTCAGACACTTGCTTTGCCAATTCCATGCTGGTAGTCACCAAGATGGCGCTTGCCAGCTCGTCGTGCTCTGCCTGCGAGAGAAGATCTGCCGCAGCATAGCGCGGATTAGCTGTCTTATCCGCAAGTACAAGGATTTCGCTGGGACCAGCAATGGAATCGATGCTCACATGACCGTACACTGCCTTTTTCGCCAATGCCACATAGATATTACCCGGTCCTACGATCTTATCCACCTTTGGGATACTCTCTGTTCCGTATGCCAGCGCGCCAACCGCCTGTGCGCCGCCTGCCTTGTATATCTTATCCACGCCGGCTTCCTTCGCCGCCACGAGAGTTGTGGGCGTCACTTTCCCGTCCTTTCCCGGCGGAGTTACCATGATGATCTCCTCTACCCCGGCAACTTTGGCTGGCATGACGTTCATGAGCACAGAGGACGGGTAGGCGGCTTTTCCACCCGGAACATAGACGCCTATCCTCTGAAGAGTCGTTACTTTCTGTCCCAGCATTGTGCCGTCTGGTTTGCTGTCGAACCAGCTGTACTGCATCTGCTTCTCGTGATAGGAGCGGACGTTGACAAGCGCTTTGCGGATCACTCCCAGCAGATTTTGGTCAACCGTCCCGTACGCCTCTTCGATTTCTCCTTCCGTGACAAGGATATTAGAAGCATTGATATCGGCCCCGTCAAATCTCTTCGTATATTCAAACAGGGCTTCGTCACGTCTTTCCCAGACTGCGTCCAATATCTCCCTGACACTCTCTTCATATTTCCCGTAGCTGTTCGGACTGCGCTTTAACAGATCCTCTAACAAGTTCTTTTTCGTATCCTGATTCAGTCTTTCGATCCTCATCTTTTCCTCCTGCATATGCCTACTCTTCCCTAAGAAGTTCCCTTAAGTCAGTGATGAGCTTTCGGATCCGCTCATTTTCCATCCGCATACTCACCGGATTAACGATCATGCGGGCAGACAACGGGCACACTTCCTCAAGCACCACAAGCCCGTTCTCCTTTAAAGTTGATCCCGTCTCCACAATATCCACGATCACCTCTGAGAGCCCTACGATAGGCGCCAGTTCAATGGAACCGTTCATCTTGATGATCTCTACGGTCTGATGTTTCTTATTATAGAAATAATCTTTCGCAATCTTCGGGTATTTCGTCGCCACACGGATCAGCTCCCTGTGCTGCAGAAGATCCGCCGCCTCCTTATAACCACAGACGCACATTCTGCATTTCCCGAAGCCCAGATCCAGTACTTCGTGAACCTTGCGTCCTTCCTCGATGAGAGTGTCCCTTCCGACCACACCGATATCCGCGGCGCCGTACTCTACATAAGTGGGCACATCCGGCCCTTTGGCGAGAAAAAACTTTAATTTTAGCTTTTCATTCGTAAAGATCAGTTTCCTGGAATCTTTATCCTTCATCTCGTCACAGGTAATTCCTAACTTTTCCAGCATATCCAGTGTCCTGTGAGCCAGTCGGCCCTTTGTAAGGGCAAATGTCAAATATCTCATAGATGGATGCTCCTTTAATGTCCATTCTTTATGTCTGCCAGCTTTTCTTCCCCTGTTACAAGGTTCACCATCTCAATCTTATGGTCGTCCCGCAGATATAGCATCACAGCGGCGGAAGTCCGTTTCGCATAATTTTCATACATTTCCCGTCCTTCCTCAGCCTCTCTTTTTACAAGTTCGATATTTCGTCCTTTTTTTCGGAAGCTGCACGCCAAGGAAATCGCCTGTTCCTCCGTGGACTCTGTGTATACGACAAGATTACGCCGGAGCGTTTCCACAGAAATCTTCTGGCGCCCTAGAGCGCTCATAAGTTCGTCCACAATGATGGCAAATCCGATGGAAGGCGTGTCTTTCCCAAATTTTTCAAGCAGATGGTCATACCGTCCGCCTCTGACTACGGCGTCCCCTGTGCCGTATGTGTAAGCGCGGAAAATAATGCCTGTATAATATCCGTAATTTCCGCTCATGCTCAGGTCAAACGTGATGTGATCGTCCGCCCCGTACAGTTTAAGCAGCCGGAAGATATGCTGGAGCCTTAAAACCGCATGCTTTGCATCGGCGTCCGGCGCGGCATTCATCGCCTGCGCCAGTACCTCTTCCCCTCCGGTTAGTTCCGGCAGAATGCGGAATGCCTCCCTGATCGCTGGCTTTACCTTGCGCCCATCCAACAGCTCCTCCACGCCAAAGAAATTCCGATTGGCAATAAGCTCGCGTATCTCATGGCTTTCTTCCTCGCCAAGACCGGCCGCTTCCATCAAGCTCTTGACAAAATCCACATGTCCGAGACTGATCTGGAACTCCTTTAAACCCACTTGTTTTAACCCATCCGCCACCATGGCGATCAGCTCCGCGTCCGCTTCCACAGAGTCCAGTCCGATCAACTCCGCACCGAGCTGTGTGTTTTCTTTCAGCCTCCCTTGATAACTGGAGTGATTGATGAAGGTGTTTCCAGCATAACAAAGACGGACCGGCTTTTCCTCGTTTTCAAACAGCGTCGCCGCTGCCCTTGCAACAGACGGAGTAATGTCCGGGCGGAGCGCCAAGATATTCCCCTCTCTGTCAAACAATTTATAAAGCTCCTGTGTAGAGGTAGAACCGATCTCTTTGCGGAACACCTCGTAATATTCCAATGTAGGCGTCTGTATATCCTGATACCCATATAGATGTAGTACTTTGCTTAATTTTTTCTGGAGTGCCAGTTTGATCTCACATTCTTTGCTGTAAATATCTCTTACGCCTTCTGGCGTGTGAAGTTTCTGTTCCATACGGCTCTCCTTTCACTTTATCGTGCTAACACGTTAAAATACCTTTGTAATTATACGGATTTTCTCTCGCTCTGTCAATCCCTCAACTCCAAGTCTTTTTGTATCATGTCCAGATAGGGAACGAAATACCCCTGTTTCAGCCCAAAGAACCAGTCCGGTTCCAGTTCTTCAAACCGGACGCTCTTGCGCCCGCCCTGACAAGCCCGGTCCCAGAACTTCCTTATCTGGCGGTATCTCATATAGTAAAGTTCTTCTCTTTCTGTATAGTAGATAAGGAGGAATGAGATTCCCCCCTGCCTTTCAAACTTATCCATAAAATCAATTTGGTGCTCATGAACATTTTGGAGAGGAAATGTATCTGCTTTGCACTCTTTTGCATCAAAGCATACAGGAATTCCCTGAACAGCTCCAATGTAATCCACAGTGCTGATCTTATCGAAATACGCCAGTGTAATGTGACGGCTCTGTTGATCCATCCTCACCGGCGTAATAGGTGTGGGGATCTTCTGGATCAAGGCAAGACCCATCTCCGTGTACCGTTCGTTTGTGTGATTGATAAACTCCTCCAGAGTGGAGCCTCTTAATCCTCTTGAACTCCATGTCGCCATGTCACATTACTCCTTTGTCCGTGCATATCGTTTGAAACAGCGCCGGAACCGGCGCGGTAATTTCTTTGTGTGACAGCGCGCTAAGCGCTCCATCACATTCGGGCATGCACAACTTTGCAGCATGGAGAAGCTGGATCTTTAATCCATACTTCTTCCGCAGCCATTCATTAACCGTGCGGTCTCCGTACTTAGGATCTCCGGCGATGGGATGTCCCTGTGAAGCAAGGTGCGCGCGGATCTGATGGGTCTTTCCGGTAATCAGATGGACTTCCAACAAAGTGAAACCATCCCCTGAACTAAGCGGGCAGTACTCTGTCTCGATCCGGGCGGCTCCGCCATTGTCTTTCCCGTGGACAGATACGGTATTTGCCTTCTCATTCTTCACAAGGTATCCGCTGATCTTCTTCTCTTCTGTCACAATGCCTTTGACAAGACAAAGGTAATATTTCTTTATCGTCCGTTCCCTGAACATCGCCGTCAGTTCCTGAAGCGCTGCAAGGGATTTCCCTGCCACGACGATACCGCTTGTATTACGGTCCAGCCTGTTGCAGACTGAAGGGTGGAAAGTTTTTAACTCTTCCTCCGTGATCTTTCCTTCCGTCAGCAGATAAGCGGTCAGGTACTCCACCAAAGAAACATCCTTAGGGCTCGCTTTCTGTGAGAGCATGCCTGCAGGTTTGTTGATAAACAGAGCGTGCTCGTCTTCATAGAGAATATCCAGTTTTGTATATTGCTCCATCGCCGCTTTCACGGCCGTGGATTCCGGCATGCGTGAGAATTTCCCGATGGTTTCTTCCGAGAGGAAAAGTTTCACCACATCTCCTTCTGAAAGCATCTCGGTCCCTGATGCTTTTTTTCCGTTGAGGATAATGTTTTTCTTGCGCATCATTTTGTACAGGAAACTTTTCGGAGCCTGATTCATATATTTGCCCAAGAATTTATCCAAGCGCTGTCCCGCCTCGTTTGTGCGGATACAAAGTTCCTTCATGTGCCGCCTCGTTTCTATCCTAGATTTTGTTTTTTTCGTACCGCCGCCGGAGTTTACAGGGAGATGTTTAAGATCACTCTCCGGATTGCTTCCTCGTTTTCTTTTGTGTCTTCCATCTCCACCGCCGCGATATTGTTAAGCCCCTCCGCTCTTGTAAGGAAAGGCTTGTATTCATTGAATACCTTTACTGTCAGCCCGTCAAATCCGTTTGCTGTCAGCATCGTTCGGATATAGTTTTCCAAAGTCTTTAGATCCACCTTTTCCGAACGGGTATATCCAAAGATTTTGCTGCCGGAAATCACAATACAGTCCACCGGCATGATATCGTCCCTGCTGGTGATCACCATATCATAGCCGACAGTAAGATGCCCTGTTTTCTCCGCAATCTCTTTCGCTTTTGCTTTTTCGATGGATTTATGCGGTAATCTTGTAATTACGCCTACCAGCGCTTTGGCAGCGGGCAGGCAGCCCAAAACCGCCACCACGGTGAGAAGATTTAGTCTTGTCCCTGTCTGGAAATATCCCAGCAGGAAAATCGCGGCGACAATGCCAAAGTAGACAACCGTTCTTATAATCTCAATTTTTTTCTTATAGTCCAAATAACCGGGCGTGCCTTTATCTGTCTTCTTCATCTTGCCAGCAACTCCTCCGCTTTTACTATGAAGCCGTGAGGGATAATCTTTGCCCCTGCTCTTGCCGCGTTCATCACCACCCCGTACACAGACACCGGGCGTTTCCTCCTACTGTCCTTTAGTGCTTTGTGAACTACCAGCGGAGCTTTGACAAGTGACAGTTTCTTAAAGGCTCCCTTAAGTTCTCCACTAACAGAGAAAAATTCTGTATCCACCGGACCCGGGCAGACTGCGGTGACATAGATGCCGCAATTACTCAGTTCGGCGCCAAGGGCTCTGGAAAAACTTAGCACATAGGCTTTTGTGGCGGCATACACCGCGAATCCCGGCTGTGGGCAGAAAGCCGCGGCAGAAGCCAAATTCAGGATGCGGCTTCCTCTGCCCATCCACGGAAGTGTCATCTGTGTCATGCGCGTCAACACGCGGCAGTTTAAATCTACCATGTCTGTCTGGAGCTTTTTCCCCTCCTCTGCGATGTCTGTAAATATCCCGCTCTTTCCAAAGCCTGCTGCATTGACCAGCATCCGCACATCCGGGCCTGCTTCGCGCAGGGCGTCATGGTAATTTTTGTATACCTGCTTTCTCATCAGATCACCTGCGAAAATCCGAAGCGGAACTCTGCTCTCCTCCCTGAGGTTTTCTAACTTTTCTTTTCTCCTTGCAATGACCCAGATCTCATCCAGCCCGCGGTAGAAATAACCCAACTGCCGGACAAATTCTCTCCCTATTCCGGAAGACGCCCCGGTGACAACTACAATTTTTTTCTGTTTTTCCATTTTCAACCTCCCGGCTTTCCCTTGCCTCTACTTCTTTTTATGGATATTGCGTATCGTCTTTTTCTTCTTTTTTACAGCGTCCCCGCTTCTTCTGCGTACGCCGAAAGCCGTGCGGTTTTCCGCTTTGCCCTGAGCCCGGCTCTGGCGGGGGCGTATCAGGCACTTTTGTCCGTATCCGATCAGATCTGTTCTGCCTGATTTCTGAAGTGCCTCTTCCACCAGATGGTAAAGCTTGGGATCACGGTACTGGATCAGTGCCCTCTGCATGGCTTTTTCGTGGGGATTCTTCGGCACATAGACCGGTTTCATGTTCCTCGGATCAACGCCTGTATAGTACATACAGGTAGACAATGTGGACGGCGTGGGATAAAAGTCTTGAACCTGCTCCGGCATATATCCTAGATCCCGGCAGTATTCCGCAAGCTTCACTGCTTCTTTCAGCGTTGATCCCGGGTGGGAAGACATAAGATAGGGCACTACATACTGTTTTTTTCCCAGCCGTTCGTTCATCTTATTGTATTGCCTAATAAATTCCTCATATACGCGGTTCTCTGGCTTTCCCATTAAAGAGAGAACCTGATCGGACACATGCTCAGGGGCGACTTTTAACTGCCCGCTCACATGGTATTCGCAAAGTTCCCGCAGGAAATCCGTTTTCCTGTCTGCCAGCAGATAGTCAAACCGTATCCCTGAGCGGATGAACACCTTTTTTACCCCCGGAATATTCCGCAGTTTTTTCAGAAGGCTCACATAATCACTGTGATCTGCGTCCAGATTTTTACACGGCTTAGGCCACAGACATTGCCGGTTCCTGCACACACCGTGCTCTGTTTGTTTTGTGCAGGATGGGTGACGGAAATTTGCTGTCGGCCCGCCCACGTCATGGATATATCCTTTGAAGTCCTCATCTTTCGCGATCTGTTCCGCCTCTTTTATCAATGACTCGTGACTTCTTACTTGAACGATCCGTCCCTGATGAAATGTCAGCGCGCAGAAACTACATCCGCCGAAGCATCCTCTGTTGCTGATCAGGCTAAACCGGATCTCGGACACCGCAGGAATACCGCCTTTTTCCTCATAGGAAGGATGAGCGGTTCTCATATAAGGCAGATCATACACATCGTCCATCTCCATCATAGATAGCGGCTTGGACGGCGGATTTTGAACTACATAGAGATGGTCGGAATAAGGTTCCGCCAACCGTTTCCCGTTGAAAGCATCTGTGTTGATATACTGAGTATAAAAACTTTTTGCATAGTTTTTCTTTTCTTTTTTCAGATCTTCATACGAAGGGAGAATCTCGGCGCCTATGATCCGCTCCTTGTCTTTTACCTTGACTACCGTGCCGTCGATATAGGTAAGTTCCTCTACCGGGATTCCTGCGTCCAAAGCCTCCGCAATTTCCACGATGGAGCGCTCTCCCATTCCGTAGGAGATGATATCCGCCCCAGAATCAAGAAGAACGGATCTCTTAATACGGTCGGACCAATAATCATAATGGGCCATCCGGCGCAGGCTCGCTTCAATACCTCCTAAGATTACCGGCGTATCCTTATAGGTCTGGCGGATCAGATTGCCGTACACAACGCAGGCATAATCCGGCCTTCTGCCCGTTTCGCCGCCCGGTGTGTAGGCATCGCTCTTTCTGCGCTTCTTGGAGACAGAGTAGTGGTTGACCATGGAATCCATATTCCCCGCAGACACAAGAAAACCCAGTCTGGGTCTTCCAAAGATATTTATGCTCTCCGGATTCCTCCAGTCGGGCTGTGAGATGATTCCTACACGGTAGCCTCTGGATTCAAGGATACGACTGATAATCGCATGTCCAAAGGAAGGATGATCCACATAAGCATCTCCGATCACATAGGCAAAATCCACCTGATCCCAGCCTCTCTCCTCCATATCTGCTCTGCTCATTGGCAAAAATCCCTGATTCATTCCGCAACCCTGCACTTTTCATATGTGTGATTCATGATCTCAAAAAAATCACGGATAAAATAGTCTGCAAGACGGCGCTTTTCCTCGTCATCCTTTATGGAAAACTCATCGTACACAGCGCACACTTCCATGCCTGCGTTTTTTCCTGCCATAATCCCATTGGGGATGTCCTCGAACACAAGACATTCCTCAGGGGCGACATCCAAGTCTTCCGCCACTTTCAGATATACATCCGGCGCAGGTTTTCCTGCCTCCACCTCGCAAGAGGTACGCACGGAATCAAAGTAAACGCCAAGACCTCTTGCATTTAACGCGGCTTCCGCGATCTCCCGGTCATTGCTCGTAGCAATACCCAGAAGAATCCCCCGTCTTTTCATCTCTTTTAAAAATTCCATTGCTCCGGGTTTTGGAAACACTTTCGTAGCATAGAGTTCCACTGTCATATCCCGCCACTCCTGCATCACTTGTTCTCTCGTCTGTCCCGGAGTCTGGAAAGTGTCTACAAAATACTGTGCTGTCTCCGTATAGCTCATTCCCTCGATATCTTTGTAAAAGGTCTCAGGCGGCGTGAGATGGTATTTCTCCATGTAAATGCGGTCCACCTCAGGCCAGATCCACATGGAATCCACCAGAGAACCATCCATGTCAAATATAACTGCTTTTTTCCCGTCTAACATAATTTTTCTACCTCTTCTTCCGTCAGCCTGCGGTACTGGCCCGGCGCAAGCCTTTCATCCAATTTCAGCGCTCCCATGCTGAGACGCTTCAGATAGAGAACTTCTTTTCCAACTGCGCTAAACATACGCTTGACTTGATGGAAACGTCCTTCCCGGATAATGATCTCCGCTTCGGATATTTCTCCGCAATTTAATATGCGAAGGTCTGCTGGAAGCGTCTTTTTTTCATCACCGATATCAAGCCCTTTCGCAAACCGTTCCTCGTCATCCTTTGTCACCTGTCCCCGTACTCTTACAAAATACACCTTGTCCACATGCCTTTTCGGAGAGAGGAGGTGATGCGCCAGCTCTCCGTTATTTGTAATCAATAGCAGCCCTTCTGTATCCTTATCCAGTCTTCCCACTGGAAAGAGGCCATCTCTTCTGCTGTCTTTGATCAGCTCTAGCACTGTCGTTTCCCGACTGTCCAAAGTGGCGGAGACAACGCCTGCCGGCTTGTTCAGCATGAAATATTCATACTGGATGTAAGCTGCCGGTTCACCTTTGAAACAGACAGCGTCTTTGTCCGTGTCAATCTTTGTCTCAGGCCGTTTAACAACCGTCCCGTTTACAGTTACACTGCCCTTTGCAGTCTCTTTTTTTATCTCGCTTCTTGTCCCATATCCCATATCCGCAAGGAACTTATCCAGTCGGATTTTCATGATGACTGCCACCGCCATCCCGGAAGATATTTGTTCTTAAGCGTCTGGTTTCCAAGCTTTCCGAAACCAAGCGGATAGCCGTCCACGCAGACAAGATACCACCCTTTGTCTTTTACATCTGTCAAGTCTTCCACATCCAGTGTCTCACCTTTTAAATACTTAATTACCCGTTCGTCTGATACAGGGAAATCAATAATATAACTATATTCTTTCTTTTTCAAATTCATTGCCAGCGCCTGACTAGGCTCGAAGCGCTTCTTCTTCAGTTCCCCGAGGAGAAGCCCCGTCCGCAGAAAACGGATTCCCTTAAGAGGCGGCACGTCTTTGGGCATATAATATACTTTGTCTCCGCGGATGTCGATGCGCGCTGGATCAAATTCTCTTTTTACAAGAGATAAGAATTCTTTTAATTCTTCCGGCAGCTTTCCTTCCTTTCCATACGCTTCTGAATCAATCAGGCTTTGTCTGGATACTCCGTCAGCTTCTCCTCCGTCCCCTTTTCTCAGCAGGGCTAGAAAGTGCCCTTCTCCCTCCATTCTGTGTGGGAAGATGCGCACAGTTTTCTTAAGTTCTGCGCTGTGAGCCTGTGTTACCTTTGGCATCCCATTGGCAAATCCTTCGTATCCCTCCATCTCACAGACAGTAAACTCTGGATATTCCTGAAGTAAATATTCAATCGTCTTCTCATTCTCTTCCGGGGAAAACGTACAGGTGGAGTACAGAAGCATCCCCCCTGTGCGGAGCATTTCCGCTGCCTGTATGATGATGCTCCTCTGAATCTTAGAAAAGAACTCCGGCCCGTGTTCCTCCCAAGCTCGGATCATTTTTCGGTCCTTTCGGAACATCCCCTCCCCCGAACAGGGAGCGTCGATCAATATTTTGTCAAAATATCCTTTGAAATAAGGCACCAGCTTTCCTGGTTCTTCACTAAGGATCAGTACATTGCCAATACCGAAGATCTCTAAGTTTTTAAGCAGCCCTTTTGCTCTCGAATTACTCAGGTCATTGGCTGCAAGGACTCCGGTCCCCGCCAGCTTTGCCCCAAGCTCCGTCGCCTTGCCCCCCGGCGCAGCGCACACATCCAGCACACGGTCGCCTGGCTCCACAGGCAGGCGGTCTGCGGGCGTCATGGCGCTTGGCTCCTGAAGGTAGTAAAGACCCGCAAAATAATAGGGGTGCTTGGCCGGCTGATCCTTCTCCCCGTCATAGTAAAACCCGTTGCTGATCCACGGGACGGGCCTTAGATCCCACGGTGCAATCTTTAAAAATTCTTCCACCGATATTTTCTCTGTATTTACACGCAGGCCATAGTAGCGCGGTTTGTCGAAACAATCCAAGTAAGCCTCATATTCCGCACCCAGAAGGGCCTCCATTTTTTCTTCAAATGCACTGGGCAGATTCATTGTGTTCCCTCCGATGTAACTGTTCAAATATGCTCCCTGCCCAAAGCAGGGCAGACTGCAGAAGCTGCCTGAATACAACTATGGCTAGTATACCATATTTTCCATCTGCTTAAAACCCTTTCTCTTCATCCGAGATTCGCGCTGATTTTCCTGTCCTCCACATAGCGAAGCGCCGGATACGGATTGATACTGATCTCCTTGCCATTCGAGTAAAGATAGATACCTATATGCAGATGAACTGGGAATTTCCCTTTTGTCCCTTCCTTTGTACCATACCCAGTATCCCCCATAAATCCAAGAAAATCTCCGGCTTTCACTTCATCCCCCTCCTCAATGTCCGCATAAGAATCCATATGCGCATAATAGAAATAAGCACCATGCGGAGCACGTATTCCCAGACGATATCCCCCCAGTTCAAGCCACCCCTTATTTTCCACAACGCCGTCCGTCATACTGACTATCGGAAATACGCCTCTCTCATTTACAGGAGGCATGATATCCGTCCCTTCATGTCCCCTCTCCCCTCCGTACGAGCGGTCAAACATCCAAGAATCTTCAAATGAGACACTGCGCAGGCCGTTTCCTGCATTTTCTGCCACGGGGAAATATTGAAGGTCATCCCAGAGGGCCTGACAGGCTGAGAGATATGTTCCCCAGCCTTTTGCTCTCTCCCAGCGTTTTCGGGCAGACAGCATCTCTGCCTCTGTCATGGGCACCGACTCCTGCCCAAAATTACTTTCCAGCCAATATACGGCGAGCATTGAACCAGGTTCATCCATGCTCTTAACTGTATCCATGACCTCCTCAGAAACATACTGGCGCCGGAAAGCGTCTGTGGAGAGAATATCTGGAGATAACCTGCTCTCCCCGCTTCGGTACCGAAGATGTCCGATCCAAAGACATATAAAAAAAGCACATAAAAATGAGAGTAAGAAATATTTTAGTAGGAGAGATTTTCCCTGTTTTTTCAAAAAATCCGCCTTTCCCTTTCTATTATCGTCACATGACAACTATATGATCCGGACATAAAGATCATTCTTCCGTCATATATGTAAAATGACGATCTGTACGGAAGGAAAAGCATCATGAAGCTTATAAATACAGGAAATACGTCGGGAATACATCTTCCAAAGCAGCAGTATAGTGCAGGGATCATTGCGGTGATTCTCTTTGCTGCTATGATTTTCTCTCCACGCGCTGTTTTTTCCGGCGCGGAGGAAGGCCTTCTCCTCTGGTTCCAGATCGTCTTTCCTACCCTGTTCCCGTTTATGCTGATCTCATCTCTCATGCTGGAGGGAGGGGGGCTTGGCATTATCGCCGGTATCTTCGGAAAAGTCCTTGGGAAAATATTCTCCACGTCGCAAAACGGGTCTTTTGCAGTGCTCTGCGGTTTCTTATGCGGTTATCCCATGGGCGCAAAAGTGACGGCTGATCTCATAAGGTCCGGCAGGATATCCAAGGAGGAAGGGGAGTATCTTCTTTCCTTCTGCAATAATACAAGCCCTGTATTCATTATGAATTTCATTGTGTGGAAAACATTGGGAAAAAGAGAACTTATGCTTCCTACGATTGTGATTTTAATGGGCACTCCGATGATAATGAGTTTTTTCTTCCGGAGATGTTATAAGAAAGAGGGAAAAACATTTCCTCAGGCAGGAGCTGCCGGGCCCGCTTCCTCAAACCGTCTGGATTTCTCTATATTTGATCAATGTATGATGGACAGCTTCGAAGGAATCGTAAAAGTGGGCGGATATATCATTTTCTTTTCTATTTTGATCGCTCTTTTTGATATAGCCGGCTTTGGTCCTGTTGTCTTCGCTCTCCTTCCCACTCTGGAGATCACCAATGGAATATTTCGGATTCATCAGGCCTTTTCTGATCTCACAGTCAGTTATCCGCTTATTGTCGGGCTTACTACTTTCGGCGGATTCTGCTCTCTTGCGCAGACCCAGTGCATGATCGAGGGAACAGGACTGTCTGTTACCGCTTATTTCATACAAAAACTGACTGCCGCAGGGGCAGCCAGTCTGTTGGCGTATCTCTATATATCTATGCTCTAATATTGTGTAGTTAAACAGTTCCATCCACTGTGCCATATCCAGAATCCTCTTCCGGGATCTCCAGTTCCGCACGGTTAGAGCGCACCGTATCATAACATTCCTGAAGGGAATTGATAAGGCCGTCATATTTTGTTGTATAGCTGTCCAGTGTATGGCCGATAATGCTCTCCGCATTCGCCAGAAGATCGTCCGTATACTGGATCGCGCCGATACGGATCTCATTAGCGTCTCTTGTCGCATTATCAATGATCTCCTGCGCCTGTGCGGTTGCCTGCGTGACAATCTCATTTGCCTGTGCGTAAGCCTGCTGCATGATCTCATGTTCGCTGACAAGCTCCGTCGTCTGCACCTGCGCCTCCTCGATCATTGCGTCCGCCTTCGCCTGAGCGTCGGCAAGAATCGCATCTCTGTTAGCAATAATCTTCTGATAGCGTTTGATTTCGTCCGGAGTCTTCATGCGGAGTTCCTTTAACAACTCATCCAGATGCTCCTTATTTACGATGATCTTTGTGTTCGACAACGGCTGGAACTTACAGTCGCGGTCAATGTACTCTTCGATTTCCTCGATGATCTGCTCAATACGGCTGCTCATTTGTTACACTCTCCTTTTGTACTCATCTTTTTCATAAGCTCCACAGCAACTGCTTCCGGCACAAATTGTGACAGATCTCCCCCAAAAGCAGCAATCTCTTTTACTGTGGTGGAACTCAAATAGGAATATTCGATGCTGGTCGTCAAAAACATAGTCTCAACATTGGGTTCCAGTTTGTGATTCGTCTGTGACATCTGAAGCTCATACTCAAAATCCGTGATTGCCCGGAGCCCCCTTATGATAAGCCCGGCTTCCATATTAGCTGCAAACTCAGCCAAAAGCCCATGAAACGGAACAATTCGAACGTGACCGAGATCTTTCGTCACTTCCTCTAACATTTTAACACGTTCTTCCACAGAAAACAACGGCATTTTCCCTTTATTACACAATACTCCGACAATTAACTCATCTACAATCTTGCTGGATCTTCTTATGATGTCAATGTGTCCGTATGTAACTGGATCAAAACTGCCTGGATAAATCGCTCTTAACATATTTCTTCCTTTCCCGCCTTCTCTATGAACACATGCTTGTTCGTTCTATATACTTTTTCCCGGATCACTTCAAATCCCAGTGTATCTGCATATGAAAAATCAGTATCTTTTGACGCTTCTGTGATGATAACCGTATCCTCATATACAAGTTCTGAATCGGACAGGTATTCAAGCACTTTCCGTTCCATTCCCCGGTCATAAGGAGGATCCATAAAAATGATATCAAACACCTTTTTCTTTTCCAGACGGCGAAGAGCGTCCATCACATCCATTGTCATAGTGGATGCCTTATGCTCCAGCCGGGTAAATCTTAAATTCTCCTTGACGCACGCCATTGCCTTGGGATTACTCTCTACAAAGACCGCCTCCTTAGCGCCCCTGCTTAAGGCTTCGATTCCGATACCACCGCTTCCGCTGAACAGATCAAGAAAAATGCTTCCACATATGGAAGGATTGATGATATTGAACAGTGTCTCTTTAATCCGGTCAGTGGTGGGGCGGGTATCCATGCCGTCTAATGTCTTTAGTTTTAAGCTTCTTGCACTTCCGGCGATCACTCTCATATGACCATGCTCCCTTGCTCCCAAATATATGTATGGCTGGTTAATATAAAAATTCAGCCGCGCTATTCGTAAAACCTCACTTACGTGCTTACTGTGGCTTCGCCACTGTTTTACTCATGTACTGGCGCTCTGCTCATACATATTTCCGCTCGCAGATACATGCAAGCATGTTTCTTGCTCCCGAATATATGTATGGCTGAACTTTTATCCATACTTTATCAGAAAAAAGCGCCCGGGTCAATCCCGGACGCTTTCTTCTAAGCTCTCGGAAATACAGCGCTTATTTGCCTGCCATCTGTTTTTCCTGCTGCTCGATCATTTTCTTGACCATATATCCGCCGACAGATCCGTTCTGCTTGGAAGTAAGGTCACCGTTGTATCCGTCAGATAACGGCACTCCCAGCTCGTTGGCCACTTCGTACTTGAATTTGTCCAGAGCACCCTTTGCCTCCGGCACTGCTGCTCTGTTAGATGAACGACTTGCCATGATCAATTTCCTCCTTTTGCATTTTCGTAACTTTTCAGTTACTTCTTGTGTGTGTAACATTTTCGTCCGGCTGCATCTGTATGTAATCCGCTGTCTGATGCAGCCGGTCACAATACATTTGCTGTCCGTCCGTTCATGTTACGCTGTTAGTATATGGAGGATGAAAGGATTTAAACTGGAAATTCGTAGCAGATATTTTTCTTTTTTGGCACAACATTCAGTTAAACAGAAAAAATCTAAATTTTATTTTATAATCAGAACGGAACAATTTTCTTATAATTTTGAGCCACGCGAATGTCACGCGGCTCATTTTTTCGCAGATGATTCGATAAGCGGACACCTGCTTTCTATAAAGTCGTCTCAAGCATGATCTTTTGTATCCTGCTGTCAATATGTTTTTTTAGCTCCAAGTGGCACGGCTGTTCCAGCTCCGGGTCGTCTTTTAGTATTTCACCCGCTTCCTCCGATGCAGCCTTTAATGTCTTTGCGTCCTGAAATACATCCGCCACTTTAAAATCCAGTATTCCACTCTGCCGGATGCCAAAAAGATCTCCCGGTCCTCTTAAGCGCAGATCCTCTCCTGCAATGAAGAAACCATCATTTGAATGATTCAGAATATCAAGCCGCTCCTTTGTCTCATCGGACTTTGAAGCTGACATAAAGATGCAGTATGACTGATGTTTTCCTCTGCCCACACGCCCACGAAGCTGATGAAGCTGTGCAAGGCCGAAGCGCTCTGCGTTTTCGATCATGATGACAGTGGCGTTAGGAACATCAATGCCAACTTCCACAACCGTAGTGGAGACAAGGATCTGAATCTCATTTCTGCCGAAAGCATCCATGATCTCATCTTTTTCCTTTTGCTTCATTTTCCCGTGCAGATAGCCGACGCGGACTGTGTCTCCCATTTCTTCCTGAAGTGTCTGTGAATAATCCATCACATTCTCGGCGTCCAGACTTTCACTCTCCTCCACCATGGGACAGATCACATAGCACTGATGCCCCTGAGCCACTTGTTTTTTCATGAAAGCATATGCTTTCTCACGATATCCAGTATCTACCACGCAGTTTTTAATGGGAAGGCGGTTTTTCGGCATCTCATCGATCACCGAAATATCCAGATCTCCATATAAGATAATCGCCAGTGTTCGCGGAATCGGAGTAGCGCTCATAACAAGGATATGAGGCATAGTGCCTTTCCCTGCCAGCGCTTCTCTCTGCCGCACGCCGAAACGGTGCTGTTCGTCTGTCACCACAAGTGCAAGTTCCTTATAGACTGCTTTTTCCTGTATAAGCGCATGTGTTCCGATAATAATGGAAGCTTCTCCGCTTTGGATACGCTCATAAGCGCTACGTTTCTGTGCTGCAGTCATAGAGCCTGTGAGCAGTTCTGCTTTCAAAGGAAGATTATAGTCTTTCAGCATATCGGAGATATTCTCATAATGCTGTCTCGCCAGCACTTCCGTAGGGGCCATGAGCGCGCCCTGATAACCGTTCAGTCCCGACAAAAGGAGGGCAAGGAACGCAACCACTGTTTTCCCTGATCCAACGTCTCCCTGAACAAGACGTGACATCACATGCTCCCCCTGCATATCTGCCTTGATCTCGTTCCACACCTTCATCTGCGCATCCGTAAGACGATAGGGAAGAGCCTTGAGAAATTTCCCGATCTTCTCTTGATCCGCAAAAATGAAGCTGTTCTTTGCACGGTTTTCTGTCTCCTTCAGCCGGCGCAGCGACAGGATGAACACGAGAAACTCTTCGAACACAAACCGTTCCCTTGCCGCCGCAAAATACTCCTTATCTTCCGGAAAATGCATATTTCTGACCGCTTCCTCATAGGGCATAAAATGATACTTTACACTCATCTCTTCCGGAAGGATGTCTGTTTTCACCCTGACACAGGAAATCGCCTGACGGACTGCCTTGATGACTGCATTGTTCGTCAATCCCGCAGTGAGAGGATAGACGGGCTGCATAGTGTGAAGCTTTTCTTCGTATTTAATGGCGGGATAATAGATCTCAGGATGCTCCATCACAAGTCCTTCTTTCTTCCTCACTACCCGTCCGCGCAGGATGATCACTCCGCCTTTTCCCAATGTATTTCTCAGAAAAGGCATCCGAAACCAGACAACCTTAAGCGTGCCGGTCAGATCTTTCAGATAAAGAGCGGTCACTCGCATCCTCTGATTGCCTGACACTTGAATGCGCCTGAATACGCTTCCCGCAACAGTGCTGACTCTTCCTTCCTCCACGCTGCCGATCGGCACGGGATCATCGAAGATCTCAAATCCGCGGGGATAGTATCTCAGGATATCTCCAACGTTTTTCACACCCACCCTGTTGAATAATTGTTCTGTTTTTTCTCCAATCCCTTTCAGGGAACCAATGCGTTCTGTCTCTCTCATACTGCCGCCTTCACTTCCGTTTATATACAGACAAGGCGTTCTCCCGCTCGGGAGAACGCCCCAGTTTTTATTTCACAGGAAACTGTGTTTCTGTGAAATAAAAAGCACTCCGTGTAGGATACGCACGAGCGCGAAGTCGTAACATGCCGCTGAAGCGACCGCGCTCGGCGCGAGAGTTCCGCAAGCGGAACTCTTTGATCTCGTCTTACTCAACGGAGAGCACATAATAGTAGATCGGCTGTCCGCCCATGTGTACGTCCACATCCACATCCGGATAGAGCGCTTCCACGTCCCCTGCGAATTCCTGTGCGTCCGCTTCTTGAACATCCTGCCCAAAATACAGGCTGATCAGCTCAGAATCCTCATCCACAAGATGAGCCAGCAGCTCTTTGGTTGTATCTTCCACAGATTGTCCCACCGCGAGGATACCCTGATCTCCAATGCCCATGATATCCCCCTCATGGATCTCCTTGTCATCAATGTGAGTATCCCGGACCGCGTAAGTGACCTGTCCCGTCTTTACGTTTTTGATCGCTTCCTGCATGGTCTCGATGTTTGCGTCTACATCCGCCTCCGGCATATAGCTGATCACCGCAGTGATGCCCTGTGGTACAGTCTTAGTAGGAATCACGATAATATCCTTATCCTTCGTGAGCGTCTGCGCCTGATTTGCGGCAAGAATAATATTTTTATTGTTCGGAAGAATGAAAATATGGTCTGCGTTCACCTCATCGATCGCGGTCAGCATATCGTCCGTACTTGGGTTCATTGTCTGTCCGCCCTCAATAATATAATCCACGCCTAATTCCCTGAAAATCTCATTCATTCCCTCACCGATAGATACAGCTATAAAACCAACTGGCTTTCTCGGCTGTTTCTTCTTTTTCTGGGCAGATTCCGCCGCTTGCTGCGCTGCAACCTTTTCCGCGTCGCGAATCAGCTTCTCCTGATGCTCTTCTCGCATATTGTCGATTTTCATTCTAGAGAGCTGTCCGTATGTGAGAGCTTTTTGGATCGCAAGACCCGGGTCGTTAGTATGGACATGAATCTTTACGATATCATCATCGGCAACGCACACGATAGAATCCCCGATAGATTCAAGATATCCTTTAAATTCAGACTCGTCTTTATCAGTAAATTCTTTCTCCGTCATAATGATAAATTCCGTACAATAACCAAATTTGATATCTGCTTCAGCCTGCTGTCCGGGTTTTACCATCTTCGTGCCAGAACTTGCTTTGATCGCGGAGTAATCGACCTCTTTTCCAAGGAACGCGTCGTAAGCGCCGCGGATTACTTCTAGAAGCCCCTGCCCGCCGGAATCGACCACTCCCGCCTCTTTCAGTACCGGAAGCATTTCCGGCGTCTGTGCGAGCACTTCTTCCGCGTGTTTAATCACTTCTGGAATAAATATTTCCAAATCCTCTGTCGTCTCCGCCAGCTCCGCGGCTTTTTGTGAAATTCCTTTCGCCACAGTAAGAATCGTGCCTTCTTTTGGCTTCATAACTGCCTTGTACGCAGTTGCCGTAGCGCGGTCGCATGCCTTTGCCAAAGTACTGACGTCGATCTCGTCATATTCCCTGATTTCTTTTGTAAATCCACGGAGAAGCTGTGACAGGATAACGCCTGAGTTGCCTCTTGCGCCTCTGAGCGAACCGGATGAAACCGCTTTTGCCACAGACATCATATCCGGGTGGTCCAGCTCCTGTACTTCTTTTGCCGCTGACATGATCGTCAATGTCATATTTGTACCGGTATCTCCATCCGGTACAGGAAACACGTTCAATTCATTGATGAACTCTTTTTTTGCTTCCAGATTCGCTGCCCCTGCAAGGAACATCTTCCGGAGCATCTCCGTATTTATCGTTTTCACAGACACGACAAAATCCTCCTTAATCTATCACTCTCACACCTTCAACGAAGATGTTGATCTTTTCTACCGTCATACCGGTAAATTCTTCTACCTTATATTTTACATTGCTCATAAGGTTATCAGAAACAGAAAGGATATTCACGCCATATGAGACAATGACATGAAAATTCAGGGTGAGGGCGTTATCATCTGAAATCTCCACTGAGATCCCATGCGTCAGACTGTCTCTTTTTAGCAGGCGCACCAGCCCATCCTTCACATTTACGGCCGCCATGCCTACGATTCCAAAACATCCGACAGCAACGGAACCAGCATATTTGGCGATTACCTCAGGATTGACTGTGATGATACCAAGATCTGTGCTCATACTTCCCTTCATCATGCTTACCTCCAGTTCTATATTGGATTTTTGCCATAAATAACACAGTTATTATACTATTACTTACTTGATTTTACAATATACATTCATTTTTTTTAAAAAATACTTGCATTGAAAAAGTGTTTCTGCTAGAATATCAGTGTTATGAGTCTATATGACCAGTTCAGATTGTTAGGAGGTGCAGTCATGGCTAAATGTGCTATTTGTGAAAAGGGTGCTCATTTTGGTAACAGTGTAAGCCACTCTCATAGAAAAACACCGAAAATGTGGAAATCAAATGTAAAATCTGTCAGAGTTAAGACAGAGGGCGGTTCCAAGAAAATGTATGTATGTACATCTTGCTTAAGATCCGGACGCGTTGAGCGTGCTTAATCAGACGAACATTATCGGGATAAAATGACACGGAAAAATAATCGCGGCTGAAAACCAGCCGCGATTATTTTTTATCTTCTCAACAACAGAATAATTTATATCCGACTACTAGCAGCACTATCGTAAGTATCACGCCCCATACCAGATTCGGAAGCAACATCATGATAAACATACCGATCGCTGTCCAGAACATCGCAAACCCGCAAACTTTTTTCATACTCACACTTCCGAAAAGTCTGTTGGTACATTATATGCTCTGTTCCTCTTTTTATTCATCTTCATCTGAATCGAGAATGTCCTTTACGTCGTCCTCTGTCATACGGTCTTCCTTCTTAGACGTGAAACGGTCTACCACATCCGGCACAAGGTCAAGAATCTTTGTTACCGTATCCTGATTCTTGATATTGACAAGTTTTGTCTTCCCGTCTTGGATCACGATGACAGCACTCGGTGACATTTTCCCGCCGATGCCTCCCATTCCTTTTTCTTTCTTCTCACCTGAAAATGCACCCGCTCCGATACCAAAAGATACATCTACCAGCGGAAGAATAATCGTTCCATTGATATGGATTGCTTCCCCCACGACGGTTTTGGATGACACGACGCCGTCCATCCCCCTGAACAATGATTCAAGTGTTGACTTAAAATCGTTTTTTGCATCAGTCATTTTTTTGTCCTCCTCATATGACCTTGTGATGTTTCATTCTAATTTCTAATATTTCTATATTTTTTGTGCAATATCCTTGTCATCATCTTACAATTTGAAATTGCGGATGTGACGGTATGTGGCGCGCACATTCTTATCTAACAGCATGTTCCATGCCAGTACCAGCGCGTGTATTGCCCGTATCCTGCCCTTTATGTCAGCCTTTCCCCTGAGCACTTTATGCTCGAAATCAGGTTGAAGTCTAGTAAATTCCCCTATAGACGGATAGATCATACTTAACAGTGCAAGGGCATATCCGGTTAATGCAGGATCTTCAAATCCAAACTCAAACCATATATCCGCCTTCCGGGGCTTCAGCGACTGTAAAAATCTGCGTATCTCTTTTATCGCCCGTAAAAAAGCATTATGGTGTGTCTCATTCTCAATGAAGGAAAGAAGTTTGTCTTTTTTCTTTTCTAATGTCCTTATATTATCACAAAATTTTTGAAATGTATATTTTATCTTACCCCAAAATTCCTTTAATTTTTCGGACAGGGACGGTCTTTTTTTCTTCTCTGGTTTTTTCTTGGGTTCTTTCTCCCGTCTCTCCTCCTCTTTCTTTTCCTTTTCCTCCCGCTTCTTTTGCTCTTGCTTCCGAGTTTCCTCCCCGGCTGCATGCTTTTTTTCAGGCAGAGCCTGCCATGATACTGTTTTTTCATCACCTCCGGAACTATCTTTTCCGGCATCAGCACCGCTTCCGAAGCTTTTCCATGCGATTCTCAACCGCCACGACATTTCTCCGTCTGTATAGGACACTCTGCCTGATACTAGACGGAAAAGCCAGTGGAATTTCAGCCCGCCTCTCATGCTTTCACGAGTATTCTCCACCGAAGCTTCAAGCCTGTAAGTGAATGGACTCAGAAGGACGACAAAGAACACTAGCAGAACGAAAGCCAGTATTCCCAATATAAGAAATCCGAAAATTTTTAAAATAAGGAGAATGATATGTAACATCCGCTCTACCGTCCTGCCTTTTCAAATTCTTCCTGACGTTTCATAATGAACCGTCGCACATTGGCGTCTCCCGTTTCTTTGTACACCTGTTCCGTAATATCTCTTGTGATAGCAACCGCCTCGCTATATCCTGCGGCAATTCCCACGACAAACAGTTCTTCCTCTTTGTAAATGCGCTGTTTTAGAAGCGCACTGGAAAAGAACTCAAGATAATTCTGCTCACCCTGAGCCAGAGTGATCACATACACTTGAGGCTGAAGCCTGTTATTCGCCAGCTTTTGTATGATTTTTTCCTTTTTTTTCCGCCAGCATTCACTGACATACAGATCACAGTATAATCTTATCCGCATAGCCGTTCTCTTCCATCGTTTTACTGTCAGTTATAATAAGAATCCAGTATGTTACCTGCTATGGAAACCGCTTTCCCTCCGGCGCTTCCATCGGAGCCCTCTGTAATCACACTGATGACTAATTCCGGATTATCTACATTAGTAAATCCGACGAACCACGAGTGAGTCCTCTCCCCGTCAGACAAACTATACTCGGCTGTTCCTGTCTTACCTGCTGCTGTATAAGACTTTCCACTTAAGACAGAGCCGGTCCCCTCGTTGACGACCGCGGTCATATAATCTTTGAGCTGAGCTGCTTCCTCTGAAGTCATCAGTCTCTTGTAGCTTTTAGGTACGTTTTTACGCACCTCAGATCCTGTATAATTTGTTACCCTTTCCACCAGATAAGGCTCCATCAGCGTTCCGCCATTTGCCACCGCCTGTGTAATCAAAGCCATATGATACGGGCTCACCGTTGTCTTTCCCTGCCCCATGGCAGTCATCATGATCTCCGCATCGCCGGAGTTCTCCTCCAAAGCAAAAGAACTCCTTTTGTAATCCAGAACTCCTGGAAGAGGAGAATTGAAAAGCAGATCCTCTGCGGTTTGGCGGTAATCACTAATATCCAGCAACATTCCGATATTACAAAACGAGGAGTTGCAAGAGTTTGCAAAAGAACTTCTCAAATCTTCAAAGCCATGCACGGTTCCATTAAAACACGAGATTGACGTATCTCCCACTTCTATCTTTCCGGCGCAGTCATAAGTGTAGGACTGGTAATCTGAATTCTGTCTCATATATGCAAGTGTGGTGACGATCTTGAACACTGATCCAGGTGCATAAGATCCATTCATCGCACGGTTTAACAGGGGGCTGTTTGTCTCATCCGAGATGAGCGTATTCCAGTCGGCATATATACTGTTCGGATCATAGTCCGGCTTGGATACCATGGATAAAATCTTCCCGGTATCTGCTTCCATAACCACCACGGCTCCCCTGTTGTCGCCTAAGGCGTCGTATGCCGCCTGCTGAAGATCCGCGTCCAGTGTGGTTACCACGGTATCGCCACGGTCCTTTTCCCCGTTAAATTCATTTTGTATCCGCTCTACAAAGAAGGCATTGGATGTCAAAAGTTCAAAGTTTTCTACAGACTCAATCCCTGTTTTTCCAAGCTGTGGATCGCTGTATCCAATCACATGTGAAAAGACGGAACCGTAAGGATATACCCTTGTCTCTGTTCCATCTTCCGCCACATCAGTGCGAGCGAGGACATTACCGTTCCTATCTGTGATATCTCCCCTTATGACATTTTCGGCAAAAGCATTCTGTCTCTGATTGTAAGGGCTGTTGACAAATGTTTTCGCCCGCACAATGGTGAAGTACACCAGATATCCCATAAGTGCGATGAACAGGATCACGAACAGATATGTGATCCATGCAAATTCTCTATTTCGGGCGCGCTCCTGCTTTTTTGCGCGTCCTTTGTCTGGGGACTTCCTCGAATCTCGGTTCACCTTTCGCCGCTTTTCGGGGCGCTGTTCTTCCCATGCCATTTCCTGACTTCCTTTCTTTCTTACGCTTTTCTCTCTCCAGCTTTTTCTCTTCGTCCTCCCTCAATATATACAGCCCCTGTATAATGCCGAACATGATCATCGTACTCAGCATAGAGCTTCCCCCGTAACTGACAAAGGGAAGAGTCATACCCGTGGAGGGAATGAACTTTGTCACACCTCCAACCTGAAGAAACACTTGGAAGATGTAGCATGTCCCAAGTCCTAACGCGACCAGTTTATAGAAGCTGTTGTGAAGTTCCATCGCAATATTCAAAAACATTACATAACAGCTCACACAGATTAGAATAATACAGAGCGCGTAGATCACTCCCATCTCCTCCGTGATTGCCGAGAAAATAAAATCTGTCTCAGCCACAGGGATTGTATCCGGCTGTCCCTGAAAAAGCCCCGCGCCAAACCAGCTCCCCATCCCGATAGCAAAAAGCGACTGCGCTACTTGATAGCCGCTGCCACTGTATGTCGCAATAGGGTCCTGCCACGCTTCTACCCGGACTCTGATATGAGAGAACAAATGATACCCTGCTACTGCCGCCAGAACTCCCGCCCCAAGTCCAGCCACCGCATATAGGGGCTGTCTTGTCGCCACGTACAGCATGACAAGATATACTACAAAAAAGATCAACGCTGCTCCCAGATCCGTCGATACCACGAGTATGAGTACATGGGCCGCAGCAATCGCGGTAGTCACCACAACATTTTTAAATTCTGTGGAATGGTTCAGGCTCGCAGCCACGAAAAACACAAACAATATCTTTACAAACTCCGAAGGCTGGACATTGATCCCGAACAATTCAAATCCCAGTTTTGCCCCGCCGGACGTAGGACCAAAAATTGCAACTAACAGAAGAGCTACTCCTCCTACTCCCGCATAGATATACGTCCATTTATCAAGAAATGTAAGTTTCCGTATGAGAACCGGTACAATCAGCCCAAACACAATTCCAAGTATCACAAAGACGAGCTGGCGCACCGCCGTTCCATAGGGCGATTTATTGTCGGCGGAAAGCCTCGTGATCATGATCATCCCCGCCGTTATAAGCATACACATATTGTTGACGACAAGGCGGGATACGTTGGGATAGATAAGGTTGTACAGAAGAATCACCGCAAGAAGCACTACAAAAAGCGCTCCGTAGATAAATAAGATGCGAATGTCTTTCGTGTAAAAAAACATAGCGAAAAATGCAGTGAACTGCAGCAGGAACATAAGGATGTCCTGCCGGACGAGCACGCGCTTTTCCTGAGCCTCATACTCTCGCGTAAAGATTGAAAAACAGGAGAACGTGTAAGCCGCTATTAAAATAATAATGATGTATTTTGATAATTGTACAATAATATTTGCCATATTCCCACCTGATTATAGTACCCCACGCTTAAAATGCCCTTGTGTGTATACAAATTCCGGGGCACTCTGCCCGTTTTCCTCCGAAAATGCCTTCATAAGCTGCGTGGTTATGAGCCTTGTCTGCTCTTCTGTCTCAATACTGAATTGAATCCTAAGCATGGGAGGAGCAAGACGTTGGATTTCTTCCCTGTTCATGCCAAGATACAGAGGGCTTGTGTTGTAGATTACATTAAAACACTCCCCACATACATTTTTCACGGGAAACTGATTCCCTAACCGGTCTGTGAGCATTGTTATCCCAGTATTGCCGTCGCATTTTCCCATGGTCTTTTTCAGGCACTGGGCGCTTATCATGACCGGGAGATGCCCGTATACCGCAAACTCCGCCTCCCTCATTCCAAGTTCGGACAACTCCTGAGCGTTCAGCTCAAAAGGCGCAGTCATGCCAGATATCCCAAGATGTTTCCAAAATACTTTTCCATATTGGTTAAACACATATAGATTATGGTCCAGAATGATCTTTTTGTCAAATCCAAGCTCCTTTAAAAATGAATACTCTTCCATATTCCGGATCAATACGCCAGAGAGAGGGAGTTCTTCAAAAATCTTACAAATATCCGTCCGATATGCTTTTCCCCTTTCTCTGAAAATGTACGGCATGGCAAGAAATATCTCACAGCCGGATGCCTTCATCTCCCTAATCATAGATCCAGCATCATGGGGGTTTCTTTCTCCCTCTGCATCTCCACTCTTATTCTTCGTCTTTGGGAATGCTGTCTCAATGAGAGAGAGCTCCACATAGACACGCTGGATCTTATCTTTGTTTTCTGCCGCAAAATCACGTACCTCCCTAAGCTGGCCTTCT
This sequence comes from Candidatus Mediterraneibacter pullicola, assembly GCA_019117065.1. Lineage (GTDB taxonomy): Bacteria > Bacillota > Clostridia > Lachnospirales > Lachnospiraceae > Mediterraneibacter > Mediterraneibacter pullicola. The sequence goes on along the minus strand of DXAK01000022.1, from coordinate 22,467 downwards.
GTCTCCGCAAGAATAGAAAACTGGGGGTTCCACTGTCCCTGCGCATGACTTGACACGCCGCAGCTCTCAGTTATCTTTGCAGTCTTAGAATAGATCTCATCATACGCCTTATTATCAGGGCAGCGCTCCAAAGAGCGGGCATATGAAGAAAATATCTGCTCTTTCAATCCCTCCAGCGCAGCTCTTCTCAAAAGATTGAGCTGTCGAACCGGCAAAAAAATATGATCATCTTTATAAATATCCAGTTTCTTAAAAAAGAATTCCGAGTTCCCAGTCTTTTGTATTTGCTCCCGGATACGTTCCTCATCAAGAGGACGGTTTTCCGCCTGTAACACACACTCTTCTGTCTCTGCTGTAAAAGAAATCACTTTTCCATTTTCTTTCCAAAAATCCACGGTCAGATAAGCTGGGGAAGACACAGAGAGAGTCAGTGTTCCCGTGATTCCCCTTTGGAGAGCTTTCTCAAGATAATCTGCTTGAACAGAACGGATCAAAGACTCGTTGCGCACACGGTTTAAAACTGTCCCCGGATCCATACGGACGCCTTTTTGCACAAGAAAAGAAATCTTTTCTCCCTTTACGACTGCATTGCCAAGCGTATGATTCCCTTTTCCACCTGCGACTTCTACAACATCCCCGGCATTTAAATCCGTCACTGCCTCTGCATACAGCTCTCTTCCCTTCTGGAAACAGACTTTCAAAGCAGGAACCCCCGCATGGTTTGGACGGTCAAGAGCCATCATTTCCCTGCCGTTATGTGTCTTATAATAACTTTGGGAAAAACCGCCCCGGTTATACAGATCCATAAGCATCTCCTTGTCTTTGGGAGACACATGGTATCCCTTTCTCCCCTCATGAAGATACAGATCTGTATATTTCCGGTACATAGCCGTAACTGCAGCTACATACTCTGGTTTTTTCATCCTTCCCTCAATCTTGAAGGAATCGATTCCAGCTTCCGCAAGATCCGGGATGATTTCTAATGTGCAGATGTCCTTCGGACTTAAATAGTACTTCTTTTCACCGCCCGCCGAGTAAGGCAGCCTGCACGGCTGGGCGCACTGTCCCCTGTTTCCGCTCCGTCCTCCAATCATACTGCTTAACAGGCATTGCCCAGAATAACAGTAACAAAGAGCACCGTGGACGAAACATTCAATCTCAAGTCCTGTCTTATCATGGATCTGTCGGATCTCCTGAAGGGAAAGCTCTCTTGCGGGGACCACTCGTGCCACACCCTGTTCTTCCAGAAATGCCGCCCCGTATGCCCCCGTAATGGTCATCTGTGTGCTGGCATGGATGTCCATGCCAGGAAAATATTGCCTTACATACTCCAAAACGCCTACGTCCTGTACAATAACCGCGTCTAATCCAGCTTCATATAAGGGGGATAGATACGGATAGAGTTCTGTGATTTCTTTGTCCTTGAGGAGTGTATTTACAGTCAAATAAAATTTCCGTCCGAACAGATGCGCTTCCTTGATCGCAAGGATCAGTTCCTCCTGTGTGAAATTATCCGCATACGCCCGAGCGCCGAATCTTGAGCCTCCTGCATAGACTGCGTCCGCTCCCGCCGCAAGAGCAGCCCTAAAAGATGCATAGGATCCAGCTGGAGCAAGAATCTCAATCCTGTCCGGCGTTCTGCTGTTTTTACTTTTCTTTTTCCCCGAGTACATATTTGTCATATCCTGTCCTTCTTTGTTCTCATATAATGAAACAGGCTGTCGTTTCTGACAGCCCTCGTATTGTTTATCTTCTGCGGTTTTTCATCTCTGTTTCCAGCTTCACGATCTGCATCTGGAGATCATTGTTCTCTTCCTTCATCTTCGCCAGTTCTTTCTCTGCGTTCTCCAGCTTGATCTGGGCGGAAATCAGTTCGTGCTTCAGGTCATACATTTCTTTATCCTTCAGCTCGATATCGCTCTCAAGGGAATCTCCCTGCTTTTTTGCTTTAAAATAATCGTCTGCGATGTTCAGGGCGAGAAGTACATTTCTTGTGTCAGCGCTCTGTTTTCTGTATCCCTCGCTGTTCGCACATTCTGTGATCTTGTGATTCAGGTAGGAGGATACTTTCTGCAGATACTCCTCGCCCTCAAATCCACTCAGGGTGTATACCTTTCCCCCGATCAATACTTCCGTAAAATGTTTTGCTGAACTCATAGCTTCCTCCTCGCGTTTCTTACCAGTCCATTATAAACGATTTCCCATGAAAAACCAATAGTTTTTTACACATCTTCCCTGATCATTGGTATCCCCAGATGTCTGTACGCCAGTTCCGTAACAATCCTTCCTCTAGGCGTGCGCTGGATGAAACCGTTCTTTAAGAGATACGGTTCGTATACGTCCTCCAGCGTGCCTGCGTCCTCGGAGGTGGCCGCAGCCAGAGTGTCAAGCCCGACCGGACCTCCCTGAAATTTCTCAATCATCGTCAGCAGGATATTCCTGTCGATATGATCCAGCCCGTATTTATCCACATCCAGAAGATCCAGCGCATAGTCTGCCACTTTCTCCGTGATTCTTCCGTCGTATTTTACCTGTGCAAAATCGCGCACTCTTTTTAGCAGGCGGTTAGCAAGCCTTGGAGTTCCCCTGGAACGCCTTGCAAGTTCCAGCGCTCCCTCCTCCTCGATCTCCACACCGAGTACTTCCGCCGAGCGGAGGATAATCGTCTTAAGCTCTTCGTCTGTATAGAATTCCAGACGGTTCACTACGCCAAAACGGTCTCGTAGCGGGGCGGTAAGCATACCGACTCTCGTCGTGGCGCCGACTAGGGTAAACTTCGGAAGATTCAGGCGGATTGAGCGCGCTCCCGCTCCCTTCCCAATCATAATGTCAATGGCGTAATCCTCCATCGCCGGGTATAGCACTTCCTCAACCTGACGGTTCAGACGGTGGATCTCATCCACAAAAAGAACGTCATTTTCCTGAAGACTGTTCAAAATCGCCGCCATCTCTCCCGGCTTTTCGATTGCCGGACCGGATGTCACCTTCATATGAACGCCCATCTCGTTGGCGATGATTCCCGCAAGGGTTGTCTTACCTAGTCCGGGAGGTCCGTAGAACAGCACATGGTCCAGCGCTTCCTTACGCGCCTTCGCGGCTTCTATATATACCTTCAGTGTCTCCTTCGCTTTTTCCTGCCCGATATATTCCGTTAGAAGCTGAGGGCGCAGTTCCCCCTCGATCTTAATGTCTTCTTCCAGATTCTCCGTCGTGATGATACGTTTTGCCATAGTCTGTGTGATTCCCTTCTCTTTTGATGGAGACTTGTCTTTTAATAATGAAACTTTACTCTGCCATTGCCCATTCTCCATCTGTTAAAAGTCAGAATAAATATTTCAGCGCCTCTTTCAGAATATCTTCCACCGTCGTACAGTCCGCGGATGTCTTCTTCACAGCGCGCATACTCTCCGAGCTGCCGTAGCCGAGAGCAACAAGCGCCTGTACTGCCTCTGCCTGCATATCACTGTCCGCCGATACCACATCGCGGTCTGACGCTTCTCCTCCATGAGCGGCATGCTCGAGCATTTCCTCAATATCTACTTTATCCTTTAGTTCCACGATTAGCTTCTCCGCTGTCTTCTTCCCGATGCCCGGCGCTGCGGAGATCGCTTTTGCGTCTCCAGACATGATTGCGAAGCGCAGTTCATCCGGACTCATGCAGGAGAGGATATTCAGCCCTCCCTTCGGTCCGATGCCACTCACTCCGATTACCAGCTTAAATATCTCCAAATCGTCCCTTGTGAGGAAGCCGAAAAGCTGCATGGCGTCCTCCCGCACATTCAGATAAGTGTGAATCTTCACTTCACTGCCCGGCTGTGGAAGAAGGGAGAGCGCTTGCTGGGGCATGAACACCCCATAGCCCACGCCTCCCACGTCGATCACTGCTTTCTCCTCTTCCACTGCCGCAAGTTCTCCTCTTAAATATGAGATCATCTGTCCGTTTCCTTTTCTTAATTTTATTCTGCCTTATTTTAAGATCTTAAATTTATCTCAAGCGGTAGTATAAGGAAAGTTTTTCAGCCTCCTTATCACCTCTTTGCACACCAGACCGATCAGGGCGCCTGTCACCAGTCCCGAGATCATCAGCACTGGAAGATAGTATCCGACCTGATAAGTTTCCACAACAAGCATTGCTACAATGAGTTGACCAATATTGTGTGTCACGCCGCCTGCCATACTCACTCCAATCACACTGAAACTACCTCTTTGTTTTATCATGGTCATAGCAGCAAGACTTAACAGGCCTCCTGCGAGACTATACAGAATGGCAAAGAGATTGCCAAAGATAAATCCCGCAAGGACAATACGGATGACAGACAAAAGAAATGCGTCTTGCCATCTTGCCTTATACAAGACTGTAACAATAACAAGATTCGCAAGCCCCAGCTTCGCCCCCGGGATACCGAAATTGATGGGAATCAGAGTCTCCACATAGCTGAATATAAGTGCCAGCGCCGTAAAAACGCCAAAATATGCCACTTTCCCTCTCATCGCACAACACCGTCCAAACTACTATCCGCACTGTTTTGTACAGAGACAGCTACCTGATTCGGAAGACAGATAATGCTTTCCCCGTTCCTGCTGATCTCCCGGTGGTGTACGCAGATCTGGTCCGGGCAGTCTGCCTCTTTCATATACACCTCTCCCTCTTCGATCACTACTGTATTTGTGCCGCTGATATCCACTGTCTGATCTTCATTGAGCTTATATGTGCCGAAATGGTCTCCATTTACTGTGATTAAGACAACTGCCGCTTCCTTGTCAAAAGACAGATTCAGCATCAGCTGGACACAAAAGATCAGGACCGAGAGAACAATCACAGCTGCCGCTAAGATCCAGTCATTTCTCTTCATATCCGTACCCCTTTACCTCAAATATCATAGCACACCGACTTTTATAATGCAACCATGCGTTCGATTGTATGTTCGATTGTTCTTTTTGTGGAAACATTATATAATATCCAAAAGTACGACCTGAAAGGAATATCAAAATGATAAACAGAAAAAAAGCGCATACTTATGCTATGGCACTTATATCAATACTGATCGTCTCCGCTCTTGAAGGCTGTTCCTCTCCCCCTAAAAATGAATCCTTATCTATGACAGGAATTTACTTTGATACGGTTGTCCAGATCGAAGTATGGGACGCCCAGCAGACAATCCTCGACGAATGTGAGGAAATCTGCGCTCAGTATGAGCAGCTCTTAAGTCCCACCATAGAGACAAGCGAGGTATCAAAAATCAATCAGGCGCAAGGTGCGCCCGTTACTGTGTCAGACGAAACGGCGCAGCTTATACGTCTTGGAATAGAATATGGGGAAATCTCACAGGGGAAATTCGACATCACAATCGCCTCTGCGACTAATCTGTGGGATTTCCGGGACAATAAAGAGAAAGAAATCCCGTATGCCGAAGCCCTCTCAGAAGCGGTCAGTCACATCAATTACCATTCTGTCAAGGTCGACGGCAACACCGTCACCCTTACGGACCCGGAGGCAAAGATAGATCTTGGGGGTATCGCAAAGGGTTATATTGCAGATAAACTAAAAGAATATTTAAAAAATCAGGGCGTGGAACATGCCCTGATCAATCTTGGGGGAAATATGCTTGCCCTCGGAGGACGCCCCGACGGATCTGATTTCCGCATTGGGATACAAGAACCCTTTGCAGCAGACGGAACCGTGCTGACAAACCTTTCTATCTCAGACAAATCTGTTGTCTCCTCCGGGAATTATGAACGATATTTTGAAAAAGATGGAATTATTTATCATCACATCCTTGACCCTGATACCGGATACCCCGTACAGAACAATCTGTATCAGGTAACTATTATATCCGACAGCTCTGTTCAGGGAGACGCCCTTAGCACCACCTGCTACGCTCTTGGATTAGAAGCAGGAATGGAGCTGATACAGAATACGGACGGTGTGGAAGCAGTGTTCGTCACGGACGATCTCGAGGTACACAAAACTTTATGAGGCATGGAAATATGCCATATATAAATCTCTTGTCCACAAACAACAAATGGATAGTTGGAGGAAATAATGGTATCAATAAAGAACAAAAAATATTTATCCTTAATTTTAGGATTTCTTTTCTTGTTAGTTGCATCGGTTATAGTATATCGGGTTGTCTTTATTTACAATACAAGTTTAAATATCTTAATTCAAAACAACTCGAATTTATCTTTGAAAGAGTTAAGTGTTTATTGCAATAGCACGAAACTTAACACCACACACATTCTTGAATCTGGAAAGTGCGTCGATTTGAAACTTAATCTTCCAACAGATTTCGTTGAGGGAAATCTTCTATTAAGCTATGAGGAAAATGGATTACAGAAGGATTTTATCCTTTGCGGATACATAGAACATGGCTGCTACAAGAAAATCAAAATAGTATATACCACAGACAATGAATTTCAGATAGAATAGGACAGTAAGAAGCTATCGCATCTATGATTTCCTAATCACTGATGCGGCAGTTTTGAAAACAAATAAAACACTTAATCTTTTTCATTTGTTTTTCTTCTTCCTAATCTAAATAATTTACGAGGCGTGAAAATATCCCAAAGATAAATCTCTTATCCACAGATAACAAAAAGTATTGAACATAAAAGCATAAACGCTTAATGTACAAACTATAATTTGAAATGTACTATTCATGCCTCTTACCTTAAAATATGTTATACCCTATCTGTACCACTACCCAGTATCTAAACCTAACAATTTGCATTCATCCCTGCCAGATATCCCGTGCTCCACGCAATCTGAAGGTTATATCCTCCGGTCACCGCATCCAGATCCAGTACCTCGCCTGCAAAGAAAAGCCCTTTTACCAGCTTCGACTCCATGGTACTGGGATCAATCTCCTTTACCGACACACCGCCCTTTGTGATGATCGCTTCTTTATATCCCCGAAGCCCCGTAAGAGTCATGGAGAAATCCTTTATCAACCTTACAAAATGAAGCCTCTCTTCTTTCGTGATCTCGTGAACCTTCTTCTCCTCCGGGATTCCCGACAATTCCACTATAACAGGTCTTAACTTGGACGGGAACAAACTGTCCACCGCATTCTTAAACTGACGGTTATGATTCGTCTCAAACTCTCTAAGTACTCTCTTGTCAAGCTGCTCTTCCGAAAGAGCAGGCTTGAGGTCGATATGCAGAGTCAGTTCTTTTTCTTTCAGCTTCTTTCCTACGATACTGCTGGCGCTTAAAATGACAGGTCCTGTCACTCCGTAATGGGTAAACAGCATCTCGCCAAACTCCTGATACAGCTTTTTCTTCCCGTCCGTTACACAGATCTCAATATTCCTTAAAGAAAGCCCCATCAGTTCCTTCGCATACCATTCTTTCACTTCCATGGGTACAAGGGACGGCAGAATCTCTGTCACTTGATGTCCACATGCTTTTGCAAAACGGTATCCGTCGCCTGTAGAACCTGTGGACGGATAAGAGATGCCGCCCGTCGCGACGATCACCGTGTCCGCATACAGTTTCTTCCCTGAAGTGAGCACAACGCCCTTGATGACATGCTCCTTAAGAATCAATTCTTTTACTTCCGCTTGGAGATAGATCTCCACACCGAGCTGCTCCATCTCCCGTTCTAGCGCGCGGATCACATCCGAAGAATGGTCGGATGCTGGAAAAACTCTCCCTCCCCGCTCAATTTTCGTCTTTACACCCAGCCCTTCAAAAAAATCAATGACCTGGCTGTTTGTAAAGCTGTAAAAACTGCTGTATAAAAACTTTGGATTACTGACTATGGCTGAAAAAAGGTCTTCCGTATCCGCCGCATTGGTGATATTGCAGCGTCCTTTCCCAGTGATAAACAGTTTTTTCCCGAGCTTTTCGTTCTTTTCGAGCAGAAGGACTTCTCCTCCATTTGCCGCGGCGGTGATCGCCGCCATCATACCCGCAGCCCCTCCGCCGATAACCAGCACCTTACTCATCTTCTGCTTCGTCCTTTCCTGCCTTGCCCGCCGAAAAATGATCCGCTTCATCCACTGAAAAAGAGTCACTCACGGGATTGAGTTCGTCCCCGCTGTACACTTGGTATTCTCCCCATATCTTTTCCAGCGTCTCTAATGTGTCAATGACTTCTCCCTGCTTTTTCATGCACAGTGCTACCACCAGCGCATTGATTACGCTTAACGGCGCCACAAGAGAATCCACGATGGACGCCATGTCGCTGCGCGCGATGAGGTTGCAGGAGGAATACAGATTCATTGGGGAATGGATACTATCCGTCAGCGTGATGACCTTTGCTTTCCGATTACTTGCAAATTCCAGCGCTTTTAAGGTGCGCATGGAATAGCGCGGAAAACTGATCCCGATAATCACATCATCACTGCCAATACGGATCAGCTGTTCAAAAACTTCGCTGGAACTATTGGTATTTACAACAATTACATCTTCACAGATCAGGTTCAGATAAAACGCGAGGAAGGACGCCAAAGGCGCACAGCTTCTAATACCGATAACATAGATCTTTTTTGCATCAAGAATCGTATTGATGGCAAGGTCGAAGGCCTTGTGGTCGATCACAGTGAGAGTCTGCTTGATTTTCTCGATGTCTGACTGAAGCACAGTCTCAAGAATCTCACTCTGGCTGATCCTTCCATACGTAACCTCCATCCTCTGGATGGAATTCAGTTTATTCCTAACTAGTTCTTCCAGCGCTTTCTGGAATCCCGGATATCCTTTATATCCCAGCTGAATGGCAAAACGCACAACTGTCGACTCACTGACTCCCACAGTCTCTCCTAATTTTGCCGCGGTCAGAAACACTGCCTTATCATAATTGTCACACACATAATCCGCCAGACGCCGCTGTCCTTTGCTCATCTTGGCGTATTTCTCTTCGATCCTTAAGATCAGTTCATTTGCTGTGTTTTCTGCTGTTTCCATGTCAATCTTGTTCCTTCTTATTCTTTCTTATTTTTCTTCTTTCATTCCATAGTATCCTATACAGGACGGGTATATATCTCAAGCCATATCCGCTCCTCTTCATCCAAATAAGGCGATACAGTCTGAAACACATTTTTATGATACTCGTTGAGCATCTCCCGCTCTTCATGAGTCATACGCTCTGGCAAAATAGCGTCCAGATCAACAGGCACAAGAGTCAGAGGTTCAAATCTCATGAACTGCCCGTATTCATTTTTTTCATCCTCGCACACCAGAAGCTCATTTTCGATACGGATACCGTGGGATCCTTCAACATACAGCCCCGGCTCGTCGGTGATAATCATATTCTTCTCCAACACGGGAGCTGGCGTTCTCCCTTCTCTCCATCGGAAATTGATAGGAGCTTCGTGGACATTCGTCAGATATCCGACTCCATGCCCTGTGCCGTGGTTAAAGTTCACTCTTTTCTGCCAGAATATCTCCCGCGGGATACAATCCAGATTCGCCCCGCTGCACCCGTATAAAAAAACGGTATTCATCAAATGGAGCATCGCCCGGACCACAAGGGTAAAATCCTCCTTTTCTTTCAGAGAGATCTCCCCCAAAGCAACGGTTCTTGTAATATCTGTGGATCCCTCAAAATAGTGTCCCCCTGTGTCCATCAATAACAGCTTCCCTGTTCCAAGAGGCGCATTGCTTTCCTTAGTGGCGCTGTAATGGACAACCGCCCCGTGTTCAGCAAAGGCGCTGATGGGCGCAAAACTAGCGCCTAGATAACCACTCTGCTTTTCCCGGAATTGTTCCAATTTCTCTGACACTGATATTTCTGTCAGCACACCAGTCTGTCCAAAACTGCAATCCAATATTTCTTTCTTCAGCCAGTACAGAAATTTCGTATGCGCCACTGCGTCTTTGATATGAGCTTTTTTGATATTTCTGACTTCCGTATCGTTTTTTACACATTTCATCAGAACTTCCGGATTCTCTTTTTCAACCACGCAGGCGTCCTGCGGAATCAGCTTATATAGGGCGTAACTTGTCCGTTCTGTATCAAGCAGAATCGTGGAATCTCCTGGCAGTGAAGACACCGCTTCTATAATCTCTTTATAAGGTCTGACAATAATATTGTTTTTTTGAAACACATCTCTGACTTCCGCCGGGAATTTATCCCCATCCGCAAACAGCTCCACCCTGTCTTTATACAAAAGAAGATGGGACAGAACAAGGGGACAATATGCGATGTCATTTCCCCTGATATTCAAAAGCCACGCAATATCATCCAAACTTGACAGAAGATGGATGTCCGCCTGTTCCTCATCCATTCTCTCACGGACGCGCCGAAGTTTCGACCGTACATTCTCCCCGGCATATCTTTCCTCCAAGAGAAAGGCGCTCTCTTTGGACAGAGGTGGTCGGTCTTTCCACACCCTCCCCACAAGGTCATGCGCATAGCGAAGACCGCCTTGCTTTTCCTTGGCGATCCTGTCATAAACAATCCCTTCCGAAATGCCAGTACACTGACCGTCAAACCCGATTACGCCATTTTTCGGAAGTTCTTTTTTCAGGAAACTTTCGATCGTATCAACCCCCGGTTCCCCCATCTTATAGAGAGAAACTTTGCTTCCTCTCAGTTCTTTTTCCGCCTGTATGAAATATCTTCCGTCCGTCCACAGACACGCTTTGTCCTTTGTAAACACCGCGGTTCCGGCAGAGCCGGTAAAACCGGTCATAAACTGCCGTGCTTTGAAATATTCTCCCACATACTCGCTGTGATGGTAGTCGGTGGACGGGACAATATAGATATCAACGCCCTCCCGCTTCATCTCTGCGCGAAGAGCATCTATTCTGTCAGAAACATTTTTAATTGCATAATCATCAGCATAATTATTAACTTTCATCAGGCTCCTCCTGCTGCTTGAGCTATACACTTGTTATATAATACCACCAAAAATCATATTACACAAATAAAAATAAATAAAGCAGAATATCCGCAGAACTATGTTGCGTGAACGGCCGAAGCCGCGATGCAATCATAGTTCTGCGGATATCGTACATTTAGAGAAAATAAAGTTTCAGATACTCTTATCTTTTATACCGGATATGCTCCGTTCTTTGTGTCAGCCACTGTCGCATCAACTTTCGTCTGTTGCGCCTGTCTGTACTTAAAGAAGTCTACAGCTACCTGTGGGAAGAGCGCATATGTCAGCACATCCTCATCCTGCTGCATCCACTGCCCGCACTCTTTACGGAGTGTGTCAAGCTCATTGGGAATCAGGTCAGCCGGACGGCAGGTAATGATATCTGCGTCCTCTCCGAGAATCTTCTTCTGAATTTCTTCGTTCACAGGTTTTACAGTCGCGCCATATCTTCCAGCAAGGATATCCTTTGTCTCCTTTGTCGCCATTTTATAGCGCTCGCCTAACAGCACATTAAATACTGCTTGTGTTCCCACAATCTGTGAGGATGGCGTGACAAGCGGCGGCTCGCCAAGGTCTTTGCGCACGCGCGGAACCTCTTCTAACACCTCATAGAACTTATCCTCTGCCCCCTGCTCTTTGAGCTGGGAAGTCAGATTGGAGAGCATGCCACCCGGAACCTGATACAGAAGCGTCTTAATGTTCACGCCTAAGTTCTTCGGATTTAAAAGACCGCTGTCAAGAGCCTGGTCGCGGATCGGACGGAAGTAGTCTGCGATCTCTGAGAGAAGTCCCTGATCCAATCCTGTATCGTACGGCGTTCCCTTAAATGTCTCAACCATAACCTCTGTCGCCGGCTGGGAAGTTCCCAGAGCGAACGGAGATATGGCTGTATCGATGATATCAGCGCCTGCCTCAACAGACTTCATATAAGTCATGGAAGCTACACCGGAAGTATAATGTGTGTGCATCTCGATCGGGATGTTAACTGCTTCCTTAAGAGCTGTGACAAGCTCTGTCGCCTGATACGGGCAGAGAAGCCCTGCCATATCCTTCACACAAATAGATTTAGCGCCCATGTCCTCGATTCTTTTCGCTAGATCCACCCAGTAGTCCAGTGTGTATGCATCGCCCAGCGTGTAGGACATTGCGACCTGAGCGTGAGCTTTCTCTTTGTTCGCCGCAGTAACCGCTGTTTGAAGGTTTCGAATATCGTTCAGGCAATCAAAAATACGGATAATGTCAATGCCGTTGGCAACGGATTTCTGAACGAAATATTCTACCACATCATCAGCGTACGGGCGGTATCCGAGGATATTCTGACCGCGGAACAACATCTGCAATTTCGTGTTTTTAAAGCCATCTCGGAATTTTCTCAGCCTTTCCCACGGATCTTCCTTGAGAAAACGCAGTGAGGCGTCGAATGTAGCCCCGCCCCAGCACTCTACCGCATGGTATCCGACTTTGTCCATCTTCTCGACAACGGGCATCATCTGATCTGTTGTCATTCTGGTGGCGATCAGGGACTGATGCGCGTCACGCAGGATGGTCTCTACTATTTTAACCGGTTTTTTTTCTATTTCTGCCATTTATCTGTCCTCCATTTATTACTTAACGCCAAAGATCGCCATAAATGTTCCCGCTACTACTGCTGTACCGATAACTCCCGCCACATTCGGACCCATGGCGTGCATGAGCAGAAAATTCGTCGGATCAGCTTCAGACCCGACTTTCTGGGATACACGTGCTGCCATAGGCACGGCGGATACTCCCGCGGAACCGATCAATGGATTTACCTTGCCCTTTGTCGCCCAGCACATGAGCTTTCCAAAGAGAACTCCCGCGGCTGTACCAAACGCAAATGCGACCAGTCCAAGGATAACAATTTTGATCGTATCCATATTCAGGAACGCTTCCGCGCTCGTTGTAGCACCTACGGATGTACCGAGCAAAATAACAACGATATACATCAGGGCGTTAGCCGCTGTATCTGTAAGCTGTCTTACTACGCCGGACTCTTTGAACAAGTTTCCGAGCATGAGCATGCCGACAAGCGGAGCCGTTGTCGGAAGAATCACGCAGACAACAATCGTAACAATAATCGGAAAAAGTATCCTCTCTAGTTTTGATACTGGGCGGAGCTGCTCCATCTTGATCTTGCGCTCTTTCTCTGTAGTGAGCAGCTTCATAATCGGCGGCTGAATGATTGGCACCAGCGACATATATGAGTAAGCCGCCACCGCAATCGGACCTAAAATCGCTGTTTGCTGTAGTTTACCAGCAAGGAAAATGGATGTCGGGCCGTCAGCACCGCCGATAATAGAGATTGCCGCAGCAGCCTTGTCAGAAAATCCCATTGCCATCGCTCCTAAATAAGCGGCAAAGATACCGAACTGTGCCGCCGCTCCGAGGAGAAAGCTCTTCGGGTTAGCGATCAGGGGGCCAAAATCTGTCATTGCCCCGACACCAAGAAAAATCAGCGACGGAAGGATAGACCATTCGTCAAGTAAATAGAAATAGTACAAAAGTCCGCCTGTCCCGTTGGATGCGTCTTCGGGATGGATCATGATATCAGGATAGATATTCACAAGAAGCATACCGAATGCAATCGGGACAAGCAAAAGCGGCTCAAAGCCGTGTCTTATCGCCAGAAAGAGGAATACGCAGGCAACACCGATCATGATCAGGTTTCCCCATGTGAGGTTCATGAAGGCAGTCTGCTCTACGAGGTTCCCCAATGTTGTTGAAATATATTCCATTTGTAAGACCTCCTAGGTTGGTAACTAGTTTAATGTGGCAAGCACTGCTCCCGCCTCTACGGAATCGCCCACTGCCACGTCAATGCTGGCGATTGTTCCTGCCTCCGGAGCAACGACCGGGATCTCCATCTTCATCGCCTCGATGATAACGACTGCGTCACCCGGCTGTACGCTCTGTCCAACGCTTGCCGGGATCTGGAATACCTTTCCTGCCGCTCCCGCCTTTACCTGAATCTTACCTGAGCCTGACGCTTTCGGAGCCGGAGCTGCCTTTGGCGCTGCCGCTGATACCGCCGGAGCCGCTTTCGGAGCTGCCGGTGCCGCACCCGCGCCTTTTTCCTCAACTATCACATCGTATACATTTCCGTTTACTGTAATCGTATAATTTTTCATTTTATGATCCTCCTTATCAATTCCATCTATTTGATTTTCTTCTCTTGATTGAGCGTACGATAAATCCGTCTGTAGATGTGCCTTCCGCCGCCGCGACCGCCGCTGCGATCACTGCAGCAAGCTCACCGTCATCTATTTCATCCGTCGCGGATGCTGGAGCTGCCGGTGCGGATTCCTGAACTGTCTCTGCCTTGGGTCCCTTTCTAAATTTCTTCTCAAGAACAGGAATCAGTTTAAACAGTGAAATAATAAAGGAGATAAAGATCAGTACCACGAACACGGTTCCCATACCAAGGATCGTGTTTAGGGCTGCTTTCTCAAGGATCTCACCCGTTGTATAGTGAGCGGATACCGTGATGCTCTCCATATTCATACTTTCGTCAAAAGCAAATTCGATGGTGCCGTCTTTTTCTTCAAAATCTGCCTCTGCGCTAAGTGTCGCTCCGTCGTTTGTTGTCTCCATGGTATAGTCTCCGAGGCTGACAAACAAACCGCACTCATCCTGTCCCACTTTCCATGCCTCGATCATTGTAAGGAAGTTTTCCCCCGAGACTGGAACGCCAGTATTGAGAAGCGTCAGATCCAATTCCAAATCCGACATATCGGAGAAACTCTCAAAGTCTGTTTCAGACATTGCACTGAAGTTCTGGACGATAAAATCCGCGTACTGCTCAAGCATTGCCTGATCATATTCTGCCGTATCGGACTTGCCGCATCCCGTGAAACCGAAAACAAGGATGAGGACAAGTCCTATTAAACTGATTTTTTTCTTCACTTCGCCTCACCTCACTAAACCGTACCGTGCTTCTTATCCGGCCGGTCCTCTCTCTTTGTGAACAGCATCTCAAATGAACCGATCACATATTTCCTTGTGTCAGCGGGATCAATGATCGCGTCTACATAGCCTCTTCTCGCCGCTGACATCGGGCTGGACTGCAGATCTCTGTACTTATCTGCCTTCTCTTTCAAAGTGTCAGCGTCCGCATCCGCATACATGATCTTCGCCGCAAGATCCGCTTCCATCATGCCGATCTCAGCCTCCGGCCATGCATAAACTATGTCCGCCCCCACAGATTTGCTGTTCATCGCGATATATGCGCTTCCGTAAGCTTTGCCTACGATTATATTCACCTTCGGAACTGTGGCATTCGCAAACGTATATGTCATTCTCGCCACTGCTCTTGCCATGTTCTTCTCCGACTCTGTCGTGGCGGCAAATCCCGCCACATTTGTCAGGGTGAGCACCGGGATTGAGAAAGCGTCGCAAAAATTTGCAAAGTCGATGGCCTTTTTACATCCATCCACTGTAAGCGCACAATCATAAGACGCTTCTTCGGTACCGTCAGCGCCGTATATTTTTGTGCGATTTGCCACTGCTCCTACCGTCATGCCATTGAGACGGATAAATCCTGTCACCATTTCTTTTGCATAATCCTTCTTCATCTCGAAAAAGATCTGGTCATCTGCAATCTGTGAAAGAACGATGGAGGCATCCTCCGCCGCATTCGCAATGTCCGCACAGACACGATTCAAATCATCTGTGCATTCCTCATAAGAAAGATCATCCTCATAATTTGCAGGGATCATACATACAAGAGTCCGGATCTGTCCAAGGATATCAGCTTCTGTTCCGATGCCGTCCACCAGCCCTGCTGTCGCGCTCTGATACTGTGCGCTTGAAGTGTCGCATCTGGAAATTTCATTTCCTTCCAGAGCATTCGGAGAATTCACAAAAAGCTTTCCTTCTTTCTCCTCCATAAATGTAAAGTCGGCCAGTCCAGGAACTACAGCAAGCCCTCCACCGCACATACCGAAGATCGCCGCGATCTGGGGAACAACTCCTGAAGCCATGCTCTGTTTATAGTATAGGCTTCCAAACGCTTCCAGAGCGTCCGTGGCTTCCTGAAGCCTTAAGCCTGCACAGTCGATCAGTCCGATCACCGGCGCGCCCATCTTCATCGCCATGTCATAGATATTAGCGATCTTTTTCGCATGCATCTCTCCGATTGCCCCATTGAGGACCGACGCGTCCTGACTGTATACATAGACAAGGTTACCGTCGATCACTCCGTATCCGGTGATGACGCCATCGGACGGAGTTTCTTTTTCCTGCAGGTTGAAATCCGTACTTCTGGCAGTAACAGCACCGCCGATTTCAACAAAACTGCCCTCATCAAGCAATGTGGCAATTCGTCTGCTTGCTGAGTTTCCTGTTGCATTGTAGCTCATATCCTAGTCCTCCATATTGATAAATTTGTTTAAAATAAAACCAAAATTTCTGCCTATTTTAGTATATATCAATATAGTCCAAATTTCAATTTAAAAATCAAAGGAATTGATAATTTTTTCACATAAAATGGAGTTCGGCGAAGGAAAAGAATACAATAGGCAGAGGGCCATATATCCTTTGCGGACCCGCTTCATGATATATGGCTCTCTGCCTTCATTCACATCCTCGTCAATCCCTGTTTACTTTCGATTGCGGTATTGAACCGGAGTCATATTATACATCTTTTTAAACACCCTGTTAAAGTGCTCTACGTTCTGGTATCCTACCGATTCGGCTATGCTCTCCACCGTTGCGCTGCTGCTCTTTAACATTGCTCTTGCTTTCTTCATGCGGATCTTTTTTAAGATATCCCCGAAAGTCATTCCCGATTTTTCCCGGATATATTTCGAGAGGTACGGTTTCGAAAGGAAGAATTTTTCTGACAAAGAATCCAGCGTCACATCTTTATAATTTGCATAGATGTAGTTAGTGATCTCTAAGAGCCGTTCATCCTTTCCTGCCTGCGATTCTGAGATTTCTTTGATTTTATTTACAGCGACCACAAGAGCCTCGATGGATGCTTTGATAATGTCGGCGTCGATACCCACCCCCCAGTAACGCTGTTTATTGCATACCACACCCACATAGGCGACAGCTCTTGAAGAAGAGCCTTTTGTCAATGAATGCTCCTCATAAAAGGATAACTCGTAACTGACGTCAAAATAATGTTTGATCGCATTGCTGACCGCGTCCAGACGCCCGTTTCCAACGCCCATGATCTTACGGTTATTACCGTTATGATGGATGGTCGCCTCTGCCATAATGCCATCCTCCTGCTTGAAGTGGCACTCATCCACCGTAAACACCGATTTCGCATTGATATAATTGTCCTCGAATATGTGGTATACCCAGTCCGGCGTAAGCTCTTTGTGCGCTTTGTCGGAGACGTCTTTGACGAGATACCCGACCTCCTCTTTCATCTTCTCCGGAAGGCTGATTCCAAAGCTCTGTTTCAAAATATAGTTTACTCCGCCCTTTCCGGACTGGCTGTTGATGCGGATGACGTCGGAATCATATCTCCTGCCCACATCCTGCGGATCAATCGGCAGATAAGGCACGCTCCATTTGTCGCATTTCTTCTCCTCTCGCCACGCCATTCCCTTTGCGATAGCGTCCTGATGAGAGCCTGAAAATGCCGTGAACACAAGCTCTCCCGCATAGGGCTGGCGGGGCGAAACACGCATGCGGGTTACACGCTCATACACTTCACAGATATCACTCATATTTGAGAAATCTAATCCCGGATTAACACCTTGAGAGAACATATTCATTGCCAGTGTAATGATATCCACATTCCCAGTCCGTTCGCCATTTCCAAAAAGAGTTCCCTCAATCCGGTCCGCCCCGGCAAGAACACCTAACTCTGCGTCGCTGATTCCTGAACCGCGGTCATTATGTGGATGCAGGGAGAGGATCACATTTTCCCTGTGGAGCAAATGCTTGTTAAAATATTCCACCTGACTTGCAAATACATGAGGCATCGCATTCTCTACTGTTGTCGGAAGATTGATAATCGCTTTATTCTTTTTGGTCGGTTTCCAGATATCCAGCACGGCGTTACACACTTCAAGAGCATAATCTACCTCTGTGCCCTGAAAACTCTCCGGGCTGTACTGGAATGTAAAGTTCCCGCTTGTCTCCTTTGCCAGACGTTTCAAAAGTTTTGCTCCATCCACAGCAATCTGCTTTATCTCGTCTTTATTCTTACGGAACACTTGCTCTCTCTGCGCCACAGATGTAGAATTATACACGTGGATAATTGCATGAGGCGCGCCCTTGACTGCTTCAAACGTCCTCTTGATGATATGTTCTCTTGCCTGCGTCAGCACCTGAATCGTCACATCGTCGGGAATCATGTTCTGCTCGATGAGCGTTCGCAAAAACTGGTACTCTGTTTCAGACGCAGCTGGGAATCCTACTTCAATTACCTTAAATCCAACATCTATAAGAAGTTGAAAAAATTCCAGTTTTTCATCTAAACTCATAGGCTCGATCAGGGCCTGATTCCCATCGCGCAGATCTACGCTGCACCAGATAGGAGCTTTGTCGATAGCGTCCTTTTTTACCCAATCATAGCAGGGCTCTGGTGGCATAAAATAACTCTTTTCATATTTCTTCCAATTATCCATCTTCACGCATCTCCTTATATTTAATCAATTTGATTGTTTTATTTTATACTCACCCATACTATCACAGGTACAACCGATTAACCAGTGGCAATTTTAATCATTTTTATTGATTTATTTTAATCAACATGCAAATTTATTCTGCTTTCTGTCACAAAAATTGCCCCATTACATATAAAAGACATGCCATAAAGTTCCTTTTCCCAACATTCTCTGCCGCAAATACAGGGTAATACGCCACAACCTTTCCGTTTACCGTGTATGTGATACTTCCCAACCTATCCCCCGCTTTTACAGGAGCTGGTATCACAGATGGAATGTCCGTCTGTGTCTCAATCTGTTCGGAGCTGCTTAACAAAAGCCGCCGCATTCCTCCTCCTGTCCTGAGCTTTGTCTCAACCGGTTCCTTCTGTGGGAAGCCGTCTGCCAGTCCGTTTGCCACTTTTACCGTGTCATCCGATAATCCGGGAGTGATCTCCTGATAAAAATAATTTTCGATGCCATAGGTCATCAGCTTCCTTGTATCCGCCCATTTATAACTTTTATTATTCGGCCATCCACATGCAAGAAGAGCAACAATAAAAGTCCTGCCGTCGTCCTGAAGAGCACCTACATAGCAATACCCTGCCGCTGCGGTAAATCCCGTCTTTCCAGAAAGCGCCCCGTCCATCATTTTCAGAAAAGCATTGTGATTGACACAAGAATAATTTCCGTTTCCCGAACAGTCAGAAAAAGAATAACTGGGCGTTCTTGTAATTTCAAGGAAGTCTTCTTTTTTCTCAGAGTCCATGACACAATATTTCATAATACGCGCCAGATCATTGGCCGTTGTGTGGTGGATACCCGTCTCATCCTGCTCATCCAGACCATTCGGTGTAATAAAATATGTATGATCGCAGCCAATCTCCTCAGCCTTTTCATTCATCTTGTGGGCAAATCCTTCTACGCTGCCACTGATATGCTCCGCAATCGCCACTGCGGAATCATTGTGGGATTCTAACATTAAAGAGTACAGAAGATCCCGCAGATAAAATTCCTGCCCCTCCCTCATTCCAAGGCTCACCTCCGGCTGCGCAGACGCTTCGCCGCTTACACCTACCCGATCAGATAGATCTCCTTCCTCTAGAGCCAAGATACATGTCATGATCTTCGTCGTACTTGCCATCGGCATCTCGTCCTGACCGTTTTTTGCATATAAAATACGCCCTGTTTCTGCATCCATAAGGACTGCTGACTGGGCGTATAACTCAGACGGCTTTATTTCCTCTGCCTGCACCTGCCAAATCGGACAGTATCCAGAGAAAGGAAACCATGCACAGGCCGCCGCGCAGAACAGGGTGGCCACCGTCTTTTTCCATTTCTTGAGTTTAACCATAAAGGACCTCTCTGACGGTTCTGTCTTATCCACACTATATGCGTTTCTGTACAGAATTATTATCTGCCTCCGTCAAATGTCCAGCTTTAACTGGGCTTCATCCTCTGCTTCCTCTTTAAAATGAGCAATCTGTTCCTGATCGAGTACAGGAAGTTCATCAAGAGAATGAATGCTGAACCTGCGCAGAAACTCCTCAGTCGTACCAAAAAGCAAAGGTCTTCCGGGCGCATCCAGCCGCCCTGTTTCCTCCACAAGCCCGTATTCCACCAGTTTGTTTACCGCATGGTCTGTCTTTACACCGCGGATCTTCTCGATCTCCAGCTTTGTCACGGGCTGTTTGTATGCGATGATGGACAGCGTCTCTAAAAGCACGTCCGTGAGCACATACCGTTTCGGCTGCTTTGCCACACGGATCAGGTACTCGTACATTTCTTTCTTAGTACAGAGCTGGTAGGCATTGTCAAGCTCAATAATCTTGATTCCCCTGTCTTCTTCTTCATAGCGGTCCATCATCGAATGGATCAGCTTTTTCGTGGTTTCTTCATCATGCCCGATGGCATCGGCCAATTTATCCAGTCCGACAGAATCTCCCATTGTGAAAAGGATCGCCTCGACCGCGCTTTGCAGCTTCTCAATCTCCATCTGTATCTCCTGTCCTTTCAATCATGATCTCACCGCAGGTATCCTCCTGCTCTACCAGTATCTCTCCCAGCTTCATCATCTCAAGAATCGCCAGAAATGCAACGACAACGTGCATCTTGCTGTGCTGCTCTTCGAGAAGCTGTCGGAAGCTGAATTTCCTGCGGGACTTCATATATCCGCGAATGTATGTAAATTTATCTAAGAGGGACACTTCCTCTTTTTCGATCTTTCCGAACTTACTCCTCACCGGGTCTATCTTGTCTGCCTGGCGTTTCATTACATCCTGAAACACCGCATTAAGACGCGCCAGTGTAAGATCTCCTAAAAGAAGATCCAAATCCACTGGTTCCGCATACTCTTGAACCTCCTCAGGAATCGTGGGCTTTTTGTACAAAACAGAATCCGCGTCCGTCTGACGGTCCTTTAGCTCATATGCCATATACTTGTACATTTTATACTGGAGCAGTTGTTCTACAAGCTCCCGTCTCGGATCTTCCTCTTCCCCGTCTTCCGTCACCTCTTTTGGAAGCAGCATACGGCACTTAATATCCAGCAGAGTCGCCGCCATGACAAGAAATTCGCTCATAACATTTAGATCTTCTCTCTGCATGTTCCTGATATATTCCATGTACTGATTTGTGATCTCAACGATGGGGATATCATAGATGTCTATTTTGTTTTTATCAATCAGATGAAGCAGCAGATCCAGAGGACCTTCAAATACTTCCAGCTTTACCGGTATTCCCATACTTACTCCCTAAGTGTTCATTTTATAATATACCAATAGTATATTATACGAGAATACCGATATTTTTACAATGTTTTTTTCTTCTCTCGCCAAACGGCTATATTTGATGTTTTTCTTATTCTCCGCCGAGGCAGATGCAGACAAGTTCTGGTGTATTAAAAAAACGGATGTTAAGCGTGTGCGTACCAAGCCCTCTGCTGACGATCACCGTTTGATCCCCTACTTCCGTCATCTCTCCGGAATATTTCGGGAAGAGAAAGCCCTGGGGCGTCACGATCCCACCAAGCACTGGCACACGCACAAGCCCTCCATGGAGATGTCCGGACAGTATCATGTCTGCGCCCCATTCCAGATAAGCATCCATATATGCCGGATTGTGAGCCATAAGAATCCTATAACTCTTATCTGCTTTCTTTCCTCCATTCTGGGCGTTCCCTGTTGTTTTTTGTTCCCTGAAATATCCCGAAATCTTCTGCGCAGTCAACGGGGTCTTTTTGAATTTCTTATAGGAAGCCGGAGGCAGTTCAAGTCCATATATGATAAGTTCCGCCGAACCTAATTCCACACGGATGCTCTGGTTTTCGAGAAAATATATCCCTCTCTTAGTCAGTGTCTTTTTATATAAAGCATAGGCATCCCCATATGTCTTTGTATCTTCTTTCATCCTTTGCTCATGATTACCATTTGCGTAAATAACTGGACATATCCCGGGAAGCTCTGCAAGAAATTTCAGTGCCGTATTATAGGGTATGTTTTCCTTTCCAACTAGCATATCTCCGCCAATCAGGATCAAATCTGGTTTTTCAGAACGGATACTTCCAAGTAATTTTTCGTTGTCTTTTCCATATGTCCGGTTATGCAAATCACTGAGAAACAGAATTTTTACATCCCGTGCAGTCCCGGATAATTTCTTCGACCAAACACTGTAACGAGTGATGCGGAAACAATGCAGTTCTCTGTATATTTCAAAAATCAAGGCCAAAACAGCAACTACAAGTATTAGTAAAAGAATCATCAAAAATATATTCATTTCCAGCCTCTCCTTTTCTTCCACACTTTCTGTCATAAGGTAATAGGTTCACCGGCAGAATCCGATTTTTATTATAAAGGATAACCGAAGGGAAAAACAATCCTGATATGTCTTGAGTTTCCGCAGAATTATCCCCTAAGACAAATATGCTGCGTTTTGTTATCCACAACTTTCAAAAAATGTCCAAAATATAAGGAATCCTGTTCCTTTTTGATGTAAAATTAAGCTACCAAACAAAAAC
>DXAK01000021.1 GCA_019117065.1 Candidatus Mediterraneibacter pullicola | reverse complement strand
AATGATACCAAAGAGAAAGTTGCATTGACAGAGGAACAGGAACAAGCCTTACTCTCATTCATCAAGACGGACAATGTGTATCACAAGTATTATGATGATGTGCTGATACTGTTAAAAACAGGACTTCGTATCTCGGAACTGTGCGGACTGACAGTAGCCGATATTGATTTCAAGAATGAAGTTGTGATTATCGACCACCAGTTACTAAAGAGCAAGGAACAAGGCTATTATATTGAAACGCCTAAGACGAAAAGCGGAATAAGGCAAGTACCATTAAGCAGAGAAACGATACAGGCATTTCAACGGGTTATGAAGAAACGCCCAAAGGCAGAACCATTTGTGATAGACGGACGGGGCAATTTCCTATTTGTCAATCATAAGGACAAGCCAAAAGTTGCGATTGATTACAACGCCTTATTTGTCCGTATGGTAAAGAAATACAACAAGCACCACAAGGACAATCCCTTGCCACATATCACACCGCATACGCTACGCCATACATTCTGCACAAGGCTGGCAAGCAAGAACATGAACCCGAAAGATTTACAGTATATCATGGGGCATTCAAACATTAGTATCACAATGAATTGGTACGCTCATGCGTCCATAGATACCGCAAAATCAGAGGTTCAGCGTCTAATCGCATAGAAGTATTTACCACGATTTTAACCACGATTGATAGGGAAAATATAAGAAGATAGACCTAGATATGTGAGGTTTACCACAAAAGCAAAATGCCCGTAGAGCCTATAAAATAAGGCTTTGCGGACACTTAAGGAGATATAAAAAGATAGTCAAAAAGACATATATAATTTTTTTACAATTGTATTATTTTTATTTTACAAGATTCATCTCATTGATCTTTTGGCGGTGTTCTTTCCCGCTTGTGACGAGATATCTTCTTGTCGTCTCAATATTACTATGCCCAAGGATGTCTGCCAGTTTCAGAATATCTTTTTCTTGATTGTAAAACACAGCGGCGAAGAAATGTCTTAGATTGTGTGGGTAAACTTTTGAACTCTCCAGTCCGGCCATCTTGCCGGCCCGTTTCATACTGCGCCAGAGATTACTGCGGTCCAGTGGTTTTCCGGTACGCGTGATAAATATGGGACCTTCCTTGATCTCTTTGTGCCCACAGTATTCTGTCAGACGCTCCACCAGCAGATCCGGGAGAAATATCTTTCTGAGTTTTCCTTTGAAAAGGACGATGACACTTCCAGATTTTAAGTCTTCAGCCCGGATATATTTCAGTTCCCCTATCCGGATACCCGTAGAACAGATGGTTTCCACCGCAAGGAATAGTCTTTCGTCTGTTTTGCAGGCATCCAGCAGCCTGTCGTATTCCTCCCGGTGAAACTCTTTTGATTCTTCGATATAGCTATTCTTTTGAATACGCACATATTGCATACTCCATTCGATGTTTCGATATTTCAGGTACTGATTGATGGCAGCAATATGGCTGTTCACAGTGCTGGTCCCGTAGCGCTCCTTTATCTGTTCCCGGTACTTTGACAGCCATTCTTTTGAAAGGGTATATCCTTTCTCCTGCATCATGCTCCGCACATTTCTTACATAGATATTCTGAGTAGCTACTCCTTTTTCGCATTCCACCAGATACTTTCTGAATTTTTCCAGTTCGTTCATAAATACGCTCCTTTCTTCTATAGTGTAACAATAGCTGACAATTTGGCTGTCCCGGAATCTGCCAAAACATCCCTTAGATTAAAAAAAGACCCAAAACACAAGTTTCCTTGTATCTTAGGTCTTCTGCAGGGTATAAAAATTGTTCGTAAATACCCCTCCTTTCTCTTTTGTATTCTTTTATATTATTTCCGGGAATGGCTAAAAGTAGCAGGAATTTTTTCCTGCGACATAACCGCTTGACCATGCCCACTGCAAATTATATCCCCCGCACATTCCGTCCACGTCCAATATTTCTCCGGCAAAATACAGTCCTTGAACATAGATGGATTCCAGTGTGTTTTCGTCTACTTCCTTCGTATCCACGCCCCCGCAGCATACCTGTGCCTGTTCATATGAATTTGCAGATATGACGCGAACTTTAAAATGCTTAATGAGTCCCACGAGTTTTTTGATCTCTGCCTTTGTCATTTCTCCCGTCCTCTTGTCCCGGGGAATACAGGACTGCCGGATCCACAGTTCTGACAGTTTCTTGTGGAACAATCCGATCAGAAACATTTCCACTGGTTTTTCTGGGCGTGTTTTTGCCCGCGCGTTTAGGAATGACTCCATCTGCTCCGCAGTAAAATCCGGCATACAATCAAGAACTGCTGTTACGTCTTTTTTCTCATAAAGAAGGCGAGAAGCGTACCGGCTCACCTGAAACACTGGTATACCCGAGATCCCGTAGTCCGTAAGCTGGATCTCTCCTTTATCCTCTGCGATGCGGTCTCCACCTGACCAGATGGATATCCGGCCGTTTACCCGCACTCCGGCGATGGATTTGAAGAAATTCCCCTCGCATCGCAGCTGTACCAGAGCAGGAAGCACTGGAACCAGATGATGTCCAAGCCGTTTGGCCAGATCATACCCAGACCCGTCGGATCCTGTGACTGGCGCGGCCTTTGACCCAGCGCAGATGATCACCCGATCAGAATGTACGTCCCCGCTGTCCGTACGAATAGTAAACCCTTTCTTTCCGAACAGAATCTCCGTGATATTTACCCCTATTCTAACATCCACATTCAAACGGGTAATCTCCATTCTTAAGGCGTCCAGAATAGCGGACGCCTGATCGGAATTCGGATAAATATATCCGTTCCGATTCTTGGAATAGACTCCCAGCTGCAAGAAGAAGGAGATAACCGCCTGCGCATCAAACTGACTGATGATCCCCCACGGGAACAGAGGATTGTCTGAATGATAACAAATTGGTTCCTGATGGACATTCGTAAAATTACATCTTCCGTTTCCAGTAGATAAGATCTTCTTCCCAATGCGGTCTTTATGTTCCAGTAAGATAACACGGGCTCCCTGCGACGCCGCTGTGACAGCCGCCATCATGCCCGACGCTCCTCCTCCGACTACTGCGATCGTTCTCATGTGCCCCTCCTTTCTGCATTTTACAGAATCTATCTTGTCTGTCTATATATCCTTTGCAGACAGCCTCCGTCTATAACAATGCGCGCACCCGGTTCACGCCGATCACCCCGGCGTCGATCATGCTCTGCAAAGACTTCAGGATGCCTAGCTTTGCGTGGTTCCATGTAAGCCCGCCCTGAAAATACACTGCATAGGGCGGCTTGAC
Organism: Candidatus Mediterraneibacter pullicola; assembly: GCA_019117065.1. Taxonomy (GTDB): domain Bacteria; phylum Bacillota; class Clostridia; order Lachnospirales; family Lachnospiraceae; genus Mediterraneibacter; species Mediterraneibacter pullicola. The sequence goes on along the minus strand of DXAK01000021.1, from coordinate 8,559 downwards.
CGGCCCGTCTGCGGATAGCTCGATGGACGAGCCCTGCACAAAAGCACCCGCAGCCATAATGACATCACTGTCGTACCCCGGCATCGCCCATGGTTCGGGACTTACATAGCTGTCTACTGGAGCTGCGGCCTGTATCCCCTTACAGAAGGCGATCACGCCTTCTGAGCTGCCCAGTGTGACTGCCTGTATAATATCGTGTCTTGTCTCGCTTTTATCCGGTACTACAGGATATCCCAGCTCCTGATATATGTTGGCTGCGAATACGGCTCCTTTTAGCGCTCCGCATACAACGGTCGGCGCCATGAAAAATCCCTGATAAAAGGACTGCATCACGCCGAGAGACGCGCCTACTTCTCTGCCCAGTCCCGGGGAAGTCAGCCTGCACGCGCAGTTCTCGATAAGTTCTTCTTTTCCCGCAATATATCCGCCGATGGGGGCAAGACCGCCGCCCGGATTCTTGATCAGGGAACCGACAATCATATCCGCCCCCACATCGCTTGGCTCGATCCTTTCTACGAACTCCCCGTAACAGTTATCCACCATACAGATGACGTCCGGGCGCCGTTCCTTGATAAATGCGATCAGTTCTCCGATCTTTTCCACCGAATAACTAGGACGGGTCTGATATCCTTTGGATCGTTGGATTGTGACTAGCTTCGTGCGTTCGTTCAGGGCTTTTTCAATCGCCGGATAGTCGAAATATCCGTCCTCCAGAAGCTCTGTCTGACGGTAAGTGACGCCATATTCGGCAAGGGAGCCTCTGGACGGCCGTATCCCGATAACTTCCTCCAGTGTATCGTACGGTTTTCCCACAGGAGATAACAGTTCGTCTCCCGGCCGGAGATTCGCCGAGAGAGCCAGCGCAAGAGCGTGTGTTCCGCAGGTGATCTGGGGACGCACAAGGGCGGCCTCCGTATGAAACGCCGAGGCGTATACCTTTTCCAGCGTGTCCCGTCCATCATCGTTATAGCCGTATCCACTTATATAGTGAAAACAGCCCTCGTTCACACGGTTCTCCTGCATGGCGTGAATAACTTTGAGCTGATTGTACTCCGCTGTCTCGTCAAATTCCTGAAAACGCTCTTTTAAGCTTTTCTCTGTTTTCTGCCCGTACTTCCAGACTTCCTCTGAGATGCCAAGCTTCTTGTACATATTTTTTGATTCTGTGTAATTCATTCTTCTGTTCCCTTTTATTTATTTCTATTTCTCAATCTCTGGGCCTGTTTCCTGAAATGTTATTTTGTTATCTTCCTCCGCAGAGCTACTCAGACAATACCTCGCTCCGCCAGTTCTTCCATCATAAACTCCATGACGGCATCCTCGCTGCCAAGGACAGACTTATCAGCCCATATGACGTCTTTCTCCCGCTTAAACCATGTGAGCTGGCGCTTTGCGAAATGCCGAGTATCCCGCTTGATAATGCGAACCGCCTCGTCAAAACTGTACTCTCCTTCTAGATAAGCAAAGAGTTCCTTGTACCCCAGCCCCTGCATGGCCGTGGAATCCCGCCGCACGCCGCGGTCCTTTAAGAAACGCACCTCGCCGGGAAGCCCCTCTTCCATCATCTGATCCACCCGGCGGTCAATCCGCTCGTAAAGGCGGCTGCGTTCATCTGTGAGCACGAAATATGCGTAATTATAAGGGGATTTCTTTGCCCGTTCTCTCTCGTTGTGTTCAGAGATTTTCCCACCCGTCTGGCGGTGGAACTCCAGTGCGCGTATTATCCGTTTGATATTATTGGGATGAATGTCAAGAGCCGCCTTAGGATCCGCGTCTTTAAGAAGCTGATGCAGATATTCTCCGCCTTTCTTTCGTGCCGTCTCCTCCAATTCCTCCCGGTACGCCGTATCTCCGTCATTTTCCGTAAAGTCGATGTCATAGAGAAGTGCCTGAATGTAGAATCCGGTTCCTCCTACGACCAGCGGGATCTTTCCTCTCTCCCATATCTCTTCTGCGGCGCTCTTTGCTATCTGCTGGAACCGCACCACATTAAAATCTTCTTCCGGCTCCAGAGCGTCGATCAGATGATGAGGGATCCCCTCCATCTCCTCCGGGCAGATCTTTGCAGAACCGATATCCATATGACGGTATACTTGCATACAATCTGCCGAAATAATTTCGGCATCTATTGTTTTCGCCAGACGGATTGAGAGCGAAGTTTTTCCCACCGCTGTCGGCCCGGCTAAAATAATCAACGGTCTTTTCATCTATACGATCCTCTTAAATTTCTTTTCAAGCTCTCTCTTCGTCATGGCGATGATTGTCGGCCTGCCGTGAGGACAGTGATATGGATTGTCGAGAGTCAGAAGTTCTCTGATCAATTCATCCACCTCCTGAGAGGAAAGACGACTGTTACCCTTTACCGCGGCCTTGCAGGACATGGATGCCACCTTCTCGTCAATCATCTCTGGCGTCATGGATGTATTAAGTCCGTCTGCCAAATCGTCTAGCATCTCTGTCAAGAGTTCTTTTTTCGCGATCCCAAACAGGTTGTCCGGCACGGCGCGAACAGCGTATTCTTCTGGACCGAAAGGCTCGATCTCGAAACCGATACTGGTAAACCGATCCATATTTTCTTCCAGAAGCCTTGCCTCCTGCATGGTAAGCGTCAGAATGATGGGAGGGCTTAAATACTGGGAGGTAAACTCCCTTGTGCTCATTTCCTTCAGCGTCCGCTCATAGAGCACTCTTTCATGGGCAGCATGCTGGTCGATAATATAAAGACTGTCTTGAAACTGAACAAGCCAGTACGTATCAAACACCTGTCCGATCAGTTTGTACTGGGCGCGCACATCCCGTTTTAAAAAGTTTTCTTCAAAAAGATCCAGCTGCCTGCTCTTTTCCCGCGCCGCCTCAGGGATCTTCTCAAGAGCGTCATGAGCTTCTTCAGCCGCCTTAGGAGCTTTTCCGGTATCTTCCGGCATCTCTGCCGCATATTTTACAGTTTCCCTAATCTTCCTCTCTTGCTTTTCAGGGCGGTATACTCCTTGTCTATCCGATACTTCCGCAGACGACATCCGTTCATGGTATGCGGTGACCCTTTCTTTCATCTTACGGATGAAATAATCTTCATCCTGTCTTTCCGGAGTATTTGCGGTATCTGTCTGTGTACCGGCATCCGTCCCCACGCCGCCGTCTCTTGGCTTCAGCAGGAAAGGGCTCTCCTTTTTCTCCTCTTTTGCTTCTTTTTTCCGTACCTCAGTCACAGGCTCCGGCACGGATGCTTGCTGGATCAGCTCCGGTTCTAGCAGCCGTCTATGGACTCCTTCATATACAGCGCCGTAAACTTCCTGTTGTCTCTGGAAGCGAAGTTCCATTTTCGTCGGGTGCACATTCACGTCGATAGTCTCCCCGTCCACGTGGAAATGCAGTACTGCAAAGGGGAACTTATGCTGCATTGTAAAATCTTTATACGCGTCCTCTAATGCTTTGGATATCATGGCGCTCTTTACATACCTGCCGTTTACGAAAAGATTTTCAAAATTGCGGTTCCCCCGTGTGATCACTGGCTTGCCCAGATACCCAGTGATCCGCAGCCCGCCCGTTTCATAATCCATCTCAAGAAGGTTCGCCGCGATATCGCGCCCGTATACATTATAGATTACATCCTTTAACTTCCCGTTTCCTGAAGTGCGCAGCTTCTCCTGATTATTGTTCTTAAAAAGAAACGCCACTTCCGGGTGAGACAGCGCAAGGTGGATAAGCAAATCCTGCACATGTCCCGCCTCGGTGACAGGAGTCTTTAAAAACTTTCTCCTCGCGGGCACATTGTGGAAGAGCTGATGAACGAGAAATGTCGTTCCGTTAGGAGCGCCCGTCTCCTCGAGGGATACTTCCTTTCCTCCCTCGATCACATATTTTGTACCGGCTTCGGCGTCCTCCTCTTTTGTAATAAGTTCTGTCCTCGTGACAGCGGCAATACTAGAGAGAGCCTCCCCCCGGAATCCAAGCGAACTGATATGCAGGAGGTCCTCCACATTCCGGATTTTGCTTGTGGAGTGGCGCAGGAAAGCGCTTCTCACCTCATCATGGGCAATCCCGCATCCGTTGTCCGTGACGCGGATAAAATCAATCCCTCCGTCTTTGATCTCTACGGTTACAGAAGACGCCCCCGCGTCGATGGCGTTCTCCACCAGTTCTTTTACGATGGATGATGGGCGTTCAATCACTTCCCCTGCCGCGATCTTATCGATTGTTACCTGATCCAGTACCTGAATGTGAGGCATATCCTTCTCCTTTTCTTCCTGTGTGTCTCTTTTTCTCTATGCACCTGTCCGATCTATAGATCCGTCCGGCATTTACCAGCGGTTCTTCAGCTTATTTTGCAGCCTATATATGGTGTTCAGGGCATCGATGGGCGTCATATTACCCACATCAAGATTTTTCAGTTCTTCCAGTACATCATCGTCTTTTACTGTATCAAAGAGCGACATCTGAGCAATATCCACTTCATCGTATTTTTTCACCTTCCCACTTCTCTTCACCGGCTTTTCTTTCCCGGCGATCTCGCTCACTCTGGCGGTGATATCTTCGTCACTTAACTCTTCGACAATCTCTTTTGCGCGCTCAATGACAAGATCCGGCACCCCCGCCAGTTTTGCCACCTGAATACCATAACTTTTATCCGCGCCGCCCTTGACAATCTTGCGCAGGAAGACAATATCGTCCCCTTTTTCCTTGACGGCAATACAATAATTGTTCACATTGCTGATCTTGCCTTCCAGCTCTGTCAGTTCATGATAATGGGTGGCGAACAAAGTCTTTGCCCCGAGCAAACGTGTGTCGCTGATGTATTCCACTACCGCCCACGCGATGGAAAGGCCGTCGAATGTGCTGGTTCCCCTTCCGATCTCATCTAAGATAAGAAGGCTCTTTGATGTGGCATTCCGCAAAATGTTCGCCACCTCTGTCATCTCCACCATGAAGGTACTCTGTCCCGACGCAAGATCATCCGATGCCCCGACTCTCGTAAAGATCCTGTCGGACAAACCGATGTCCGCGCTCTTGGCAGGCACAAAGGAACCGACTTGAGCCATCAGGGCGATTAGGGCCGTCTGTCTCATGTACGTAGACTTTCCCGCCATATTGGGACCGGTGATGATAGAGATCCTGTGTTTTTTGTCATCCAGATAGGTGTCGTTGGAGATAAACATATCGTTGGGAATCATCTGTTCCACAACAGGATGCCGGCCTTCCTTAATATCAATGATGCCTTTCTCGTTGATCTTCGGGCGGACATAATTATTCCGCTCCGCCACAAGAGCAAGGGAGGCAAAGGCGTCCAGAGCCGCCACCGCTTTCGCCGTCTTCTGGATCCGCTCCACTTCTGCTGCGATGGTATCCCGCACATGAGAGTAGATCTCATACTCCAGCGCGTATAACTTATCCTCCGCGCCAAGGATCATATCTTCCAGCTCCTTTAATTCCGGCGTGATGTAACGCTCGGCGTTGGCAAGCGTCTGCTTGCGCGTATAGTAATCAGGCACCATCTCTTTGTAGGAGTTCGTCACCTCCAGATAATACCCAAATACTTTGTTGTATTTGATGCGGAGATTTTTGATGCCGGTCTTTTCACGTTCATCGCTTTCCAATTTTGCCAGCCAGTCTTTGCCGTCTGATTTCGCCCTGCGGAGTTTATCCACTTCTTCATTGTAGCCGTCCCGGATGATATTGCCCTCCTTCATGGCAATCGGAGGGTCTTCCCTGATCGCATCTTGGACGAGGGTACAGAGATCCTCAAGGGTGTCCATGTCGTTAAAAATATTTTTCAGAAGCTCACACTGCATTTCCCCGAGAATATACCGGATAGGCGGCAGCATCTCAAGGGAGCTCCTAAACGCTGTCAGATCCCGGGGATTAGCGGAACCATAGGCAATCTTCGTAATCAGCCTCTCCAGATCATACACCGGGGAGAGATACTCCCGGATCTCCTCCCTTGATATGGCCTGTTCTTTTAATTTCTCTACAGCGTCCAAACGTTTTATGATCTCCGCCTTGTCGATCAGAGGCTGCTCCACATATTTTCTCAGCGTCCTTGCACCCATGGCGGTCTTTGTCTTATCAAGCACCCAGAGAAGCGAGCCCCTTTTTTGCTTCTCCCGCAGAGTATCACACAATTCCAGATTCCGCCTCGTGGCGCTGTCAAGCATCATGTATTTCCCCGCCGCATAAGGCGTGATATGTGTCAGGTTGGACAACGAATTCTTCTGGGTCTCCAGAAGGTACTGAAGCAGCGCGCCCGCACTGATGACTCCGCAGTCATAATCCGCAAGCCCCAGTCCCGCGAAGGAAGAGACTTTGAAATGTTCCAAAAGTTTCTGCCGGCAGACAGTATCGTCAAAGTACCATGAATCCAGAGAATAGATCGTGATCCCTAGCCGTTCCTTCATACCGTCCAGATCCATGCCGCTCATGTAGAACGCCTCGTTGCAGATGATCTCGGACGGTGAGAATCGGTAGATCTCATCCATAAGTTTGGCGCTGTCCGGAATCTCAGTCACAAAATAATCTCCTGTGGAGATATCTGCCACGGACACCCCGTAACGGTCGGCAATATACACAATACACATGATGTAATTATTCCTTGTTTCATCCAGAGCCTGCGCATCCAGATTCGTCCCCGGTGTTACAATGCGCACTACATCCCGCTTTACAATTCCTTTGGCTGTCTTGGGATCCTCTACCTGCTCGCAGATTGCCACTTTATATCCTTTGGATACCAGTCTGTTGAGATAGCTTTCCACAGCATGATAAGGGACACCGCACATGGGTGCCCGCTCCTCCTGCCCGCAGTTCTTCCCGGTCAGTGTGATCTCTAGTTCTCTGGAAGCGGTCAGGGCGTCTTCAAAGAACATCTCGTAGAAATCGCCTAATCTATAAAAAAGAATACAGTCCTGATACTGAGATTTCGTCTCCATGTACTGTTTCATCATTGGTGTTAATTCTGCCACAATATTACTCCTTTGCTGTATACAAACCCATGGCACGCAGCTGTTACCATGCCTGTGCTTAAATAAAATTTTCCGCTGATGTATTATAGCATTTTTGAGAAATCTGTTCAAGGCAAGGAAGGACGCAATGTGAGGGAGGAGGTGATAACGGACAGATAAACTTTAAAAAGTCATAAGAAAATAAAAATAGAATTTGCAGAAAATACATGGTACACTAATTTCATAACACATTTAGGAGGATTAAAAATGTTGAATTTTCCATCTTTACCGCCTCATATGCGGCAGGCATCAGAAAAACAGAAGGGAAAGAACTGGTTTGTTGAACTATTGATATTCTTTCTTGTATTTCTCATAGCGAGCATCCTGTCCGGATTTCTCATGATTCCGGGATACGTCATTGCCGTTATTTCCGACAGTTCCATCATGGAGCTGTTCTTAAGCGGCGCTTCGTCTGTAGAAGAATACAGCCGTATCGCAGCTCTCATAGAGTCCTCTCTTCCTGTCACTTTGAGCATGCTATTTGCCAATGCCGGACTGATTCTGATCGCCATACTGTTCTGTGTGATCTTCCAGAAAAGGAAGGTTTCCTCAATGGGATTTATAAAGGAAAAAGCAGGTACACAGTATCTCATCGGCATGGGGATCGGATTTCTCCTTTTTGGAGCGGTCACGCTGATCAATATAATGACCGGAGCCATGACAATCGAAGGGATATCTAAGAATTTTTCATTCGGGGTGTTCCTCCTGTTTGCTCTCGGCTTCGCCATTCAGGGAATGGCGGAGGAAGTACTTTGCCGGGGATATTTTATGGTATCTGTCAGCCGGAGATATTCGGTTATAACCGCTGTGCTGCTGAACTCTCTTGTCTTCTCCCTTCTGCATCTTGCCAATCCGGGGGTATCTGTGGCCGCAATTGTCAATATTGTCCTGTTTGGCGTCGTCCTGTCCCTATATTTTCTGCGGACAGGCAATATCTGGGGAATCGGCGCCATTCATTCGGTCTGGAACTTTGTCCAGGGAAATGTGTTCGGCATGGAAGTCAGCGGCCTTGACCTGTCATGCACCGTATTTCAGTCCTCGACCGCTCCTGATAAAGTATTCTGGAACGGCGGCGTTTTCGGAGCCGAAGGCGGGTTTTCCACCACAATCGTACTTGTGGCCGCAGTTTTGATTCTCCTTTTCTGGAGAAAGAGAAGCGGTGTCACAACACGTGAAAATGAGGGGATTCTTCCCCATACAGAAAATGAAGCAGATATGCGCTTAGGATAATTCCCACCGCGCACAAACCGGAAAATATCACAGCAAAGGGCAGGCAGATCTGCCCCATGAGATTAAAGGGCTGGTCTGTGTAATCCCACACATTCCAGCCCATAATTTTATTGACAAGTATGCCTGTGATAAACTCTCCCGCCGTCACAAAGACGACGCACCAAGCTACTTGCTTCCACAGCGGGGCGTCCCACTTAGTCCACATCCCCTGCTGGGCAAAAAACATAAAACAGATTCCGCCTAACAGAAACATAGACCAATGGGAAAATCCCCGAAATATCATCTCAAATGTATAGTAAAGGGTTCCCCCAAAAGTTCCAAGAAATAAGTATTCGCTCAG
>DXAK01000020.1 GCA_019117065.1 Candidatus Mediterraneibacter pullicola | reverse complement strand
ACGGGATCCAACGCATCGGGAAAATCTACATTTATCAAGGCGATGGCGGTAAACGCAATACTGGCTCAGTCATTGAACACGTGCGCAGCGGCATGTTTTATCCTTCCGCAGTCCGAAGTGATTACATCCATGGCAGTGAAGGATGATCTAGTGGCGGGAGAAAGTTATTTTATCCGCGAAATCCGCTATCTTAAGAGGATATTGGACAGTCTGAACGAAGGGAAGATGACGCTTTGCGCCATCGATGAGATCTTACGCGGAACCAACACATGGGAACGCATCCGGGCTTCAAGGGCGATTCTGGATTATCTGGCGGATAAGAATTGTATCGCCCTTGTGGCGACCCACGATAAGGAATTGATAGAACTGATGGGAGATGCTTATGCAAATTATCATTTCAGCGAAGAGATTGGTACCGAGGACATTATGTTTAGCTACAAGCTGCTGCCGGGACCGGCAACTTCGCACAATGCGGTAAAACTGCTAGAGTTTGCGGGATTTCCGAAGGAGATCATAACAGCGGCAGGGGAATAAACGAGTATAATTTTGCGAGAACAGAGGCTTCTCTGTCAGGCAGACGGGTTGCCTGCCGTGAGCGTAAATACATACTCATCCTCTTTAGACAGATCAGGGCGGAAGCGGTATCCGAGTTCCTTAAACTCGCGGATATCCTCCGCCTTTTCAATGCCTTTTTCCGACATCCAGCGGACCATCTCGCCCCGCGCGATCTTCGCCTGTGTGCCTTTCATTTTTACCTTGCCGTTTACCATCTCGCCGAAGATACAGGTGATGCAGGGGATAGCCGTCAGATAAGGAAGGACAGCCTTGCTGTACTCTGCGGACGCCAGATTGACAAGCTCCGTCATTCCGCCGCCCGCAAGCTCTTCAAAGAGGGAACTTCCCCAGTAGCCGTACAGGTCTGCGCCCTGTTCGGTCTTTAACTTCGCCTGCATTTCCAGACGGTAGGGGATGACGGCGTCGGTGGGGGATAAAACCCCGTAGAACCCGGAGAGGATACTAAGATGGGAGTTGACGTATTCCCACTGTGCGTCTGTGAAGACCGACGGGGCGATATGTTGGTACTGGATTCCCTCGTAGGAGAGAAGAGCGGGGCTTAGGGCGCGCTTGGGGGAGTATGTATGGAGCCGCTCGTAGTTCTGCGCAGCGAGCCTGTCGCTGCAGCTCCACAGGTTTTTTAACTCTGCAAGGCTCATGCCCTTTAATTTTTCGTGGAGGCTGTGCGCCCTGTCAAGAAAGAGGGGTGTGGTCAGTCCGCAGGGATAGTCTTCGATGATGTTCATTTTCTTGGCGGGGGAAATAATGATTTTCAGCATGGGGATTCCTTTCTTTAATATTCTGTATTGTGGGAAGTTTGACATATTGTGAAACTTTATGCGAGGATAAATTCCAAGTGTCCATCAATTTCGTGCGTTGGAATGTCCGCGAGTTGAGTATAGCACAGATGCCGGAGAGCGGGTACCGTATCTTGACATTTTGACGTAATCTGTGTATAAAGGAGACACGCTGCCCTCTCTTGTCAGAAGAGCAGAAGAGAATCGGATTCAAAAGAATCGCAGATTTGGGAAAAGACTGGATTCAGGAGAGGACCGGATAAGGAGAGATAAGTTATGAGCAGAAGGATTATTTTAGGCTCGGCTTCCCCCCGCAGGCGGGAGCTGCTTGCGCAGATTGGCGTGGAGTTCGAGGTGAGAGTAAGCGGGAAAGAGGAAGTCTACCACAGCGAGACGCCGGAAGAGATCGTAAAGGAACTGGCGCTCATGAAAGCGGAGAATGTGCTCTCGGATATGCAGGAAGAACAAGACGCGCGGGAGAAAAACGGCGCTTTGCTGAAGGATACCGTGGTATTGGGCGCGGATACAGTCGTCGTCTTTGACGGCAGCATACTGGGCAAACCGTCGGATGAGGAGGACGCGTTCCGCATGCTTTTCTCTCTTCAGGGGAGGACGCACGAGGTTTATACGGGGGTCGCCGTTCTGGAGCTTGACAGTGAGGGAAACCGCCGCACCGTCAATCATGCTGTGGGAACAAAGGTGTATGTCTGCGGGATGACGGAGCGGGAAATACGGGAATATATCGCTACGGGTGAGCCCATGGACAAAGCGGGAGCGTACGGCATACAGGGTGCTTTCGCCAAGTTCATAGACCGCATAGACGGAGACTACTATAATGTGGTCGGTCTTCCCGTATCCTATGTGTATCAGGCATTGTTCAGGGAAGAATAATTCAACTGTTCCCAGAGCGTGTGCCCATTTTCTTTCAGCCATCTGCGTGCTTTCCGATAATCGGGAAGCACGTTTTCTATTATGGCATAAAATGCCTTGGAGTGGTTCATCTCTCTGCGGTGGGCGAGCTCGTGGACGACCACATAGTCCAGTACTTGCTCAGGGGCGAGGATGAGCCGCCAGTTGAAATTGAGGTTCCCCTTGCTGCTACAGCTTCCCCAGCGAGTCTTCTGCTCGCGGATCGCGATGCGTCCGTAGGAGACGCCCATGATGCGGGCATAATACTCGGTCTTTCGGGTAAAGATATCCCGCGCGATGGAGATGTAGCGGGCGCGGTTTTTTTCGGATATCGGCGGATTAGCAGAAGTATTTTCTGTCCGCTCCTGAAGACGGGCGAGATGGGTCTTCACCCAGCGCTCCTTTTGCTGCACGAAGGACTTGATTACGGAGCGGGGACACTCCACGGGAGCCCGTACAATGACCCTGCCCTCTGCGGTGATCTGGAGGGCGAGGGTTTTGCGGCTGCTGTATATGATCTCATAATCAAACATATCTTTCATTACCATTGTGTTTCTTGACTGAGGTCCGGAACTGCCGGTATCCGAAAACATTTCAACAACGTGGATTCTTTTCCAATGTAGCAGAAGGAGCGGGGTGGTTCAAGTAGTTCCCCTAAATTTACAGACATAAACAGGCAACTCACGAGCATAAGCAGGCAATTCACGCAGGAGACGGCGGCGGCTCACTTCCTTCATTTATAATTTAGACAACAATAAAAGAACGTCAAAATTAAAGGAGGGTGCTGCGGTGGGGCATTTGGAACAAAAGAACATCATCCCACGGATCCTGCGGGACATGAACGACGGCGTCCTTGTGCTGGATACCAGAGGTCAGATCCTGTACCTCAACGAAAAGGGCAGGAGCATGCTGGGACTGTCGGAAGATCCGGAGGGGCAGAAATACAGTCTGACGTTTATGGATACGGATGCAGATATGGGGGACGCAAACGACGCGTTTCACCAGTTTGTGCTGGACGCTGTGTATGATAAGGAAAATTCCCACTCGGGAGAGGCTTTCTACCGGGCGGGTACAGTGGAAGAAACGCGCCGCTTCCGTCTGACCTCCTCGTTTCTGTACGGGGAGGACGGGCAGGAAAGGATAGGGATCGTCGTGGTATTTTCAGACGTCACTGAGGTGGCGAGGCTGAACCGTCAGCGCGCGGAATCCTCTACGGTCTTTTCCGTGCTGATGATCTGTGTGTGCGGCTATCTCTTCCTGTGGAGCCTGCTGCGCTATCTAGGCATCGAGCTGCCGGGGCAGGTCATGAACCTTGTGATCGAGGCGATCTCGGTTCTGATGTTTATCATTATCTTAAAGACAACTGATTTTTCTATACGGGATATCGGTCTTCGTATCTCTGATGTCAGGGCGACGTTTGTTCCTGATATTCTGATAACGGTGGGCGGAGTCGTCTTTCTCGTCGTCGGGAAGATCGTGATACTTAAGGTGGCGCCGGGATTTTTTCCGGAAGGCGCGCCTTTCTGGGACTGGAGTGTGGGGACGTTTGCGGATGTGGTGTATCCTCTGACAGTCGTGCTTCAGGAGTTCCTTGCGCGCGGTGTTATGCAGGAAAACTTAAGCCGTATTTTTACGGGGAAATACTCGGCATTTATGTCCATCATGGTGTCCTCGCTGGTGTTCGGCGTGCTCCATATCGCCTACGGGCTGCCGTACATGGTGGGCGCTTCGCTGCTGTTGGGCGTGCTCGGTGTCTTTTATCACAGGCAGGGGAATATATGGGGGCTTTGCATCATCCATTATGTACTGGGAGAGGTGGCAACTTTCCTCCGTTACCTGATCTGAGATTCCATCTGATGCCTAATCTGACGGCGGCGTGTTTTATGTGTGGAGGGTGAATGAGATGATAGGATTTTATGATTATACGGTGTGGGTGACGTACATCGGTACGGCGTTCTCCGTTATCGGAATAACGCTGGCAGTCGAGGGGCATGCGACGTGGGCTGTCGCCTTTTTGATGATCTCGGGCTTCTGTGACAGTATCGACGGCATGATCGCCCGGACAAAAAAGGAGAGGACAAAGCAGGAAATCAGCTTTGGGATACAGATTGATTCCCTCTGTGACGTGCTCTGTTTCGGCGTATTCCCTGCGGTGATCTGCTATACACTGGGAGTCAGCGGGGGCGTCGGGAAGGCGGTTCTGGTGTTTTACTGTGTGTGCGGTATCATCCGTCTGGCGTATTTTAACGTGCTGGAGGAAGAGAGGGAGCAGGGGGCAAAGCGGTACTATCACGGTCTGCCCATCACCTTTGTGTCTGCGATCCTGCCGCTGGCGTATCTTCTGCGCGTATGGCTCCCGGCGGGAGCGTTTGCCGCGTGGCTTCATGTGGCTCTGGCAGTTACCGGGCTGTTTTTTATACTGGATATCCCTGTGCCCCGCACGAGGGTCTGCGTGGCGGTGTCTCTGATGCTGACGGATATTGCCGCGGTCGTGTTCTGTATGTTTTCCGGCGTGTGGTAGACGGAGCATAGCAGGAGGTGTGTGACAGACGGTATATAGGAGAGAGAAGATGATTTATAGGAAACGGAACGGGGAAGAGGTCAGGGGAAATGAGAAGCAGGACAGGCTTTTGGCGTGGCTGTGCGGCTGTGCGGCGGGGCGTTTCCTGCTGAGGATTCTGGCGTGCCCGAAGATCTCCCGTTCGGTGGGAACAGTCATGGATATGCAGGTGTCGGCGCCTATCGTCCGCATCTTTGTGAAGAAGAACCACATCCGGCTGGACGAGTGCGAGAAGCAGCATTTTTCTTCGTGGAATGATTTCTTCTGCAGGAAGTTACGGCAGGAGAGCCGCCCGATAGCGGCGCAGACCGACGCAATCATTAGTCCATGCGACGGCAAGCTGACGGTTTATAAAATAAATGAAAAGCTGCGGTTCCCTGTCAAGGGAAGAACCTATTCCCTCGAAAGTCTGCTGAGAAATGCCCGTCTTGCGGAGCGCTATTCGGGAGGGGTTCTTTTTGTATTTCGGCTGACGGTGGATGACTGCCACCGCTTTTGTTATATCGCTGACGGGAAGAAATCGGCGAATGTGTATATACCGGGTGTATTACATTCGGTGAATCCTTATATCGCGGGGCGTTTTCCGGTATACCATGAAAATGCCCGGGAATACAGTCTGCTCGCCGCCCGGGAGATCGGAACGGTGCTGATGATAGAGGTCGGAGCCACGATGGTAGGCAGGATCGTGAACCGTCACGGCGCGGCCCGTGTGAAAAAGGGAGAGGAAAAGGGATATTTTGCGTTTGGCGGCTCAACGGTCATCCTCTGTTTTCAGAAGGGCAGGATCGCGCCGGATGCCGACATCCTGAAAAACAGTGCGGAAGGCGTGGAGACGCTTGTGCGTCGCGGGGAGCGGATAGGGAGCGTCTCCTGCAAATACAGCTGACAGAAATGTAATGCTTTGAGTGTATGACAGCACAGGCGGCACGGATTTGGCGAGGTGAAAAGCAGCCTCACAGGTTTCAGGAAAGAAAATCAGAGACATATAATAAGGAGTGTGATAGAATAGACAGATAGCAGTAAAGATAAATGATTCCATCACAGAAAAGTGAGTTAAAACAATGGATAAAAGAAAAAACGACAGTCAGAAAAATACGTGGTTTCGCAATTTTGGCGCGGCACTCTATATGGAGCTCCGCGAGCACAAGAGTTCATTTATTGTGTACTTTACACTCCGAGGTCTTGTGATCATCATGCTTATCCTTCAGCTTTTGAACAGAAATTATGAGAATGTATTCCTCTGTGGCTTGACTCTGCTGCTTCTGATTATTCCGAGTCTTGTGCAGATTACGTTCAAGGTAGAGCTGCCTACGACATTGGAGATCATTATTCTGATCTTTATCTTTGCGGCTGAGATATTGGGTGAGATTAGTGAGTTTTACTTGGTTTTTCCATTCTGGGATACTGTTCTTCATATGCTCAACGGATTTCTCGCCGCGGCGATCGGGTTTTCTCTTGTGGATCTTTTGAATCGGAGCGAGAGGACTGTGTTCCAGTTATCTCCGCTGTTTACGGCAATCGTGGCATTTTGTTTTTCCATGACGATCGGGGTTGTATGGGAGTTCTTCGAGTTTGGGATGGACTCGCTGTTCAATCTTGATATGCAGAAAGATACAGTGATCCATACGATCCGTTCGGTGACTCTCGACCCGTCGGGACACAATATTCCTTATGTGATAAAAGGGATAGGGGAAACTGCGGTAAACGGGCAGGAATTAGGGATTGGAGGATATCTGGACATCGGGCTTATCGATACCATGCAGGATCTGATTGTCAATTTTGCCGGAGCTTTTGTGTTTTCAATTATCGGCTTCTTCTATGTGAAGAACCGTGGGAAGGGAAGTGTGGCGGGAAGTTTTATTCCGCGCAGGAAATCCAAAGACCGGGATTTCTTAAACATTGCGCGTGAGATCTCCTCCTGTCAGGGAGAAGACTTGGCGCCGGATAGACGGGATGCGGAGGCAGATCGGTTAGAGGACGGGCTGTCAGCGGCGGTAGAAGACTGGACGGAAGGCGCGCCAGAGCAGAAAGAGAAGAAATGACCCCAGTATGGTTGCGGCTATATATAGAAGAATAGCTGGAGTATTTCCGATGAAGGGTATAAGCTCCCGGAAAACTATCTGCTGCATGGGATAGTGGAGGTTGATATAAAACATATTGATCAGCCCGTACCGATCCAGACTCAGGTTGAGTGTTTCGGCGATAAGGCAGCAGGATAGGTATAAAAGAGTGGAATACAGGAAGGGGCGCATGGGGAAGATGCGGGACAGCGTACGGGAGAAGAGGATGTTCTTCCTGTCAGAGCAGAGGTTCCGGCAGTATGCGATGCCAGAGCTAATTCCGATCAGGATGAGAAGAATATGCCAAATGTAGGAGTGCGCGGTGAGCGCTGGCAGCGGATATTGAAGCCCGGACGTGTCCAAGAAGACGATGATGCCGCTAAGAAGGCAGTAGCTCATGAGAAATGCGAGGAGCGTCTGGCGGATTCCTTCCCGGCGCAGCCATGGGTAGGCAAGCAGTACATACATGGGCACACTGCAAAGCTGGAAGGGCAGATACCACCAGTTATAGGCGCCGCCTCCAACACTGAAAGTCAGGGTAAATTGCTTCCAGATCTCGCTGCCCAGCATGAGAATACCGCACAGAAAGAACAATCTGTCCGATGCTTTTGGGAAATATTTTTCAGTCCATGATAATTCTCTGTTCATATCTGCTACCTCTCTTTTAAAGTATACCTCATTCCTGTGATAACTTATACGGTTTTCTTTCTTTTTACTAAAGGATTGTTAAAAAACAGACATTTATATATACCGATTAACCAAAAAATATTTGGGATAATCGGTATTTTATTGTGAAATAAATCTAAAAGGAATTACCGGTTTACACTAATTTTAAAAACAAGTGGAAAAATAAATAAAAACAGGGCATTTTAGGCGTGAAAACAAGACAAAGTGAAAGAAAAAAATGAAGAGAGGCGTCCAAGAGACTTGGCGACACCTTATATTGACAAAAATTTTGACCGGGCGTAAGATTGAAAAAGCTTTTTTGAAGCTGCATTTTAATAGGTAAAGGAGGGAGTAATACGGGGAATCTGGCAGAGAAACTGATGGAAGAATTAAACTGTGAGACAGTCTTTACTCTTCCGGTATTAGGAGGAATATCAGAATCCGTCGTCGTCACATGGATTATCATGGCGGTGCTCGTCGTTTTGTCCATCGTCCTGACACGGAATCTCCGGGTGGAGAACCCCGGCAAGGTCCAGCTTGCGCTTGAGGCAGGAATCAGCTGGGCGCAGGATTTCTTCGAGGGGATCATCGGGAAGGAAAACAGAGGTTACACCCCCTATCTGATCACTATTCTTATCTATCTCGGAGTGGCGAACACGATCGCATTGTTCGGGTTCAAGCCTCCGACCAAAGACCTGAACGTGACTGCGGCACTTGCAGTTATGAGCATGTTTGTGATCGAGTTTTCAGGTATCCGCAAAAACGGAGTGGTACACTGGGTAAAGCATTTTGCTAAACCGGTTCCGATCGTGGCGCCGATCATGGTACTGGAGGTCGTGATCCGTCCGCTGTCACTTTGTATGCGTTTATTCGGAAACATGCTGGCAGGATTCGTAGTGCTGGAGCTTTTGAAGGTCTTCGTACCGCTGATCATCCCCATCCCGGTGAGTTTTTATTTTGACATTTTTGACGGTCTGCTTCAGGCGTATGTATTCGTATTCCTGACGGCGATCTTTATGACCGAGGAGATGGAGTAGATCCTCGGGGGTAATGAGCCGGGAGATCCGGCAGACCGCATAAAGCGGACAGAATCAGAAGATATACATATTTCATCATAAGAAAAGGAGAAAAATAACATGGGAACAATTATAGCTATCGGAGCAGGTATTGCAGTATTGACGGGGGTCGGAGCAGGCGTAGGCATTGGCATTGCGACAGGTAAGGCGACAGAGGCGATCGCAAGGCAGCCGGAGGCGGAGAGCAAGATATTCAAGAACCTGATCGTCGGATGTGCGCTGGCGGAGGCTACTGCGATCTACGGATTTATCATCGGTATCATGATCATTTTCTTCCTGAAATAAACACAGATCCGAAAGTGAGACGATATTGAAGCGAGACAATATTGATAAGAAAAGAGGCAGGCAGAGAAGATGATCCAGATAAATATGAATCTTGTCTATACCATTATAAATCTCATCGTCCTTTACCTTCTGCTAAGGCACTTCCTCATACGTCCTGTGATGGAAGTCATGGAGAAACGAAGGAGGATGATCGACGAGGGATTCCAAAATGCGCGGTCGGCCAAGGAGGACGCCCTTAAGATGAAGCGGGAGTATGAAGCGTCTTTAAGCGGGGCAAAGCAGGAGGCTGTGCGGATCGTGGAGAACGCACGCCGTTCCGCGAAAAACGAGTATGACCGTATCGTAAATGAGGCGGGGGACGAGGCGGGAAACATCATCGTGTCAGCGAAAGAGACAGTGCGCATCGAGCGCGAGAAGGCGATGCGGGAGATGAAGTCGGAAATCGCGTCGCTGGCGGCGGCTTCAGCGAGAAAGCTCATAAAAGAGGGAACGAGAGAGCAGCAAGATCAGGCGCTGTACGATGAGTTTCTGAAGGAGAATGCAGATGAAGACAGGTAAAGAGATACGCTGCTCTTCCCCGGCAGCCACATACGGGAAGGTCCTTTTCGGGATGGATGTTCCACAGGAGACGGTCGGGAAGACGAGGCAGATACTCTTGGAAGTGCCAAAGCTTACGGAGATTCTGCGAAACCCGACAATTGCTATGAGGAAGAAGCAGAGTGTGATTGATAAGGTATTTCCTGTGGAAATGAGAAATTTTTTAAAGACAGTGTGCGCTTACCATAGGGTAGGTCTGCTGGAGGAAATCTTTGCCTCGTACGATGGACTTAGGGATAAAGAGGCTGATATTGTGCGCGCGGTTCTGACATGCACCACAGAGCCCAGTGAAGAGCAGAAAAAAGGGATGGAACAGTTCCTCTGTAGGAAATACAAAGCGAAAGCGGCGCGGATCCAGGTGCGCAGGGACGATACGCTGATGGGAGGATTCATCCTCCGCGTGGGAAACGATGAGTATGACAGAAGCGTGAAAGGCGGTATGGACAGGCTTGCGCGGAGAATAGCAGGAGGTAGATAAGGTGGGTTCAATTAACTCGGACGAGATCATTTCGATCTTGCGGGAAGAAATAGAGAATTTTGACGAGATGAGCAGAGACAGCGAAGTCGGAACTGTCGTTGCGGTAGGTGACGGGATCGCCACGGTCTATGGTATTGACCGCGCCATGTACGGTGAGGTCGTTACATTTGAAAACGGACAAAAGGGAATGGTTCAGGATATCCGAAGGGATGAGACCGGTTGTATCCTTTTTGGAAGCGATACGCAGATCCGTGAGGGAACGAAGGTGTCCCGCACAGGCAAAAGAGCTGGTGTTCCCGTGGGCAGCGGATATATTGGCAGGGTAGTCAATGCCCTCGGCGAACCTATTGACGGGAAGGGAGAGATCAGTGCGGAGGATTACCGTCCGGTCGAGCAGGAGGCTCCCGGAATTATTGACCGTAAGTCTGTTAGCCAGCCTCTTGAGACAGGGATTCTTTCTATCGACGCGATGTTTCCCATTGGGCGGGGACAGCGCGAGTTGATTATCGGCGACCGCCAGACAGGAAAGACATCCATTGCGATTGATACGATCTTAAACCAGAAGGGTAAAGAGATTGTCTGTATCTATGTCGCTGTGGGACAGAAGGCCTCCACGGTGGCAAAAGTGGTCAATACATTAAAGACACATGGCGCGCTCGACTATACGATTGTTGTATCCTCTACGGCGAGTGACTGCGCGGCGCTTCAGTATATCGCTCCTTACGCGGGAACTGCCATGGCGGAACATTTCATGTATCAGGGAAAGGATGTGCTCATCGTGTATGATGATCTGTCCAAGCATGCGGTGGCATACCGCGCGTTGTCTCTTTTGCTGGGACGTTCTCCGGGGCGTGAGGCATATCCAGGGGATGTATTCTATCTCCATTCCAGATTGCTGGAGAGATCCAGCCGTCTAAGCGACGAAATGGGCGGCGGTTCCATCACAGCGCTCCCTATCATTGAGACGCAGGCGGGAGATGTATCGGCGTACATACCGACCAATGTCATCTCTATTACTGATGGGCAGATTTTCCTTGAGAGCGGGCTGTTCGCATCCGGTATGCGTCCGGCGGTGAACGTAGGACTTTCTGTGTCCCGTGTGGGAGGCGCAGCGCAGACAAAGGCGATGAAAAAGGCTTCGGGAAGCATACGTATCGATCTGGCGCAATATCGGGAAATGGAAGTGTTTACCCAGTTTAGTTCCGATCTGGACGCCGCAACAAAGGAACAGCTTGACTATGGAAGCGGGCTTATGGAGCTTTTGAAGCAGCCGCTTTACCATCCGCTTTCCCTCCATGAGAAGGTTATTACTCTGTGTGCGGCGACCCACAAAGTGATGCTTGGTATCGAGAAGAGACAGATCAAGAAGTTCCAGTCAGATATGCTGACTTATTTTGATTCAAATCATCCGGAGATTGCTTCGGAGATTGAGGAAAAGAAGGTATTGTCTGATGAACTGATCGGAAAGATCGTGGATATCGCGATGGAATTTAAAGCAACGGTTTAAAAAAGCAGGTGATAATATGGCAAATATCAGAGAGATACAAAGCCGCATCAACAGTGTCAGAGATACGATGAAGATCACAAATGCCATGTACATGATCTCCTCCTCTAAGATGACGCAGGCGAAGAAAAAACTGACTGACACAGAGCCGTACTTTTATGCGCTTCAAGGCGAGATCTCAAGGATCTTAAGACACATCCCCAAGCTGGAGCACTATTTTTTTGACCAGCGGGAGACAACTCCGGCAGAGGAGCGAAAGATCGCATCCATTGTGGTGACTGCGGATAAGGGGCTTGCAGGAGCGTACAATCATAATATTGTGAAACTTGAGGAAGAGATTCTCTCCCGGCCGGGCATTCACAAATTGTTCGTTGTGGGGGAACTAGGCAGGCATTACTTTGCAAAGCGAGGTGTTGAGATCGATACAAATTTTCAGTATACGGTACAGAAACCGACGATGCACCGGGCAAGGGATATAGCGGGAGTGCTCTTGGATCAGTTTATGTCAGGGGATTTAGATGAGATATACATTGTTTACACTCGCATGGAAAATTCCGTTCAGTCCGAGGCGGAGATCCTGAAACTTCTTCCGTTGGAGCGCAGTTCGTTCAATGAGATGAAGATGCCCCTCAACGTTTATAGGGAAGCGATCGATCTGTATCCATCTGCTGAGGCGGTGATGGACAGTATCGTGCCAAACTATGTAACCGGGATGATATATGGGTGTCTGGTGGAGGCTTATGCCAGTGAGCATAATGCGCGTATGATGGCAATGAGGGCTGCTACGGACAGTGCGAAGGATCTGATCCGCGACCTGTCTATCCTCTATAATAGAGCAAGACAGGCAGCGATCACGCAAGAGATTACGGAAGTGTGCAGCGGCGCAAAAGCACAGCAGAAGTAGAGGAGAATGATTATGAATAAAGGAAGAATCACACAGGTAATGGGGCCTGTGGTTGACGTAGTATTTGAGGACGGCGCTCTTCCCTTTATTAAAGATGCGCTTGAAGTTGAAAACGGAGGGAAAAAGTGCATTATGGAGGTGGCACAGCATCTTGGGAACAACGAGGTGCGCTGTCTGATGCTCTCTGCCAGCGAAGGACTTCACAGGGACATGGAAGTCACAGCTACAGGGGCGGGGATCCAAGTGCCGGTTGGGGGAAAAACTCTTGGCAGGCTCTTTAATGTGCTGGGTGAGACAATTGATAATGGAGAGAAACTTGACGACGCGGAGAAATGGGTCATTCACAGACAGCCGCCGACCTTTGAAGAGCAAAGCCCGGTTGTAGAGATATTAGAGACGGGGATTAAAGTTATCGATCTTCTGGCGCCTTATGCAAAGGGCGGTAAGATCGGTCTTTTCGGAGGAGCGGGCGTAGGCAAGACTGTGCTGATTCAGGAACTGATCCGCAATATCGCGACAGAGCACGGAGGTTACTCGATCTTCACCGGGGTCGGGGAGCGTTCCCGTGAGGGAAATGATCTCTGGTCTGAGATGAAAGAATCAGGGGTGCTGGAAAAGACGGCTCTTGTGTTCGGGCAGATGAACGAGCCGCCCGGAGCTCGTATGCGCGTGGCTGAGACGGGGCTTACGATGGCGGAGTATTTTCGTGATGAAGAGCGCAGGAATGTCCTTCTCTTTATTGACAATATCTTCCGTTTTACACAGGCAGGCTCTGAGGTGTCCGCCCTTCTTGGACGGATGCCGTCAGCGGTGGGATACCAGCCCACGCTTGCCACGGAGATGGGTGAACTTCAGGAGCGTATTGCTTCTACTAAGAACGGTTCTGTCACATCCGTACAGGCAGTCTATGTGCCTGCGGATGACTTGACAGACCCGGCTCCAGCGACGACATTCGCGCATCTGGATGCAACCACTGTGCTCTCAAGAAAGATCGTAGAGCAGGGAATTTATCCGGCGGTGGATCCTTTGGAATCCAGCTCCCGTATATTGGAGGCGGACGTGGTTGGGGAAGAGCATTATGAGGTGGCGAACCAAGTGACTGCTATTCTCCAGAAATACAAAGAGCTTCAGGATATCATAGCAATTCTTGGTATGGAAGAGCTTTCAGAGGAGGACAAGGCGACCGTTATGCGTGCGAGAAAGATCCAGAGGTTCCTCTCTCAGCCGTTTTTTGTGGCGGAGACATTTACGGGCATCCCGGGGAAATATGTGCCACTTAAGGAAACGATCCGCGGATTTAAGATGATTATAGCCGGTGAGATGGATGAATACCCGGAGAGCGCGTTCTTTAATGTGGGAACGATCGATGATGTGATAGCGAAAGCAAAAGCGGAGGCATAGCTATGGACACATTTGGGTTAAAAATCATAGCAAGCGATAAGGTGTTTTATGAGGGACGCTGCAGGAAGCTGACTATCCCTGCTCCGGATGGCGAAATGGGGATTCTCCCGAACCATGAGAATATGGTTATCGCTATCGCGGTGGGGATCGCCTACATGGAAGCAGAAGAAGGGAAGAGGCAGGATATTGCTCTGGGACAGGGATTCGCGGAGATCGTCAACAATCGTGTGACACTCATTGTTGATACGGCTGAGAATCCAGAGGATATCGATGTGCGCCACGCGGAAGAACAAAGAGAGCGCGCGCAGGAGCAGATGCGTCAGAAGCAGAGTATTCAGGAGTATTACCACACGCAGGCGTCTCTTGCAAGAGCGATGAACCGCCTTAAACTTGCGCAAGATAAAAAATGGAACTTATAGCACCAGATCAGGCATACTACAGCGGGGGAGGAGAAAATATGCTCGCATAGTTTTCTCCTCCCCCGCTGTAGTATGAAGTGAGCGCCAGAATATGAGCAAAACAGCGGCGTAGCCGCAAGAAGCACGGAGTGCGGTTTTGCGAATGGCGCGGCCTGATCTGGTGCGGAGACGGATATTTGTAGCGGCGTAGCCGCAAGAAGCACGGAGTGCGGTTTTGCGAATGGCGCGGCCTGATCTGGTGCGGAGACGGATATTTGTAGCGGCGCAGCCGCAAGAAGCACGGAGTGCGGTTTTGCGAATGGCGCGGCCTGATCTGGTGCGGAGACGGATATTCGCCGCGGCGTATACATGTCTGCGGCATGCAGTGTAAGAAAATCTGTATCTTGCATTTCACGGGTAGGTATACTACAATGTTTATATCTCAATTTTACTGAACAAATATGCTTTTTTACAATATAATGGCAGGGGAGAAATGAGAATGAGTGATAATTACAGACCACGTTCACTCGTGGAGATCATGAATGATGTACTGAGCACAGTACGCGATTATTACGATGCAGAGTATGCTTATTATATAGAGAAAGAACAGGGCGATATCGAGACAATCTATGAGTGGTGCGCTGAAAATGTGGAGTGGCAGAGAGACCGCTTGAAACTTCTTCCGGAAGATCAGCAGCCAAAGTGGATGAAAGAGGAGATTACAGACACAACGTCTGACAGCTACAGTGTGTTCTTGCGGCTTGGTGAGGACACAACAGCGATCCTTGCCGTGGCAGGGGTCCACCGGGGAGGATGCACTATCGATCTGATGCGAGCTCTTCTGCCGTATATTCCGCAGGCGATAGCCCTTCAGAAGATACAGAAACAGCAGGAATATTTAAGCTACCATGATGATCTGACAGGCCTGTTGAATCGTAACAGCCTTGTAGATTACTTGGATAAGGTAAAAGAGCGGGAACCGAAATCTCTAGGAGCGCTCTCCGTTGATATCAACGGACTGAAGAACTTTAATAAAGAGTTCGGGCGTGAGTATGGCGATGAGGTTGTCACCCGTGTAGGAGAAGTGTTGGAGGAGTATTTCCGCAGCGCAGAGGTGTACCGGCTTACAGGAGACGAGTATCTGGTACTTGTGGAAAACACTTCTTATGAAAATTTTACCAAACAGATTTATGCGACACACACGAAACTTGACAATATCAGTCTGGGACTTGTATCCATGGGGTACGCATGGGAGAGGCTGGATATTGATGTGGACAAGCTGGTGACCAACGCGGAAGTTATGATGCGCGAGGAGAAGAAAAAATATTATAAGAATCTGAAGCGGGGGCACCATGAACCGATTATCAAGCAGGATCTTCTGGAGGATATCAAACATGGCAATTTTATTGTCTGCCTTGTGCCGAAGATGGACGTACAGACAGAGATGATCGCAGGTGCGGAGGCGGTTGTGCGGTATCACCACAAAGATTTAGGGATTGTGAACCCGGGCAAATACATCAATCTTTTGGAAGAGACGAAGCTGTCGCATTACCTTGATTTATATGTGTTTGAGGAAGTATGCAAGACTCTTCACCGCTGGGAACTGGAAGGTATCCCAATGATTCCTGTGGCAGTGAATTTTGCTGGAGCGACCTTGCGGCAGGAGAGTGTCGCGGATAAGATGATGAAGATCATCGATAAATACCATGTACGCTGCGAATATCTTGAGGTGGAGGTTTCTGAGTCGGGGAATGACATGAATCAAGAGATGCTGGCGGAGACAAGCGGCAAGATAAGAAAGGCAAATGTCCGGGTGATCTTAGATCATTTTGGGGCAAAGGATTCCAGCTTTTCTATCTTATCACTTATGGAGTTCGATGCTCTCAAGCTAGATAAGAGCTTGATTACAAATATTGTGGGAAATAGCCGGAGCCGTATTGTGGCACAGGCGGTTATTGAGATTTGCCGCCAGCTCGGCGCATCTGTGGAAGCGTCGGGTGTAGAGACACAGGATCAGCTTAACGTGTTGGGAGAGCTGGGCTGTGACCATGTGCAGGGGGAGCTCTTTAACAAGCCGATTACGATCGAGACATTTGAAGTCCGTTATCTGAAGGGATAAGGATGGTCAGGGCATGGGCCGCGGACGTGACGCCGCTATATAAGAAAGAATGTTATGAGAACTATTACCGTACACTGCCGGACTTCCGGAAGAGGAAGGCCGACAGGCTTCATTCTGAGGAAATGAAGGCACAGAGTGTGGGCGTATGGGCGTTGTGGACAAAGATACGCAGGGAATATGGGATGCCAGAGGATGCGCCGGTCAACTTTTCTCATTCCGGAGAATATGTGATGTGCGCAGTGGTCATGGACAACGCAGGAGACACACAGGGAAGGGGAAGTACAGATGGCCTGTCCCAAGCAGTCGGACGAGGCGCTGCACATTCCTGTGAAAAAGCCCGTGTGGGATGCGATCTGGAGAAGATCGGCATTTTCCGGGCAAATGTGGCGAAGAGATTTTTTTGCCCGGAAGAATATGAGACTCTCATGAGGGAGAAAACAGAAGAAGGCAGGACAAAGCTTTTTTACCGGTACTGGGTGCTTAAGGAAAGTTTTATGAAAGCAACAGGGAAAGGAATGGCTTTGCCTGTCAACGCGTTTTCTATCCGTCTGGGGAATCCGCCGTTACTGATCAAGAAGCCCAAGGAGTTCCCGGAAGCATATTATTATATGGAATATAAAATTGAGCAAGTTCCATACAAAATGGCGGTATGCTCTACTGACAAAGAGATAGACGCCAAATTACATATGGAGTTAAGGCTATGAGAAAAGTGAAAGTCCAGAAAATTAAAAAGTTGTTTCTTTCAGGCGTGATTCTTGGCGTTCTCGCCGGAATTCTGTTTACGGTGTTGATTGCGAACACGGTGATATCAAAAAAGGAAGCGCAGTATAAGAAAGAAAATTCCAGTTTGACAGAGAAGACAGAGGCACTCTCGCTTCAGGTTAGTAAAGTCAATGCTACCAGCGATAATGCGGCGGTTTTAGGAGGAAATGATGACGGATGGTCACTTGCGCTGGTGAATGAATCTCATCCGCTTGATATTTCCTATGTTCCGGCAGAGCTTGTAGAAATCGAGAGCGAGAGATCGGTAGACGCAAGAGTGGCGGAACCGCTCCAGCAGATGTTAGCGGACGGAGCGGCGGCAGGACTTAGTATGTATGTGACGTCCGCGTACCGGGATTATGAGTATCAAAGAACAGTGTTTAATGCTACGATGAACGACTGGATCAATCAGGGATATAAACCGCTGGATGCTTATGATGAAACGAAGAAATCCGTGGCGGTTCCTGGTACCAGCGAACATGCGACGGGACTGGCAGTGGATATTATATCGTCAGAGTATGAGGCGCTGGACGACAGGCAGGGTGATACGGACGAGCAGAAATGGCTGATGGAGCATTGTTGGGAGTATGGTTTTATCCTGCGTTATCCACAGGATAAGGCAGCAATAACAGGGATCATCTATGAACCATGGCATTACCGATATGTGGGGAAAGAAGCCGCAAAAGAGATCTATGAACAGGATCTGACACTGGAGGAATATCTTCAGCAATGATTGACGCGCCGCATAAGATTTGCTAAAATTGTAAAACAATAGATTTATGAAGCAATTATATTGTTTCTAAATCGTCTGATGAGTGGGTATAAATACACATATGATAAGGAGGAGAACCATGGAAGATTTAACGTTTGGGGAACAGGTCAAGATCATCCTTGGGAGAAAAGGCATGAGTATCAAGCAACTTGCGGAGTTGATTGAGGAAAAGACTGGGAAGAAGATGTCCCGCCAAAATCTGACACAGAGACTTGGGAGGGATAATTTTCAGGAACAGGATATGCGAATGATCGCAGAGATTCTGGAGTGTCCGTTTCATCTAAGTATTATGAGCGGCGACGCACAGTCACAGCGCCGCGGCACGGGAACTTTGGAGAAAGCGGCCGCAGAGCGTATAGAAAAAGTAAAGACTTCACAGGAACAGTCGGCGGCTGCCGAAAAGCAGCAGACTCCGCCTGTAAAAGAGCATGCAGCATCATCCGCAGACGCGACAGGGCCAGACGAGAGAGATATGACTATTGGTGAGCTTTACGATATACACAAGGGGCTTACGGAATTGGAGGAAAATGTAAAGTCAGGCGGAACCATCGAACCGTCCAAAGCGGCGGAAGCGATCGGAGTCGTAGAATCTGCCCGGGTTCAAGAGAGCGTTGGAAGTGGAGAAGCTTCCCGGCAGGAGAAGAAAGGCTTTGAGCCCGTCATCTCACATGACGACGCTGAGGAAGATGTTCAGGTGGGCGAAGTGAATCCTTATACTGGGCGGGAATACCAGTCAAACAGCGTGCGTATGCACCCGACACGCATCGGGTATGTTCAGGTGTATGACCGGACGATCCATAAGTGGACTGACATGACAGAGTGGGCGTTCTTAGGGCTTCAGGAACGGAAGAAGGCGCTCCTTGGAAAAGCATATGAGCCCCCGGTTTATTTGGATTGAAAATCAATTTGGCAGATGCTTATAAGATGAATAGAGTGACATATGGCACCCCGCAGCGCAGTCTGCGGGGTGAGATGTATCCGGCGCTAAGAATAAAGAAAGGATTATAGCTATGGAATGGAAAACACTGCTGTCCACACAGCGTGAGCGCGATAGCACGCCAAGGCAGAAATCATCGGATCTAAGAAGTGAGTTTGAGAAAGATTACCACAGAATTATTGGGAGCGCGTCGTTTCGGAGGCTTCAGGATAAAACACAGGTATTTCCCCTAGACAAGAGTGATTTTATTCGTACGAGGCTGACCCACTCGCTGGAAGTGTCTTCGCTTGGGAAATCGCTGGGACAGAATATTGGGGAGAATATTCTTAAATACCGGAGAAATTCTGGTTTTACTTTGCAGATGAAAGAGGATATCTCTCATATCCTTGAGTGCGCGGGTCTGATCCATGATATCGGGAACCCTCCATTTGGACATTTTGGGGAAGTGGCGATTCGCGAATGGTTCGCGCGCAGCCTGCCAAAGCTTTCTTTTAAGGGGAAAAATATCTCGGACATGCTGACGGAACAAATGAAGCAGGATTTGCTTCATTTCGAGGGCAACGCACAGGCGCTCCGCCTTGTGACAAGGCTTCACTATCTCGTAGACGAGCATGGGATGAATCTGACGTATGCTCTTCTCAATACGATCATCAAATATCCGGGTGCATCTACGGATATCAACGAGGAGAGCGGGAATATCAAGGATAAGAAAATGGGATATTACCTTGCGGATGAGGAAATATTCCGGAATGTGACTCAAGCGACGGGCGCGGGGAACAACAGGCATCCGCTGACCTATATCCTTGAGGCTGCGGATGATCTTGCTTATAAGACGGCAGATATCGAAGATGCATTTGTAAAAGGGTTTATTACGTATGATATGCTGGCACAGGAACTTGCGGCGCTGGATTTAGAATTCTCCAAGGCGACTTTCCGCCCATTGGAGAAGCTGCGTCAGCTTTTTGAGCGGGGGGCCGCAAAAAGAGTGAGTGATCCTGAGTCCTACGCGGTGAAGAACTGGATCGTGAGTGCGCAGGGGTTTTTGATCAACTGCGCCACGTACGGTTTCACATCGAATTATGATAGTATTATGGCAGGTTTGTACACAAAGGATTTGTTCTATGGTACGTTTGGGGAAAAACTGATGGATCTGCTGGGGGATATAGCGTACCGCCGGGTATTTTCCTCTATGGCGATTTATAAAATGGAAGTGTCGGAATCAGCAATTCTGAATTATCTTATGGACAAGCTGGTCCATGCGGTTCTGTACTACGATACGGATGAGCCGCAGGATACGATCGACAGGCGGGTCGTGTCATTTATATCGGATAATTATAAAAATGCGTATAAGCGTCAGGCAGAGGGAAAGAGCGAGGAGGAGAAGCTCTATCTGCGTCTCCTCCTCGTGACAGACTATGTGTGTGGTATGACAGACAGCTACGCAAAAAGGCTGTATCAGGAAATGAACGGCATGCTGTGAGATATTGCGGAGGCAGTACGGCAGGTATCAGCGGGGTGAGGGATTCCCTGTACAGGAGACATTCCCTACGCAGCGGCACCAGTGGCCGAAGTCTCCATCATCGGCGCGTTCTTCCGCGGTCAGTTCCGGTAATCTGGCATAAGAGCGGGTAAAGCGTGGAAATCCAAAAAGATCCGCTGCCCGGGCTTCTTGTGGGGCATAAGTACCGGGAACACCTAGCCACAGGCGGGAGTCTTCCTCAATGAGCAGAAGATGACCGTAGTTATGGTATCCGTGAAGGAGGAAACTGTTGTTCGCGAGAGGCCAGAACTTGCGCGGGAGCTGGGACATCTCTGAACGCCGGATTTTTCTGGCGTTGGTAGATGCCGATATATCAGTCTCAGCGGCGGCTGTCTCGGCGGGATGGCTGTTCTGCATATCGGAAGCGTCTGCCGGTTTTTGGTTCTGTACAGCAGAAGAGTCTGCTGGTTTTTCATTTTGCACAGCGGAAGAGTCTACTGGTTTTTCGTTCTGCACAGCAGAAGAGTCTGCTGGTTTTTCATTTTGCACAGCGGAAGAGTCTACTGGTTTTTTGTTCTGCACAGCAGAAGAGTCTACTGGTTTTTCATTCTGCATAGTAGAGATGGTCTTTAATTTGCGGATATCTGCATCGAAAAAGAGATCGGATGCCATCCAGAACAGGGAAGGAGCATTCCCGGGCAGTTTGATGAGAAAGCCATCGATCTGTGCCAGTGGACGTCCTTCGGGGAACCGGGACTCTGAAACAGACAGGCGGGTGGAAATATTGTGCCCGAAGCAATTTAACACGGCGATCTGTTCTGACAGCAGGACATCATCCTCGCCTCGGAAAAAAGCCCTAAGTTCCATCGAAGCGCCGTTTCCTACTGGGATGCCCCGGGCGTGGATCTGAAGGATACAGGAGCGGTAGTGACGGGATGTTTTGATAAAGCCTACATTTCGGGTTCGTTTGCTATTTTCGTATTCATATAGATAAAATGTACCGGGATTCATAGGTTACCTCTAATCTTGTCTTGCTTCAATCTAGTGTATTCAGGGATGGGAGAAAAAAGAACATAAGGTATCGGAAGCAGGGGATGACTGAAAGCTGGATGAAAAATAAAAAGGAAACAGTGGGAGAGAAGAGCATGTCTGGAAAAACAGAATTATTTTCTACAGAACAGAGAAAGATCGATGAAAAATATATGAGGGCGGCATTTAAACAGGCAGAGAAGGCATATGCCCTCAATGAGACGCCGATCGGCTGTGTGATTGTGCATGGAGGAAAGATCATCGGAAGAGGTTATAACCGAAGGAATACCGATAAAAATCCTCTCGCCCACGCGGAGATCACCGCGATCAGAAAAGCGAGCAGAAAGCTTGAGGACTGGCGGCTGGAGGAATGCACGATGTATGTGACGCTGGAGCCCTGCCAGATGTGTGCTGGGGCAATTGTTCAGTCCCGCCTTACGAGAGTGGTGGTGGGCTGTATGAACCCGAAGGCAGGCTGCGCAGGATCTATTCTTAACCTGCTGGATGTAAAGGAGTTCAATCATCAGGTAGAGCTTACGACGGGAGTGCTCGGGGAGGAATGCAGCGGGCTGATGAAACAGTTTTTTAAAGAGTTGAGAGAGAGGAAGAAGATAAGAAAGATAAAA
Organism: Candidatus Mediterraneibacter pullicola; assembly: GCA_019117065.1. Lineage (GTDB taxonomy): Bacteria > Bacillota > Clostridia > Lachnospirales > Lachnospiraceae > Mediterraneibacter > Mediterraneibacter pullicola. Next base: position 17,670 of record DXAK01000020.1, on the reverse strand, counting down.
AAAGCAGGCACATCTTGCGTGGATCAATAACGATACACGGATGACGCGTCTGTCTGTTTTTCAGAAGCTTTGGGCTTCAAAAGCGTACTTTTCTTTTTTTCGTGCATTGCGCTTCGAACTTGACCAACAGGCGTTACCCCGGCAGTTAACTCAGCTCAGGCACCCTCACGGCACCCGGGAGCTCCTGCTTAGTGCTGCTCCGTTCCCGGCCTGACACGGTTCACAGGTTCCCGTCGCGTGAGACCCAAACATCAACATCACTTACCGGGGGCAGCCCTGCCGGCTGCCGTCCTCTGCGCAATATCACCCCTGCTATAGCGGATTGCAGGTACAAGGTACCGCTAACACCCCGGCTGCACGAGCCTTAATTTTACATGTTTTTTTTGAAAATGTCAAGATCAGACGTTCGTCGTCCGAGATAAAAGCGGTAAGCGGTATCGGATGCTTTTGTGTGATAGTTGCTTTTTTGTAAAATCAAATAGAAGGATCATATGGCACAGAGGCAAAATGCACAATGCAGAAGAGGGAAGAGGTAGATTGCTTTTTCCAGAAATTAAGTTTCGCTAAAGGTGTTGATGAGGCAGAAAGAAGAAAGGAGATTGTAAGAAATGTCAATAGACATGATTTTAAAAGAGTGATAGAGTAGTGACACATTAAACAGGCACGGATAAGGCAGGTGAAAATATCATGTCATTGACAAAGGATGATTTGGCAGCTATATCAGCGCTATTGGAAGAACAGCAGACGGGTTTGCGTGAAGAAATGAGGGGAATGCTGGAAGAACAATGGGCGGCGTTAAACGCGCAACAGACAGGTCTGCGTGAAGAAATGAAGGAAATGCTGGAAGAACAGCAGACAGGCCTGCGTGCAGAGATGAAGGGAATGCTGGAAGAACAGCAGGTAGATCTGCGTGCAGAGATGAAGGGAATGCTGGAAGAACAGCAGGCAGGCCTGCGTGCAGAGATGAAGGAAATGCTGGAAGAACAGCAGGCAGATCTGCGTGCAGAGATGAAGGGAATGCTGGAAGAACAGCAGGTAGGCCTGCGTGCAGAGATGAAGGAAATGCTGGAAGAACAGCAGGCAGGCCTGCGTGCAGAGATGAAGGAAATGCTGGAAGAACAGCAGGCAGGTCTGCGTGTAGAAATGAAAGGTATGTTGGAAGAACAGCAGGTAGGTCTGCGTACAGAAATGAGAGATATGAAAAAAGAACTTCTGTCAAGGTTGAGAGAAACCGAAAATACCGTATTGGAAGAGGTAGACCGGGTGCAGGAAATCGGTTCGAAAAATACAGCAAAGCTTGCAAAAGAGTTAGAAGAGCTAAAAGCCTATTATCGGATTAACCATCTGGAAAATGAGAACTTAAATTTATTTATGAAGATGGTGGTAAATTTGGAAGAAAAAGTTAAAAAACTTGAGAGTAAAATAGCTTAGATTTATAAAGAAGGCTGCCTGAGGCCTTCTTTTTGTTTTCCATTTTGAGAGCTCTTTTTCTATCAAGCGAATCCACTCTATCTATCAAAGGCATCCTACCCCCGCTACTTGCTCCATATTCCAATTGATGATAAAATCTTTTTTATGACGAGAGAAACGGAGCGTTGATATGAAAGTGCTTTTAGCGGCGGTAAATGCCAAATATATCCACTCAAATCTTGCGGTGTACAGCCTGCGGGCGTATGCCCTGCAGCGCTGCGACGGGATTTGCCCGCGGGAGATTGAGATTGCCGAATATACGATCAATCAGCCGCCAGATGAGATACTGATGGATATCTACGGGCACCAGCCGGATATCCTCTGCCTGTCCTGCTATCTGTGGAACATCATATCTGTGGAAAATCTCGTGAGAGAGATTCCCAAGATCCTGCCGGGAATCCGGATCTGGCTAGGCGGACCGGAAGTGTCTTACAATGCGCGGGAGATGCTTGACAAATATCCGGAGATAACAGGGATCATTCGGGGAGAGGGAGAAGAGACGTTCGCCGACCTGATGGACATTTACCACAGACAGCCAGATAAAAAGGAGAATTTTTCCGAGGTAAAAGGGATCACATACTGGGATGAGGAGGGGAAGGTTGTGGAAACCCCGCCGCAGGACGTCATGGATCTGAGCAGGATTCCCTTTGTATATGAGCATATTGAAGATTTTAGGAACCGGATTATCTATTATGAATCGAGCCGGGGATGCCCGTTTTCATGCAGTTACTGCCTGTCGTCTATCGATAAATGTCTCAGATTCCGTGATCTTCGTCTTGTAGAGAAAGAAGTGAAGTTTTTTATCGATCATGGAGTGCCTCAGGTGAAATTCGTGGACCGGACATTTAATTGCCGCCACGACCATGCCATGGCCGTATGGACTTACATCAAAAAATATGACCGGGGGATTACGAATTTTCATTTTGAGGTGGCGGCAGATTTGCTAAATGATGAGGAGATCGAGCTGATCCGCTCTATGCGTCCGGGTCTAATTCAGCTGGAGATCGGCGTGCAGTCTGCAAACGAAAGAACCATCCGGGAGATACAAAGAACCATGAAACTTGATCAGGTCAGAGACAGGGTGGCGCGGATAAAAGAAATGAAAAACGTGCACCAGCATCTAGACCTGATTGCAGGGCTGCCGTATGAAGGTTATGACAGCTTTGCCCGTTCCTTTGATATTGTATATGATATGGAGCCGGAGCAGCTTCAGCTTGGCTTTCTGAAAGTGCTAAAGGGTGCTCTTATGCATGACAAAGCAGAGGAATATCAACTATTGTACCAGGACCGCCCACCGTATGAAGTGCTGTCTACGAAATGGCTGTCTTATGGAGAGCTGATCCGCCTAAAACAGATTGAAGAAATGGTGGAAGTTTATTATAACAGCGGGCAGTTCCGCAATACGATAAAACATCTGCGGAAGGAATTTTCTTCTCCTTTTGCCATGTATGAGGCGCTGGCAGCATACTATAGAGAGAACGGCCTTTTTGGCAGACAGTATTCCCGTATTGCCAGATACGAGATTTTGCATCATTTCATAGAGGTTGGAAAGCAGCAAGAATATCTGGAATGGTTGACATTGGACCTCTATTTGAGGGATAATGTGAAAAACCGCCCGCCATTTTTAGGTGAGAATAAAGTGACAAAAGAAGAGGCATCCGCGTTCTACAGAGCGGAGGCTTCGGAGCGCCGCTATCTGAAGGGCTACGAGGGATATGACAGCAGACAGATGAGAAAGATGACGCATCTTGAGAGAATCGGCGGGAAACTGATTTTGTTTGATTATCAGAGAAGGGACGCTCTGATAGGGGATGCCCGGATCTGTGTCATAGAAAATTTTTAGCGCCGGTAAACAGTGACACTGGCATAAAAGAAAGGAAATACCAGATGAATTTTTTTGATAAAAAAGTCAGGCGGATCATATCTGTCATCATTATCATCGTGATTGTGGCAATGGTGCTGACGATGGTGCTGCCGTATATATAAACGCGTGACAGACCGCGGGCACATATTGAAGGTATAACAGGAGAGTGTAAGCGTGACAAGACCCGGAACAAGAAAAAGACAGAAAAAGGCGGTATATAGTAAAAAAACAGTCTTGCTAATCGCAGGGCTGGTACTGTGCGCCTGCGCGGTAATCATCGGGATCAATGTGATGTTCTACAGAACAATCAGTAAATATGATCCAGATATCATTATCTCCGGGGTAAAGATCGGGGAGACAGATGTGTCTGGTATGAATATGGATCAGGCAAAAGAGGCGGTAATGCAGGCTGCTCAGGATTATTCCTCGCGCAAGCTTATACTTACACTAGAGGATGGACAGCAGGCAGAAGCAACTCTGGGGGAACTAGGGATATCGGTGCCTGATCTGGAATCAGCGGTCAAAAAGGCAGTGGACTACGGCAAAGAAGGTAGTATGGCTGCATGCTACAAGATTTTAAAAAGTGCGGAGAAGGGGGAAAACAACAAGGTATTTCCTATTACTTATGCAGTGACGGAAGAATCGGCAGCCAGTGTGCTGAATGAGAGGTTAGGAGGATTCCTTCCGCAGCCGGAGAACGCGAAAATGACCCAGAGTGATGGGGCAGGAGTTGTCACAGAGGATGTGCCGGGCAAGAGGGTGGATGTAAAAAAGACCGTAGAAAGCATCAATCATGAGATTGTAGACGGCAAGACGCCGGACGGTGAAGTGGTTGTTGTGGATACGGAAGAATATGAGGCGGACATTACCGCAGCGGATCTCGAAGGTATTACAGATCTGCTGGGAACATATTCCACATACTATGGGGAAAGCGACAGTGGCAGGAAGATGAATGTAGAGTCAGGAGCCGCTCATATCGGCGGAACTTTGATGGGGCCGGGAGAGGAGGTGTCGGCGGATAAGCTGATGGCACCGTACACAGAAGAGAACGGTTATGGTATGGCAGCCTCTTACGAGAACCGTCAGGTCGTGGAATCGATGGGGGGAGGAATCTGTCAAGTGTCAACAACTCTCTATAACGCACTTCTACTGGCGGAACTGGAGATAACGGAGCGATACGCGCATTCCATGCAGGTATCTTATGTGGAACCCTCCATGGACGCCGCTATTGCGGATGACGTAAAAGATCTGAAATTCAGGAACAATATGGAGACGGCGGTTTATATTGAATCTGTATGCTCCGAAGGAACTCTTACCTTTAATATTTACGGGAAAGAGACGCGTCCGGAAAACCGTACCATAGAATATATCAGTGAGGAACTTGGCATAGTGGAGTCCGAAGAGACCTTGTACGTGGCGACAGAGGAAGCGATCGGCACCATGTATACACAGAATAACGGTAAGACAGGTTTGGAAGCACAGCTCTGGAAAGTCGCCTATGAGGACGGTGAAGAAGTGAGCCGTGATACAGTCAATTACAGTTATTACATGGCTTCAGGAAAAACAATAGCCGTTGGAACTTTTTCGGATAACGCTGAAGATTCGGCGAAGATCAATGCGGCGATAGAGACGCAGAACGAGGATACGATCAAAGCGGTGATCGAGGAGATCCAGAATTCAGAAAGCGGCGAGAATTCGGAAAGCAGCGGAGACGGAGAATAAAAAGATGAAATACGGGAAGCTTACACAGACCGCATGGCAGCGGTCTGTCAGGCGTCAATTGCATATAGAGGAACAAAATCTTTTGCTTCCGCCGTCTCCTTTTGAGACGTGTTCTGGGATTGCATATGGAGAACAGTGTTTTTTGTGGGCGGATGCCCATGTGTCAGGAACAAATCCGCAGACCGGATACTATGCAGTGCTCCACGCGGCGGGAGAACTTGCGGCTAAGGGTGTCTTCCCGAAGGGGATATCGGTCCGCGTTCTTTTTCCGCCGCAGGCGCGGGAAGAAGATCTGAAGGCTGTCACGGCGGAGATTGTATCCGCATGTGACAGACTGGGGATTACGGTAAATTCCTTTCAGGGAGAAACGGCTTCCTCAGTGGTAGCCATGACAGTATTTGTCACTGCCGTGGGTGAGGCAGTGACACGCAGACTGATACCCGCGGAGAAACGAGATGTAAAATCGGCTTCTGATGCGGCTTTACACCCGGAAACATACGGACTGGAGGGAGGCGGAGCGGAGATTCTGCTCTGCGGCTATGCAGGGCTGGAAGGGACGCTGCGTATCTTGGCGGAAGCGGAGAATGAGCTGGAGACAAGGTTTGTGTCCGCATTTCTTACAGAGACGAAGGTTCTTGTCAAAGATCTGGTGTCTCCGGCACAGATTCTTTCTCTTTTGAAAAGTATTACTCCGGGGGCGGAAGATACATTTAAGCCTGAGCTGCCCCGTGTTACAGCCATACGGCAGATCACAGGCGGCGGTATTCTGGCGGCGCTGTGGGAATTGTCAGAGTCGCTGGGGACAGGGTTCGAAATTGATATGCCAGCAGTTTTGTTAAAACAGGAAACTGTGGAGATCTGTGAATTTTACCGCCTCAATCCGTACCAAATGACGTCCGCGGGAAGCTTTCTGATTGTGACAGAGGATGCGCAGGTGGTTATGGACATCCTTGAGCAGGCGGGGACGCGAGCCGTTAGGCTTGGGGTCACAAAAGCACAGAATGCGCGGGTGATCACAAGCGGAGAAGAAGTCAGATATCTGGACAGGCCTGCGCCGGACGAATTGGCAGTCTGGATGGCGGACAGGATGCGGCAGATGACAGATCATTAAGAATTGAAATGAGACAAGTTTGTATTTTGTATAAAAAATAAAAACAAATAAGAAATGAGGAGGCAAATAGTATGAATGAGAAAAAGGCGGCTTTGAGGATTGAGATATTGAAATATATTGAAAAACACAGCCGGGTTGACTTGGGAGAACTGGCAGTGCTTATGGGGGTGGAAGAAGCAGAAGTGGCAAATGAGATCGCAGAAATGGAAAAAGAAAAGATTGTCTGCGGATACCACACTCTTATTGATTGGGACAGAGCAGGCGTGGAAATGGTAACGGCCCTTATCGAAGTGCGCGTGACGCCGCAGAGGGATCGAGGCTTTGACCGCATTGCGGAGAGGCTTTACAACTACCCAGAAGTGTATGCGGTGTACCTGATTTCAGGAAGCTATGACCTGCTGGTGACACTGGAAGGAAAGACGCTCAAGGAAGTGTCGCGCTTTGTATCCGAAAAACTGTCGCCCATTGATGGGGTCTTAAGCACGGCGACACATTTTATTCTTAAGAAATACAAAGACCACGGAACAATCATGGTTCCCAAGAAAGAGTCGGAAAGGATACCGGTGACACTGTAATGAGAAATCTGTTAGCAAAAAAAATTATGGATATACAGCCCTCGGGGATCCGCAAATTCTTCGACGTGGCAAATGAGATGGAGGACGTGATCTCTCTTGGAGTTGGAGAGCCGGATTTTGATACACCGTGGCGCATCCGGGAAGAGGGCATTTTTTCTCTGGAGAGGGGAAAGACATTCTATACTTCCAATGCAGGATTGAAAGAACTCCGTCAGGAGATATGCAATTATTTGGAGCGGAAGATCCATGTGTCCTATGACCCAATAAAGGAAACGCTGATCACCGTGGGTGGCAGCGAAGCAATTGATGTAGGACTTCGGTGCATGCTTGATCCGGGAGATGAAGTGCTGATTCCGCAGCCAAGCTATGTCTCCTATCTTCCGTGTACGATTATGGCGGATGGGGTTCCGGTGATCGTGCCCCTTCAATATGAAAATGAATTTAAGCTGACCGCAGAGGATCTTGAAAAATATACAACGCCAAAGACAAAGATTCTCATCATGCCTTTCCCGAACAATCCGACGGGTTCTATCATGACAAAGGAAGATCTGGAACCTATCGCTGAATTTGTAAAAGAGCATGATCTGTATGTGATGTCAGACGAGATTTACTCAGAGCTCACATACAAGACAGAACATGTGTCCATTGCGTCTTTGCCAGGAATGCGGGAGCGCACGCTGGTTATCAATGGTTTTTCCAAAGGTTTTGCCATGACGGGCTGGCGCTTGGGGTATTGCTGCGGGCCGGAAGAACTGATCGGACAGATGACAAAGCTCCACCAGTTCGCTATTATGTGTGCCCCCACGAACAGCCAGTACGCTGCGGTAGAAGGGCTTAAAAACTGCGGGGATGAAGTGGAAGAGATGAGGAAATCCTACGATCAGAGACGGCGGTTCCTCATGCACGAGTTTGAGCGCATGGGGCTGGACTGTTTTGAGCCTTTCGGCGCATTCTATGTGTTCCCTAGTATTCAGAAGTTTAATATGACATCCGAGGAATTTGCAACGCGCCTGCTCAATGAAGAGAAGGTGGCGGTCGTTCCAGGAACAGCTTTCGGAGAGTGCGGAGAAGGTTTTCTGCGCATATCTTACGCTTATTCTTTAGAGGACTTAAAAGAAGCGCTGGATCGTCTCGAAAGCTTTATCCAGAAACTAAGAAATGAGAGAGTTTAAGAGATGATCAACATTGTGCTTTTTGAGCCGGAGATTCCGGCGAACACAGGCAATATTGGCAGAACCTGCGTGGCGGCGGGAGCGAGGCTGCACCTGATTGAGCCGCTGGGTTTTAGCCTCTCCGAGAAGTCGCTAAAGCGCGCGGGGATGGACTACTGGAAAGATCTGGATGTGACGACTTACATTGACTATGCAGATTTTCTGGGAAAAAATCCGGGGGCAAGGATCTATATGGCGACCACGAAGGCGCGCAGGATGTACACAGAGATTTCCTATGAGCCGGACTGTTATCTTATGTTTGGCAAGGAGAGCGCGGGGATTCCCGAAGAGATTCTGGTCGGAAATGAGGAAAATTGCGTGCGTATTCCCATGATGGGGGATATCCGCTCACTGAATCTGGGAAATTCCGCGGCGATTGTGCTATATGAAGCACTGCGGCAGAATGGGTTTGCTGGGATGGAGACGGAAGGGAACCTGCACCGGCTGAATTGGGAAGGCTGAGAACAGATGACGGGATACAAGGAATTTATGCGCATATGTGCATATTTATTAGTAAAAATAATAAATAACTGAAGAAATCGCTGATAAATGTTTTGAATAATCGGCATGTGTGTTATATAATGGCGCTAGATGCGATGTTAAGATTATGTTAAGAAAGCTTCCGAGAGACACGAAAAGAGTGTGATGGGTCTCTGTATGAAGAAGGAAGTATTGGAAAAACTAAGTAGACAGATTCTGTCAGGAAAGGTGGTGTATGTAATTATGGTAGAAGAGACGATCCAGTCGATCCGCGAGACAGAGAGAAAAGCGGACGAGACGGTGAAAGCGGCAGAGGAAAAAGGCAGGGAGATTACAGAGATAGCAAAGGAACACGCCTTAAGCTCCGCAGAAGAGATCGTCAAAAATGCCCGGGAGAGAGCGGCGGAAGTATCCGAACGCGCGAAAGAAGCGGGAGAACGTGCTGAGGCAGAGGCGCTGGCAAAGATAGAAAAAGAAGTGGAGAGCCTTAAAACTTCTGCACTCGGACGGGAGAGAGAAGTAGTGGATCTGGTTATCTCACTGCTGGTATGAGCGGCAGCTGAATCAGAAATAAGCATATATCAATGCAGACAGGAGGGATAAGTAAATGGCGGTACTTAAGATGCAGAGAATCAGCATCTGCGCCTTAAAGAAAGACCGAAAAGCGATCCTTGAAAAACTGCAAAGCATGGGCGTATTGGAAGTGAACCATGTCATCGATGAGGATGAGGACTTTAAAAAGATGGACACGGCGGGACAGAGGATGGGGTTTGAGAAAGCAGCGGCGTCTGTGGATCAGGCGCTTGCGATTCTTGAAAAATATATCCCGGAGGATAAATCTGTGTTCGCGGCTCTTGAAGGGAAGAGACTAGTCGAACCAGAGGAGGAACGCCGGGTTCAGGAAGAGCGGCGCGAGTTGCTGAAGACAGCGAAGACCATCCATGATCTGGACCGGGAGTACGCGGAGCAGGTCGTTAATATCACGAAGTTGCGGAACAGCATCGAGAGTTTGAAACCGTGGCTTGCGCTGGACGTACCGCTTAAGCCTGCGGACACGAAGCGTGTGGGAATGTTTTTAGGAACGATGCCCGGAGGCACAACAGCAGAGTCCGTGTATGGGATCTTAGCGGAGAAGGCATCGGAAGCTGAAGCGGATGTACATCTCATCTCGTCAGAACAGAGTATGGTCTATCTGGCTGTGCTGTGTCTGAAGGAAGACATGCCGTCGGTGGAAGACGCCTTAAGGAGCGCAGGGTTTGCAAGACCGTCCCAGACATGGGACACTGTGCCGGCAGTTCAGAAAGAGAAGCTGGAGCAGCAGATCGCGGACTGTCAAGATAAGATTTCCGAGATTAAGAAGGATATCGAAGGTCTTTCAAAACAAAGAGAAAAGTTAAAAATCGCAGCGGACTATTACCGTGTCCGGGCGGACAAATACGCAGTGCTTGGAGATCTTCCACAGTCGGAACGTACCTTTGTCATCAGCGGATACATTCCCAAGTGTGAAGCTCCGCATGTGGCGGACTATCTGGCAGCCAGATATGATTGTATGGTAGATGTGGAGGAGCTAAAAGAAGATGAAGAAGCTCCGGTTATTCTGAAGAATAATCCATTTTCCATGAACATGGAGGGCATCGTGGAATCTTACGGGCTTCCGCACAAAGGAGAACTGGATCCGACGACGATCATGTCGTTTTTCTATATCTTTTTCTTTGGAATGATGTTGTCAGATGCAGCGTATGGAGCAATCGTGTCCATTGTCTGCGGCATACTCGTATGGAAGTTTCCGAGGATGTCAGACAGCATGAAGAAATCATTGAAGCTGTTCTTCTACTGTGGGCTTTCTACATTAGTGTGGGGCATTCTTTTCGGAGGATATTTCGGAAATATCGTGGATATTGTATCAGAGAAGTTCTTTGGGACGGCGGTCACAGTTCCAGCGCTCTGGTTCATTCCGCTGAATGACCCCATGAAGCTGCTGGTGTTCTCCCTTCTTTTCGGCGTGATCCACCTGTTTGTGGGTCTTGGAATCAAAGGATACCTGTGCTTAAGAGACGGCAAGGCCATGGACTTTTTCTGTGACGTAGTACTATGGTTTCTGCTCCTTGTGGGATTGATCTTTATGCTCCTGCCAAGCGATATCTTCGCATCTATCGCTCAAACGAATATCGTGTTCCCGGGCTGGCTGAACACGGCGGCGAAGGTGCTGGCGGTCATCGGTGCGTCGGGTATTGTACTTATGTCGGGCAGGGAGAATAAGAATCCGGCTCTGCGCATCGCGCTGGGTGCATATGATTTATACAATATTACCGGATGGCTAAGCGACGCTCTTTCCTATTCGCGCCTGCTGGCGCTGGGGCTTGCAACGGGTGTTATCGCATCCGTTATCAATCAGATGGGAAGCATGCTTCCGAACAATGTGGTGGGAGTCATCTTCTTTATCGTGATCTTTATCGTCGGCCATGCGCTGAACTTAGCGATCAATCTACTGGGGGCGTATGTGCACACGAACCGTTTACAGTTTGTAGAGTTTTTCGGAAAGTTTTACGAAGGCGGCGGACGCCCGTTTGCGCCTTTTAAAGAAAATACAAAATATGCAGATGTTAAGGAGGAAACTATATTATGAATATTGCAGGTGAATTAGGAATCGTATATGCGCTGCTGGGAGCTGCAGTGGCAGTGCTTTTTGCCGGATGTGGCTCAGCTATAGGCGTAGGTATTGCTGGACAGGCGGCGGCAGGAGTTGTGACAGAGGATCCGAGTAAATTCGCGAAGGTGCTCATCATTCAGTTGCTTCCGGGTACGCAGGGGCTGTATGGACTGCTCGTGGGCTTTATCACTTTGTCTAAAATTGGCATTTTGGGAGGCGGTATTGCCGACCTGTCCGTGTCAACAGGACTTCTGATCCTCGCGGCCTGCCTGCCAATTGGTATCGTGGGGCTTCTCTCAGGTATCGCGCAGGGAAAGACAGCGGCTTCCGCTATCGGTATTGTTGCTAAGAAACCAGATCAGTTCGGTAAAGCGATGTTGTTCCCGGCGATGGTTGAGACATATGCAATCCTTGCGCTTTTGATCTCTTTCCTTGCCGTAAACGGTATTCAGGTTTAAGGAAAGAATCTTAAAGGAGAACAAAACATGAGTGGACTGGATAAAATGAAATCCCGGATCCTTGAGGAAGCGGACCACTCTGCAAAAGAGATCATCGGGAAGGCGCAGACTGAGGCAGAAGCCATTATAAAGGCGGCCGAGGAGGAAGCTCGCACCGAAGCGGCTAAGATCTCGGAGAAGGCGGAGCGCGATGCGGCTGATTACGCAGAGCGTGTAGCGTCCTCGATGGACATGCGCCGGAAACAGGCGTATCTCTCTGCAAAGCAGGATGTGATCTCGCACATACTTAAAAGTGCGTATGACACAGTGATGGATCTGGATGTGAGAGAATATTTTGACATGCTTGAGAAGCTCCTTGAGAAATATGTTCTTCCCGAAGAAGGAGTTATTTGTTTTTCGGAAAGGGATCTCGGGCGCATGCCGGAAGGATTTTCTGGCAAGATCAAGACGATCGCCGCTGCCAAGGGTGGAAGCCTGACGTTAAGTGACGAGGCAAGGGACATTGATGGAGGATTCCTCCTCGTGTACGGCGGTATTGAAGAGAACTGTACGATAAAGGCAGTGTTCGACGCAAAGCGCGAGGAACTGTCAGATCAGGTGAACAGGATTCTGTTCGGATAAACGCGGCCGTAAGGAGGGTTTAACTTGAGTAATACAAAATATACGTATGCGGTTGCGCGTATCCGTGCGCTGGAAGTATCCCTGTTTTCCGACGCTGTCATTGAGCAGCTCTTAGCCTGCAAGACAGCGGAGCAAGCACTTCAGCTTGTGACGGAAAAGGGGTGGGGTGATCCGTCTTCCGACAGAGATATGGATGCGGTTTTAAAGCGTGAGGAAGAAAAGACTTGGGAAGTCATCCGTGACGTTGCCCCGGACATGAGTGTGTTTGACGTGCTTTCCTATCCGAAACTGTACCACAACCTAAAAGCAGCGATCAAAGAAGTGTGTACAGAGACGCGGAATCCGGGCATTTTCTATGATGATTGTCAGATTCCAGGAAGGGAAATGCTTCAGATCGTTGAAAACAGAGAATTCTCAAAACTTCCAAGAGGCATGAGCCGTGTGGCGGAGGAGGCTTTTGATACACTTCTTCACACAAGGGACGGGCAGCTCTGCGATATCATGATTGACAAAGCAGCGCTGGATGCCATTTGCGAAGCGGGTAGGCGTTCGGGAGAGCCGATCATACAGGACTATGCGGATACTACCGTAGCCATCGCGGATATCAAGATCGCGGTGCGTTCCCAGAAGACGGGGAAAAGCGTGGATTTTATGAGAAGCGCCATGGCAGAGTGTGCGGGGCTTAATATTGAGCAGCTGATCCGCGCGGCACTTGCAGGAGCGGACGAGATCGCTCAGTATCTGGAAGGTACTTCCTACGCGGGAGGGGCTGACGCCCTGAGGGAATCACCGTCGGCGTTTGAACGCTGGTGTGACAACCGTATGATAGAAACATTGAAACCACAGAAGTATGAGACATTTTCCGTAGGCCCCTTGCTTGGGTACCTGATCGCGAGAGAAAATGAGATAAAGACAGTTCGGATCATCCTGACTGGGAAACAGAACGGTTTTCCCGATGAAGCGATCCGGGAAAGGATAAGGGAGATGTATGTATAAGATTGCAGTGATCGGTGATTACGACAGTATTTACGGGTTCGCAACATTGGGCCTTAGCATCTGCCCTGTAAAGACCCGGGAGGAGGCAAGGGATAAGTTAAGGCAGCTTGCTGAAGGTGAGTATGGTATCATCTATATCACCGAAAAGGCGGCGGCTGAACTGGGCAGCGCGCTTGAAGAGTACCGTGAACGGGTGCTTCCGGCGATCATTCAGATCCCAGGCGTATCCGGGAATACCGGAGCCGGAGTGGAAGGTGTGAAAAAGACCGTGGAACAGGCGGTCGGGTCAGATATTCTGTTTGGAGGAGTAAGCTAATGAGCACAGGAGTTATCAAGAAAGTCGCAGGACCTCTCGTTATTGCGGAAGGTATGCGGGATGCAAATATGTTTGACGTAGTCCGTGTGTCAGATCAGCGTCTCATCGGTGAGATTATCGAGATGCACGGCGATGAAGCGTCCATTCAGGTCTATGAGGAGACGTCGGGATTAGGCCCGGGCGAGCCGGTAGAATCTATGGAAGTGCCTATGTCTGTTGAGCTGGGTCCGGGACTGATTACCAGCATCTACGATGGGATCCAGAGACCGCTGGACGATATTATGAAGGTATCAGGAAACAACTTAAAACGTGGCGTGGAGGTTCCGTCCCTAAAGCGTGATCTGAAGTGGGAGTTCGTCCCTACTGTAAAAGCAGGGGATGAAGTAGAGGCGGGAGACGTGATTGGAACCGTGCAGGAGACGGTGCTTGTACAACAGAAAATCATGGTTCCCTACGGAGTAAAAGGAACGGTTAAAGAGATCAAATCTGGGGAATTTACGGTAGAAGAAGTGGTGGCAGTCGTTGAAACGGAAAAAGGCGATCGCGAGCTCACTCTGATGCAGAAGTGGCCAGTGCGCCGCGGGCGTCCTTATCAGAAGAAATTGCCGCCGGAGATGCCGCTTGTCACGGGACAGCGCGTGGTCGATACGTTTTTCCCCATCGCAAAGGGCGGTGTGGCGGCGGTGCCGGGGCCTTTTGGTAGCGGTAAGACGGTTATCCAGCATCAGCTCGCAAAGTGGGCGGAAGCGGATATCGTTGTGTATATCGGCTGCGGTGAGCGCGGGAATGAGATGACGGACGTGTTAAACGAGTTCCCGGAACTGAAAGATCCTAAGACAGGACAGCCTCTCATGCAGAGAACCGTCCTTATTGCAAATACATCGGATATGCCAGTGGCTGCTCGTGAGGCATCTATTTATACTGGTATCACAATCGCAGAGTATTTCCGCGATATGGGATATTCGGTAGCGCTGATGGCGGACTCTACTTCCCGCTGGGCAGAGGCGCTGCGCGAGATGTCTGGGCGTCTGGAGGAGATGCCCGGTGAGGAGGGATATCCGGCGTATTTAGGAAGCCGTCTGGCACAGTTCTATGAACGCGCGGGTAGGGTGACTTCCCTTGGAAAAGAAGGCCGCGAGGGAGCTCTATCCGTAATCGGAGCCGTATCGCCCCCGGGCGGTGACACATCAGAGCCGGTATCACAGGCGACGCTGCGTATTGTAAAGGTATTCTGGGGACTGGATTCCGCGCTGGCGTACAAGAGACATTTCCCAGCGATTAACTGGCTGAACAGCTATTCCCTGTATCTGGACGATATGGAGAAATGGTTTAATAGTCAGGTGGCTGAGGACTGGATGAGCGGCCGTCAGAAGATGATGACACTGCTTCAGGAAGAGGCGGAACTGGAAGAGATCGTGAAGATGGTCGGCATGGATGCTCTTTCACCGGGCGACCGGTTGAAAATGGAAGCGGCCCGTTCCATCCGCGAGGATTTCCTGCACCAGAACTCCTTTCATGAGATCGACACTTATACATCGCTTAAGAAGCAGCATATGATGATGCTTCTCGTAAATGCGTTCTATGACCGTACTACAGAGGCTCTGTCTCAGGGCGCTTCCCTGCAGAAGCTGATCTCCATGCCAGTGAGAGAGCAGATCGGACGTTTCAAATATGTTCATGAGGACGCTCTTGATGAAGAGTATAAGAAAGTAGATGAAGAGTTGAGCGCACAGATCGCCAACGCATTTGTAAAGGAGGAACGGTAAATGCCTAAAGAGTACAGAACCATACAGGAAGTAGCCGGACCGCTGATGCTCGTGCGCGGCGTGGAGGGTGTGACATATGATGAGCTGGGAGAGATCGAGCTGGCAGACGGCGAGACAAGACGCTGTAAAGTGCTCGAGGTAAACGGAAACGATGTGCTCGTACAGCTCTTTGAGAGTTCTACTGGAATCAACTTATCCAACAGTAAGGTGCGTTTTCTCGGGCGGAGTATGGAACTGGGCGTGTCGGAAGATATGCTTGGCCGTGTCTTTGACGGGCTGGGGCGCCCTATTGACGATGGTCCGGAGATTCTGCCGGACGCACGCATGGACATCAATGGCCTGCCCATGAACCCGGCGGCAAGAAGTTACCCGGAGGAGTTCATCCAGACAGGTGTTTCCGCGATTGATGGACTGAACACTCTGGTTCGCGGGCAGAAGCTTCCGATCTTTTCCGCGTCGGGGCTTCCCCACGCTCAGCTTGCCGCGCAGATCGCGAGACAGGCAAAGGTGCTTGGAACAGATGAAAACTTTGCCGTAGTATTTGCAGCAATGGGTATCACTTTCGAAGAATCAAACTTCTTCGTAGAGAGTTTCCGGGAGACAGGAGCTCTTGACCGTACCGTGCTCTTTGTCAATCTGGCGAACGACCCGGCGATCGAGCGTATCGCCACGCCGAAGATGGCGCTGACAGCGGCAGAGTACCTTGCATTTGAAAAGGAAATGCACGTGCTGGTTATCCTGACGGATATTACGAACTACGCGGATGCGCTCCGTGAGGTGTCCGCAGCCCGCAAAGAAGTGCCGGGCCGCCGCGGATACCCGGGATATATGTATACGGATCTCGCGACGATTTATGAGAGAGCGGGAAGACAGAGCGGGAAGAAGGGAAGTATCACTATGATCCCGATCCTGACCATGCCCGAGGATGACAAGACCCACCCCATCCCTGACCTGACAGGCTATATCACTGAGGGTCAGATCATCTTAAGCCGTGAGCTTTACAGGAAGGGGGTTACACCGCCTATCGATGTACTGCCTTCCCTGTCCCGTCTGAAAGATAAAGGTATCGGCGAGGGTAAGACCCGCGCGGATCACTCCAACACTATGAACCAGCTCTTTGCCGCGTATGCCCGCGGAAAAGATGCAAAAGAACTCATGGTCATCTTAGGAGAAGCGGCGCTGACCGAGATCGATCTGATGTATGCAAAGTTTGCTGATGCCTTTGAGCAGGAATACGTATCTCAGGGCTACAACACAGACCGCGGCATCGAAGAGACACTGAATATCGGCTGGAAGCTTTTAAGAATGCTGCCGAGAACTGAACTGAAACGTATCGACGACAAATACCTCGACGCGTATTACGGGACTGACCCCGAAGCGTAAGCGCAGTGGGTCTGTCCCGGAAGCCGGAGGCAGGAAATATTCAGATGATTTGAAGGAGGTGGCGTTTTGGCGGCGAAACAGGTGAATCCCACCCGTATGGAGCTGACCCGTCTGAAAAAGAAACGGATCACAGCGATCCGAGGTCACAAGCTCTTAAAAGATAAGCGGGATGAGCTGATGCGTCAGTATCTGGATCTTGTCCGTGAAAATATGGAAGTGCGCAAAAAGGTAGAGGCGGGTATCAAATCTGCTAATCGAAACTTTGTCATTGCCAAGGCAGGAATGTCGGAGGCTGCGCTTAATACGGCTCTGATGGCGCCCAAGCAAGAAGTGAACCTAGAGGCGGATGAGAAAAATGTCATGAGTGTTGACATCCCGACTTTTGAGTACAAGACAAGAACTGCTGACGAAAATGATATTTATTCTTATGGTTTTGCCTTTACATCCAGCGATTTGGATGGCGCGGTAAAGTCACTGGCAGATATTCTGCCAGATATGATCCGTCTGGCGGAATGCGAGAAGGCTTGTCAACTTATGGCAGCCGAGATCGAGAAGACGAGAAGGCGTGTTAATGCGCTGGAGCATGTGATCATCCCGGAGACGGAGGAGAGCATCAAATATATTACAATGAAACTGGATGAGAACGAGAGAAGCACCCAGATCCGACTGATGAAGGTGAAGGATATGATGCTGGAAGAAACTTATCATTACAGCGAGAAATAAGAAACAGGAAGAGGGTGTCCCAAGGGTCATGACATGACGCAAGGGTCACTCTCTTTGTATACAATCGGTACTCTAAAATTTCTATAAACACGGTTGTGCCACCAGGGGCGCTGTCCTATTCTGTATTTACACAAAGTTAATCATTCTGATTGCCGGAGAGTTATCTTTAGTACCGCAAAGAGACGGGAAGTATCTTTGCTGGGGTTAGATAGCGATACTTTTTACATCTACCATGTTACGGCGGTCATGGTTGACAACTTGCGTCGGCTCCTGCTCGGTATCAACCTGTCCGACAAAGCTGTAATGGATTTCGATTTTCCGGGT
>DXAK01000019.1 GCA_019117065.1 Candidatus Mediterraneibacter pullicola | reverse complement strand
TCAAGCTGTCCCCTCGTAAAAGTGGCCTGTTTTTTGGTTAAGGAATAGGACAACCGAGGGGCCGAGGCTCAAAAAAGCCCGGAATATCAAGGAAAATCATCGCTCAGACGATTGAAATACGGTCTCAAAGCGGCTCGTAGAGCTCCGCAGTTCTCCAAACGTTAATCAGACGTTTCAGAATGTACAATTTCAAAACAAAATTTGCAAACCTCTCAAGACTTCGGTCTTGGGAGGTTTTTAAGATCTTTCACTGGAAAACTGTGATACGATAAAAGTAAAAAAAAGCAAGCAAAATGTAATAATTTGCATTTTGCTTGCTTTTCTTTGTCGAAAAAGGTATTCTAGCTGACGGATTATTTGAAGGAGGAAGAGAAAAATGAGAAAATATGTGGCTGAATTTATCGGTACATTCGTGCTGACATTCGTAAGCTGCGGTGCGGCTGCTATTTCCGGCGGAATCGACGGAGTACTTGGCATCCTCGGCATTGCGACGGCTTTTGGGCTATCTATTGTAGCAATGGCATATTCTATCGGAAATATTTCCGGATGCCATATTAACCCGGCTGTGTCTCTTGCGATGCTTATCAGCAAGAGAATAAACGGAAAAGACTTTGTGGGATATGTAATCGCGCAGGTCTTAGGAGGTATTGCTGCGGCAGGGCTCTTGAAATTTGTGGGAAGTATGTGTAACCCGGCTATCACAGGACTTGGAACGAACGGATACAAAGATGCGTCTTATGTGGGACTGAACATGACAGGCGCTCTGGTAGTTGAGATCGTACTGACATGCATCTTCTTGATTGCGATTCTTGGCGTGACATCAAAAGAGTCTTTCTCTAGTGTGGCGGGACTTGTGATTGGTCTTACACTGACTTTTGTTCACATTATCGGGATCCCGCTGACAGGCACAAGCGTAAATCCGGCAAGAAGCTTTGGACCTGCACTGCTTGCAGGCGGAGAAGCGCTTTCCCAAGTGTGGGTATTTATTGTAGGACCGCTTGTGGGAGCAGCAATCGCAGCTCTGATCTGGATGTTCTTAAATACAGAGTCTGAGAACAAATAAGAATAGGCATAACGCCCGCGGTATAGGGCGACACAGCGGCAAAACAATGTTGATGGAATTCAATATTGTTTTGCCGTTTTCGGTATATTAGTTTATTGCATAAAAAAGTAAGTGCCATAAGTCCGACAGACAGAAGATTCAAAATAAAACTACAAAACAGAAACCGGAAACAGAAAAGCAAAAGCTCATAGAACAGGAGATCAAGGAATGAGAGGAACATTGAGAAAAAAAGCGGCACTCCTTATCGCCCTTGTGCTCTCAATAGGCATGCTGGCGTGCGGATGCACGGACAGTGCGGGACAAGGAACGCTGAAGGTAGGAGTGCGTGATGACATTATGAATTTCGGATATCTCAACGAAACAACAGGGAAGTATTATGGTCTGGAAATCGACATCGCAGCAGAAATGGCGGACAGGCTCGGGTATGCGGATGTGGAATATGTAACGGTGACACCCGACACAAGGAAGGACATGCTTCTGCGCGGAGAGGTTGACTGTATTGTGGCGACCTACTCTATTGCAGAGTCGAGAGAAGAAAATTTCGACTTCTCCGATCCGTATTATACGGACAGTACAGTGGTGGTTGTGGAGAAGTCTTCCCTTATTACCAAAATTGAAGAGTTAAAGGGTCTCAATATCGGTACGATGGCGGGATCGAACGCCTCCCCCCTTCTTGCAACAAAGCTTTATGAGCTGGGCATCATCGGGGAAGAAGTGATCTCAAATACAGATACATTTACGCAATACGATGGCGTGAGCGTGACGAAGGTTCCCTCCTATCAGGAGCTTGATGCCCTATTGGAGCAGGGAACTGTGGACGCAGCATGCATGGATCGTTGTATCGCGGAGACATATATGGATGATGACAGATTGTATCTGGCGACAGAGATTGCGGATCAGAACTACGGCGTTGCGACACAGAAGGATTCTGAGATTTCCGCCAAAGTGGCTGAGGTGATCCGCGAGATGCTCGATGATGGAACCATTGATTTGATAATTGACAAATGGAATTAGGAGGGGCTATGAACAGAGAAATGAAGCGAAAAGCGGCTTTTATGGTTGCTGTTGGGATAATTTTTCTTGCCCTGCTGGGCGGGCTGCTGTTTTTCATGCAGACCAGTCTTTCCCTGTCGAATCAGCGGGAGAGTACGAAGGCTAAATTAGAGGAGATGGATGAAATTATTGCTCAGGCAAAAGAGTCCGAGGTTCAGACAACCCAGTCCTTCGATGAGATTCAGCAGTCTAAAGTTGCGAGTATGGCGTTTATGTTCCGAAATGGTGTTATGGAAGATTATACGGAAGCGAATCTTCAGGGATGCAAAGTTCTTCTAGATGCAGAAAATGTGTATATTCTTGACAGAGAGGGAAACAAACTGGGCGCTTCCCAGAACGCGTCGGTTGATTTTACGCTGGTAAGATACAATCAGCTTCGGACAGTGTTTGATGAGAACGAGGCGTCTGAGGCTTTTGAGGTGGAGACGGACAGAGGGCGTTTTCGCTACTACGGATATCGGATTGATGATAGTGCAATGGCGGTTCTTGAGAAGAATCCAGCGGAGCTGGATGATCTTCTGGCGTCCACTTCCACGTGGGACGCAATGCTCCGTACCGTGACTGTTGGATTAAATGGTTTCACTTTCGCTGTATCGGATAAAGATTATACGTTTCTTTATTATCCAAATGAAAATCTGGTGGGGATGGATGCCCTTGCGGAAGGAATCGCAGTGGATGATCTTGAAGATGGAAACTATACATGGCTGGAAGTGAATGGAGAGCCGCTGTACTGTGGTGTGGAGCATGTGGAGGATGCGTATGTTATTTGCGCTGTGCCGGAAGATGAAATCCTTTCAGCCAGAGATATCACAGTCATGATCATCCTGTTCTCCTTTTTTGTGGTGATCACGCTTGTTATCACTTATGCCTTTTTTATCATGATCCAAGAGCAAAAGAAAGAACGCAGGAAACTGAAGGGAAATATTTATTACAACTTTGCAGTTGGAAGGAAGATTGGGACTGTGTCTGCCATAGGGCTTGTATGTATTCTGATTGTGACTTTCTACATGCAGACGCTTTTTGCCTTGTCCCAGCAGTCGATCAGTAACAGTCAGCATCTTTCGGAGATTGAACGGGAGATCAAAAATTATGAAGATGAACGCGAAAGTGTGACGGAGCAGTATAACGACCGCTATTTGAACAAAGCACAGATTGCCGCATATATGCTGACAGCTGCGCCGGAACTTGCGGACAGGGAATATCTCGCAGAGATCAGCTCCTTGCTCGGTGTGGAGTCGGTCAGCGTGTTTGACAAAAACGGGGATCAGATCGCGACCAATTCTCCGTATACAGAATTCCACATCAGCGATGATCCGGAAGATCAGTCTTATGAATTTCGAAAACTTCTGGTGGGAATGGAGTATCTTATTCAAGATGCGCAGGTGAATGATTTGACCGGAGAATACGAACAGTATATTGGCGTGACTCTCCGGGATGAAGAGGGAAATGCCAACGGTTTTGTCCAGATATGTATAGAGCCGTCTCTTCTTGAGGATGTGCTTGAGAACATGGAACTGACTTCTGTTTTAAGAGGCATCCGCGTGGGAAATGAAGGGATTGTTTTTGCGGTTGATTCTGAGAACGAAAAATTTGGGTATTATCCGACAGAGAGGCTGATTGGAAAGAGTGCTTCTTCTTATGGGATTACAAAGAGCCAGATGACAGACGGATACACAGGATATCTCACAATCAATAGTGAGAGCTACTATGCGTCCTCTCTTGGAATCGGGGAGAATTATATTTATATCGCCGTGCCGTCAGGAAATGTGGCGGGCAACAGGTTACCCTTGACGATCACATCGGGCGCAGCCAGTTTACTTGCTCTTTTGATTGTGTTCGCACTGTTGACTTTTAGCCGGAAAGAACCGGAAAAAGTTCAGGAGGAAAAGAACAAAATTACTCACGGGCATATGGCAGATGTGGTAATGCCAGATAAGACGGTCAAGAGAACGAAATCCGCTGCGAGCCGCTGGCAGAATAATGTGATTGAATGGAAGGAAAAAACGCCGGAACAGCAGATTTCTTCGGTGTTAAAAACCTTGCTTGCCGTGCTTGCAGTCATCATCTGCATTGCGGTTCTGTTTCAAGATACATTTTTTGACAGTCAATCGATCTTCCGATTTGTGTTAAGCGGAGATTGGGCGCATGGCTTTAATATTTTTGCTGTGACCTGTTCTTTGATGCTGATTTGCGTGGGAAGCGTGATCACAATGATCGCCCAACGAATTTTAAGTCTGCTGGCGAGGACAATGGGGGCCAAGGGAGAGACGATCTGCCGGCTCTTGCACAACTTCCTAAAATATATCTCTGTGCTGGCACTGTTATTTTACTGTCTCTCATTGTTCGGAATTGACACGGCGACTTTGCTTGCTTCCGCCGGTATCCTGACACTGATCGTCGGGCTGGGAGCTCAGACATTGGTGTCTGACATTCTTGCGGGACTTTTCATTATTTTTGAGGGTGAGTTCCAAGTGGGAGATATCGTCACAATCGGAGACTGGAGAGGAACGGTAGTGGAAATCGGGATCCGAACCACAAAAATACTGGATGGAAGCGGGAATATTAAGATCATCAGTAACAGTGACGTGACGGGCGTCGTAAATATGACAAGAGAATTTTCTTATTCATGGATTGATGTGGGAATCGAGTACGGAGAATCTCTTGAACGTGTGGAGAGTATTCTTGAGGATGAATTCCCCAATATTCGGAAGCGCATACCGAATATTCTCGACGGACCGTTTTATAAGGGTGTCGTATCCCTTGGGGATAACAGCGTGAACATCCGTATCATGGTACTTTGTGCTGAGGGCGACAGAATCCAGATGGAGAGAGATCTTAACCGCGAGATGAAACTGATCTTCGACAGGCATAATATCAGTATCCCGTTCCCGCAGGTGGTAATCAATAAACCGGCAGAGTTTAAAGAAGCTACCACATGGGAAAAACTCAAATCAGAACGATTTACAAAAGAGCAGCGTGAAGCAGCTGGAAATTATATCGAGGAGGATGAAGAGGATCACTGACGGGTATGCGGGACGGATGCCCCTACTCCTAAAAACATCTATATGTAAATTACGGACAGGCCGGCGCGACATTGCGCCGGTCTGTTTTTGCGTGAAGCAGCTTTTCTGACAGCGATTTGGCGCCGGGTAACTGATCTTGCGAAAACGGCAGACACATGATATACTTCTCCTGATAATAATTTGTTTTTAGGAGGAATATTTTTATGGACGCAGACCCTGCGGGTGATTCTATTTTATTTGATCTGTTACTTTTGGTGTTTTTTACGCTGTTGAATGCTTTTTTTGCTGGGGCGGAGATGGCTGTTGTATCGGTTAATAAAAACAGGATACGGTCTCTGGCAGAAGAAGGAAATAAGAAAGCGAAGGTGATCGAAAGACTGTTTGATGATTCTACGAGGTTTCTCTCAACCATTCAAGTTGCCATCACATTTGCGGGATTTTATTCTTCGGCATCTGCAGCGGCAGGCATTGCACCGGTGCTGACCAGCTGGCTTTCTGGAGTTGGAGTGCCTTACAGTTATCAGATTGCCCACAACGGAGTGACATTGATACTGATGTTCTTTAACTTGGTGTTTGGTGAACTTGTTCCGAAGAGGATTGCTCTCCAGAAGGCGGAGGCATTCTGCATGCTGACGGTCATGCCCGTGCACTATATTTCAATTATACTTTCGCCCTTTATCAAACTGCTTTCTGTCTCCACTAAGCTGGTTCTCAGACTACTCCGCATGAAAACGGAGGACCAGGAGGAGGCCGTGACAGAGGAGGAGATCAAGGCATTGCTCAAGATGGGAAATGAGAGCGGGACATTTGATGATGATGAGCGGGAAATGATTGATTCCGTATTCCGGTTTGACGAAAGGACTGCAAAAGAGATCATGGTGCCAAGACGCGATGTGTTTGCCATTGATATTGAGGAGCCTTTCGAGGAAGTGCTCGATGAGATTTTGGAGACAAGACACAGCAGAATTCCGGTCTATGAGGAAAATATTGACAATATCATCGGTGTGCTTCACATTAAAGATGTCATGATTGAACTGCGGAAGAATAGGCTGGAACAGGCAGATATTCGAAAAATGCTGCACAAACCGTTTTTTGTTCCAGAGACAAAGGATGCTGACGAACTGTTCCGCACAATGCAGGAGACGAGACACCACATGGCAGTTCTCGTGGATGAGTACGGCGGTTTTGCAGGCATTGTGACGATCGAAGATCTAGTCGAAGAGATTATGGGAGAGATCAACGAGGAGTATGAGGAGGTTGTGCCGGAGATCGAGGTGGTCAGTGAAAACGAATACCTTCTGGATGGAAGCATTCTTATTGACGATTTGAATGAAGATCTGGGATTGAAGCTGGAAACAGAGAATTATGACACGCTTTCCGGGTATCTGATCGAAAAGCTGGGACATATTCCGGCGAAGGAAGACCGGGATGTGATTGAGGCGGACGGTTTGATATTCTATGTGGAGGAAGTGAGAGATAACAGGATTGTCAGAGTGAGGATGAAACGCCCTATGTCTGAAAATATAAGTCAAGAGGATTGAAAGGAGATGCAGTGAGATGAAGTTGCTGTCTGTAGGAGAAGAGTTGAGAAATAATAGTTATCCGGGGAGAGGGATCATCATCGGAAAGACGCCGGATGGGAAAAAGGCTGTTACAGCTTATTTTATTATGGGGAGAAGTGAGAACAGCCGGAACCGCATTTTTGTGGAAGACGGAGAGGGAATCCGCACACAGGCGTTTGATCCGTCCAAGCTGACAGATCCCAGTCTGATTATTTATGCTCCAGTACGGGTTCTTGGAAACAAGACGATTGTGACTAACGGTGATCAGACAGATACGATATACGAAGGTATGGACAAGCAGCTCACATTTGAACAGTCTCTGCGCACAAGGGAATTTGAACCAGATGCGCCAAACTATACGCCGCGCATCTCCGGCATCCTCCACATAGAAAACGGGACGTATAATTATGCCATGTCTATTTTGAAAAGCAACAATGGAAATCCTGAGCACTGCAATCGGTATACATTTGCATATGAGGACCCGGCGGCGGGAGAGGGGCATTTTATCCATACATATCTGTGTGACGGAGACCCGCTTCCGAGTTTTGAGGGTGAACCGAAGCTGATCAGCATCCCTGATGATATGGGAGAGTTTACAGAGCTTCTGTGGAACAGTTTAAATGAAGATAACAAAGTTTCCCTTTTCGTCCGCTATATTGATATTGAAACGGGAAAATACGAGACAACCATCGTGAACAAAAATCAATAAAAATGAAAGGAACGGATGAAAAGATGAAAGAATTAGAACTGAAATACGGGTGCAATCCGAATCAGAAACCATCGAGGATCTATATGAATGACGGAAGCGAGCTCCCGATCAAGGTGCTGCGTGGACGGCCGGGATATATCAATTTTCTGGATGCGTTCAATGGCTGGCAGCTTGTGTCTGAGTTAAAGAAAGCGACAGGGCTTCCGGCAGCCACTTCTTTTAAACATGTCTCTCCAGCAGGGGCTGCGGTAGGACTGCCGCTTAGCGAGACGCTGGCAAAGATATATTGGGTGGATGACCTCGGGGAACTGTCCCCGTTGGCATGCGCCTATGCCCGTGCAAGAGGAGCCGACAGGATGTCCTCTTTCGGAGATTTCATCGCATTGTCTGACGTTTGTGACGTGGATACGGCAAGGTTGATCAAACGCGAGGTGTCTGACGGTGTAATTGCGCCGGGGTATGAGCCGGAGGCGCTGGAACTGTTAAAGCAGAAGAAAAAAGGAAACTACAATGTGATCCAGATTGACCCGGATTATAAGCCGGCGGCTCTTGAGCGCAAGGAAGTGTACGGGATCACATTTGAGCAGGGAAGGAACGAATTGAATATTGACAAGGATTTCTTCTCCAATATAGTGACAGAAAATAAGGTTCTAAGTGACGCGGCAAAGATTGATCTTGCTATCTCCATGATCACTCTGAAATATACTCAGTCTAATTCTGTCTGCTATGTGAAGGATGGACAGGCGATCGGAATCGGGGCTGGGCAGCAGTCACGTATCCACTGTACGCGTCTTGCAGGGCAGAAAGCTGACAACTGGTGGCTGCGTCAGAGCCCAAAGGTGCTGGGGCTTCAGTTTAAAGATGGTATTGGGCGCGCGGACAGAGATAACGCGATTGACCTGTACATCGGAGAAGAGTACATGGATGTTCTTGCGGACGGTGTGTGGGAGAATACATTTAAAGTAAAACCGGAAGTATTTACGCGCGAGGAAAAGCGGGAGTGGCTTGACAGGATGACAGATGTGGCGCTTGGGTCAGATGCCTTCTTCCCATTCGGGGATAATATCGAGCGCGCGCATAAAAGCGGCGTGAAATATATCGCACAGCCGGGGGGATCTGTCCGTGATGACAATGTGATTGACACATGTAACAAGTACGGCATGGTGATGTCATTCACGGGAATCCGTTTGTTCCATCACTAGCAGCGTCACAGCGCGGGCCGGACGAGAGGAGAGCCGTATGGTAATAGAGACAAATAGTCCGGAAGAAACATTCCGGACGGGAAAAGAGTTGGGAGAAAAAGCGGTGCCCGGACAGGTGTTTACGCTGACGGGCGATCTTGGCGTGGGCAAGACTGTGTTTACCCAAGGACTGGCAAAGGGGCTGGGAATTGAGGAGCCGGTGAACAGTCCGACATTTACCATTGTTCAGGTGTATGACGGGGGCAGGCTTCCCTTCTATCATTTCGATGTTTACCGCATTGGGGATGTGGAAGAAATGGATGAGGTCGGGTTTGAGGATTATGTGATGGGAGACGGTGTCTCCCTTATTGAATGGGCAAATTTAATTGAAGAGATTCTGCCCGAAAAGCGTACGGACATCCTGATTGAAAAGGACCTTGAACGTGGGTTTGATTACCGCAGGATTACGATTGACCAAACGAGGTGACGCATTTTATGAAAGTTTTGGCGATAGATAGCTCCGGGCTGACGGCCACAGTGGCTGTGGTGGAGGATGAGCAGACGACCGCTGAGTATACGGTGAATTATAAAAAGACACATTCGCAGACGCTCCTGCCCATGATCGATGAGATCGTCCGTATGGCAGAGGTAGATCTGACAGCTATCGACGCAATTGCGGTGGCAGGAGGTCCAGGGTCTTTTACTGGGCTTCGCATTGGCTCTGCCACGGCAAAGGGGTTGGGGCTTGCCATGGGCAAACCGCTGATCCACGTGCCGTCGGTGGATGCTATGGCGTACAATGTGTACGGATGTGAGGATATCATTTGTCCCATTATGGATGCAAGGCGCAGTCAGGTCTATACGGGAATTTATACATTTGTTCCGCAAAAAGCGGATGGTGACGGACAGCAGATGGAATATACGTTTAAGGTTTTGCGTGTGCAGATGGCGGTATCTGTGGAAGAATTGGTCCGGCGTCTCAATATTTACGGGAAACGTGTCGTGTTTCTCGGAGATGGCGTCCCTGTGTATAAGGAGATGCTTAGAGAAGGATTAAAGGTACCATTTTTCTTTGCTCCTTCTTATATGAATCGTCAGAGAGCAGCGGCAGTGGGCTCTCTTGGGATTCGGTATTATCAGGCAGGCAGATACGAGACAGCGGCGGAACATAAGCCGGATTACCTGCGGGTATCTCAGGCAGAACGCGAGCGTGCGGAGCGGGAAAAACATGCTGTGCCGAAGGTGCGCAAAATGGTTATGGAGGACGGCGCTGCGGTGGCAGAGATGGAACATCAGCTCTTTCATGATTCGTGGAGTGAAAAGTCCGTTCTGGAGACTCTTTCCCAACCGAACACTATCTGCCTGATGGCGGAAAAAGCAGGGAGAGCGGCAGGGTATATCCTTGCATATACGGCGGCGCAAGAGGCAGAAATTGTCCGGATTGCAGCTGCAAAGGAATTGCAGAGGCAAGGGGTTGCAAGTGCGCTCATGGAAGAACTAGAGATGCTTTGCCGGACACAGGGGATCTCAAAGATCCTTTTAGATGTTCGTTCGGGTAATGTGGCGGCGCGCGCTCTCTATGAGAAGAGCGGTTTTATTGAGGACGGCATCCGCCAGTATTTCTATGAAAATCCAAGAGAGGATGCAGTGCTTATGAGCAAGGCGTTGTGAGACTGGAAAAAAGGATACAGCACCGGCAGCAGTTCCCAGTAGGAATCCGGGCGCTGATCCGATATACTTTAGGCGTGACAGAAAGCAAGACTGTATATTACAGGAGGAGAATGTATGCGCCGGTATCAGGTAAAAGAAACAAAAGAAATTAAAACAATCATCTGCAATCAGTGTGGGAAAGAGATCCATGTAACGAATGGATGCCCAAGAGAAGGGGTATTCAGCGCAGATTACACATGGGGATATTTTTCGGGAAAAGATGGGGAGAAGCATAGCTTTGATTTGTGTGAAGAGTGTTATGACAAGTTGCTTTCATCTTTCCAGCTGCCTGCAGATATAGAAGAATAGAGCAGAGGGATTTAATGTTAGATGTATGTTTGCTTGGATGTGGTGGAATGATGCCGCTTCCTTACCGCTATTTGACCGCGCTGATGACACGCTTTAACGGGAGCAGCCTTCTCATTGACTGTGGGGAAGGGACGCAGATCGCGGTGAAAGAGAAGGGATGGAGTTTTAAACCGATTGATGTGGTTTGCTTTACTCACTATCATGGAGATCATATTAGCGGCCTTCCGGGACTGCTCCTGACTATGGGGAACGCGGATAGGAGGGAACCCCTCACCTTGATTGGACCGAAAGGACTTGAGCGGGTAGTAGGCTGCCTGCGCGTAATCGCGCCGGAATTGCCGTTCCCTATTATTTTTAAGGAAATAGAAGGGGCGGAGCAGACCTTTGAGATGAACGGATACCGCTTGAAAGCGTTTCGAGTCAGCCATAATGTGCTCTGCTATGGGTATACTATAGAGATTGACCGCGCAGGAAAATTTGACGCGGCGAAAGCGAAGGAGCAGGAAATCCCGCTTCCGTACTGGAGCAGGCTTCAGAACGGAGAGACCATTGAGGACGGGGCGAAGACCTATACCCCGGATATGGTGCTGGGTCCGCCGCGGAAAGGTCTGAAGCTGACATACACTACGGATACAAGACCTACAGAATCAATCAGGCGGAATGCCGAGAACTCCGATCTCTTTATCTGCGAAGGGATGTACGGTGAGAAGGAGAAGGCAGCGAAAGCAGTGGAATATAAACACATGACATTTTATGAGGCGGCGGAGATTGCCCGTGCGGCAAATGTGCGTGAGATGTGGCTGACGCATTATAGTCCATCCCTAACGCGTCCGGAACCGTATATGGATGAAGTGCGCAAGATATTTCCCAAAGCGAAAGCCGGGAAGGATGGAATGTCTGTGGAATTGATGTTTGAAGATTGAGAGGCGTGACATGAAAGAGATAAAAGATATCAATATCCTGGCGATTGAGACTTCCTGCGACGAGACCTCTGCGGCGGTTGTACACAATGGGCGGGAAGTGCTTTCCAATGTTATCTCGTCTCAGATCGATCTGCATAAGCTGTATGGCGGCGTTGTTCCAGAGATTGCGTCAAGGAAGCATATTGAAAAGATCAATCAGGTTATTGAAGAAGCGCTGAAGGAAGCTGATGTGACGCTGGATGATATTGATGCGGTGGGTGTGACATATGGTCCGGGGCTTGTAGGCGCTTTGCTTGTGGGAGTGGCAGAAGCAAAGGCAATTGCCTATGCAAGGAATCTTCCTCTTGTGGGAGTGCACCATATTGAGGGGCATATTTCAGCAAACTATATTGAACATCCGGATCTGGAACCTCCGTTTTTATGTCTTGTGGCGTCAGGCGGGCACACGCATCTTGTGTGTGTAAAAGAGTATGGGGAATATGAGATTTTAGGGCGCACCAGAGATGACGCGGCTGGCGAAGCCTACGATAAAGTTGCCCGCGCCATTGGGCTGGGCTATCCGGGCGGACCGAAGATCGACCGCATTGCAAAAGAAGGGAATCCAAATGCAGTGAAATTCCCGAAAGCACATATTGAAGGGGCGCAGTATGATTTCAGCTTCAGCGGATTGAAATCAGCGGTACTCAATTATATTAACGGTTGTAAGATGAAAGGTGAAAGTTTTGATCCTGCGGATATCGCTGCTTCCTTTCAAAAAGCTGTAGTGGAAGTTCTTGTGGAGAATTCTATGAAAGCGGCCGAAGATTACGGCATGTATAAGTTTGCTATCGCGGGTGGCGTGGCGTCTAACACTGCGCTGCGGGCGGCGATGGAAGAGGCGTGCAAAGAGCGGGAGATCCGTTTTTATTACCCGTCGCCTGTTTACTGCACGGACAATGCGGCAATGATCGGAGCGGCGGCATTTTATGAGTATCTTTCAGGCACGAGGCATGGCTGGGATCTTAATGCAGTGCCGAACCTGAAACTTGGGGAACGATAAGGAAGAACGGTAGGGAAACAGGATGGGAAAAGTATACTGTACCGCCATTGTGCTGGCGGCTGGCAGCGGAAAGCGGATGGGCTCAAAGGTTCATAAACAATATCTTTTGATTGGCGGGAGACCGGTATTGTATTACTCTTTGAAAGCATTTCAGGATTCGGAGCTGATCGATGAGATTATCCTTGTCACAGGGAGTGGAGAAGAAGAGTACTGTCACGAGGAGATTGTCAAGAAATATGGGATTTCTAAAGTGAATGCGATTGTCTCAGGAGGCACAGAGCGTTATCATTCCGTGTGGTGCGGACTTCGGGAAACAAAAGACGGCTACGTATATATCCATGACGGCGCAAGGCCTTTTGTAGATGAAGAAATTATACGACGGGGGTATGAGTGTGTGGCTGTTGAGAAAGCATGCGCAGCGGGTATGCCCTCCAAAGATACGGTCAAAATCGCAGATGAAAAAGGGTTTGTGACAGAGACTCCAAACCGCAGCAGTGTGTGGACGATTCAGACTCCTCAGATATTTGATGTCAGGCTGGTAAAAGATGCCTACTCCATCCTCATGAAACAGGAGGATAGCGATACATTGGAAAAGCAGGAAGGGATAGAGCCAGATATAGAAGAGAATAAAACTGCCAAAAGAATTTTCATAACAGATGATGCTATGGTTGTGGAACAGATGCTTGGCTGCCCAGTCAGATTGTTTGAGGGATCGTATGAGAATATCAAAATCACTACGCCTGAAGATTTGCAAATTGCAGAAGTTTTTTTAAGAAGAATGGGAAAAGTTTTTTGAAAAAATAAGTCAATGACATTTTAAAAAGAAAGTGTTGACATGAATTTTGTATATATGATAGAATAGTCAACGTCGCACAGGGAAATAATAGCAAATATGTCTTATACGCGGCTAATATATGGAGAGGTATCGAAGTGGTCATAACGAGGCGGTCTTGAAAACCGTTTGTCCGAAAGGGCGCGTGGGTTCGAATCCCACCCTCTCCGCTTTGGAGAAGTACCCAAGCTGGCCGAAGGGGCTCCCCTGGAAAGGGAGTAGGTCGTTAATAGCGGCGCGAGGGTTCAAATCCCTCCTTCTCCGCTCGGTGTTATCCGGAAAACTACTGGAATCTTCCGGTAGTTTTTATATTGCTGAAGCGGCAGAATTGTGGGTAATGCCATGTGAAAATACCACATGTTGTATCAGAAAAATGCTGTAAAGAAAAAGTAAAAAAGCAGTAAAAAAACTTGTGAAAAACAGTTGACAAACGGTATGGCTCGGTGGTATTATAGCTAAGCTGACCCGTAAGGGACGGCGAAAAGCGAAAAAGAAGAAAAAAGTTCTTGACATGAAGAATGCGCTTTGATATACTATCAAAGCTGTCGTTTGGAAAGAACGGCAGAGGACCTTGATAACTGAACAATAGACAACAACCCTTGAAAATTTCTTTAAAGAGAAAAATTCTAAGAACGGTTCAAAGGAACCACAAACAGTAAAAAGGGAAGAATTAGCTAGAA
>DXAK01000018.1 GCA_019117065.1 Candidatus Mediterraneibacter pullicola | reverse complement strand
GTCTTGTGCTTCAGGATGAGAAAATTTGGAAAGAGTTTCTGAGAAAAGATATTATTCCGGAAAGTAATTCCTGTGAACTATATTTTGAAGAACAGGATATCGAAGCGTTTGTTCAAAAACTTGACAAGCTGTATCCTTCGATTCAATACGTGAATAAAATTACAACTCATAGCTGGGGACAGAGGGTAGTCCGTTTTTATGATTTGGACGGCAACCTGATTGAAGTGGGAACATATGATAACGATATTTAACCGCAAAGAATTGATTGTGACAACCGGCTTTATGTCGGCGCCTATCATATCCGGCTACGGCCGAAGAATAAAATAATGATTGAATTTCATCGTTGTTTCCAGTAGAATGACAAAGTATTACCGCTTTCGTGTTCTGCGGGTTTGAACATATTGTAGCGGATATGTTCTATCTGTCATGTTACGTGCTGTATTTTGAAGCAGATATACTGTCTGTTGTAAAGGTGCTGTTTTTTGTGTCGGCGGGTAATATGACCGGCGGTCTGTTGATCGCGTGTGCGGTGCGTTGCCTAGACAGGAAAAATGGTAAAGAAGATATAGGAAAGCAGAATTTGTTAAGCCTATGACAGACCAGTATTTCAGAATACAAGTAACGCTTGCATATAAAAAACAAGGTGCTATAATAGGTCTAGTGTCAGTGAAAAAGACCGGCATGATCTTTTTACATACAGGCGGCAAATCTTAAAAAATAACAATATTTTTGTATATCGCAAGGCGGATATACTTCGGAGGAGTTATGAAGATCATTATTGTAGGGTGCGGAAAAGTAGGAAGCACTCTTGCAGAAGAACTATGTGAGGAAGATCATGAGCTAATTGTGATCGACAAAAATCCCCAGAAAATACAGGAGCTGTCCGAGAGTATCGACGTAATGGGACTATGTGGAAACGGCTCGAGTATACAGGTGCTCTCAGAGGTGGGAGTGGAGGATGCGGATATTCTTATCGCTGTTACCGGTTCAGATGAGCTGAACCTTCTGTGCTGTCTGATTGCAAAGAAGGTGAGCGACTGTCATACAATCGCACGTGTGAGAAATCCCGTTTATCATAGGGAACTCCATTTTATTAAGAGGAAGCTGGGGATCTCCATGATCATCAATCCGGAGTTGGCGGCGGCTACGGAGATATCGAGATTGCTCCGTTTTCCGTCAGCCATCAAGCTGGATACATTTTCCAAGGGAAGAGTGGAACTTCTAAAATTTAAGCTGCTTCCTGAGTTTGGGTTGGGCGGTATGACTGTGGCGGAGATCATGGACAGGCTTCGCTGTGATATTCTTATCTGCGGAGTGGAGAGGGGGGAAGAGGTGTTTATTCCCTCAGGGAATTTTGTGCTAGAAAATCTGGATTTTGTTTCCATTATTGCCACGCCGAAAAATTCTGCGTTGTTCTTTAAGAAGATCGGTGTCCACACCCATCAGGTAAAGAATGCCCTGATTGTCGGGGGCGGTACCTTGGGATACTATCTTGCCGCTCTTCTCTCTGATATGAAGATCCGGGTTAGCCTGCTTGAAATCAACCGGCAGAGATGTGAGGAAATTAGTGAACTTCTTCCATCAGTGACTGTCATTTGTGGAGATGGAACGGACAAGAAACTTCTCATGGAAGAGGGGCTTGTTCGTGCAGAATCATTTGTGACGCTGACAAACATGGATGAGGAAAATATCCTTCTGAGCCTGTTTGCAAAGAAGATTTCTCAGGCGAAGATTGTGACAAAGGTCAACAGGATCGCCTTTGATGACATTGTGGACGGGCTGGATCTGGGAAGCGTGATACATCCGAAGTACATAACTGCAGACTATATCCTTCGATATGTTAGGGCCATGGGCGCCTCTTTGAGCAGCAACGTAGAGACGTTGTACCATATTTTGGATGGACAAGCAGAAGCTCTGGAATTTGCCGTTAAGGAAAAGTCTGCTGTGACAGGTGTTCCTCTGTTAGATTTAAAATTGAGAGACAATTTACTTGTGGCATCGATCAACCGCGGTGGTGAGGTTCGTATTCCGCGCGGGCAGGATGTTATACAGCCCGGGGACACGGTTATTATCGTTACGAGTGTGAAGGGGCTTCATGACCTGACGGATATATTAGAGAGAAGATAACCGGGTGATCGGCGGGGGAATGAGATGAATTTTTCAATCGTTAAATATATTATAGGGTATGTCTTTGTGGCAGAGGGGGCTTTTATGGCACTTCCGTGTATTGTGGCTCTGATTTATCAGGAGCGGGAGGGATGGTCGTTTGTCATAACGGGAGTCCTCTGCCTTTTTTTGGGTGGGCTTCTTCTAATTAAAAAGCCGGAAAATAGGATATTTTATGTAAAAGAAGGGTTTGTCACGGTGGCGTTGAGTTGGATTATTCTGAGCGTGATGGGGAGCATTCCTTTCTTACTGACAAAGACGATGACAAATCCGGTTGATGCGCTCTTTGAGACTGTCTCCGGGTTTACGACTACGGGAGCAAGTGTTCTGGCAGATGTAGAAGCAGTGTCCAGATGTGTGATATTTTGGAGGAGTTTTACTCATTGGATCGGAGGAATGGGAGTACTCGTATTTCTTCTTGCCATCGTGCAGATGAAGGGCGGCGGTTCCCACATGAATCTGATGAAGGCGGAGAGCCCCGGGCCTTCTGTAAATAAACTGGTTCCCACTGTGCGTTCTACTGCGAAGATTCTTTATTTGATCTATGTGGCAATGACGATTATGGAGATTATCCTTCTTCTGATCGGGAGAATGCCTCTTTTTGATGCGCTCACCATCAGTTTTGGAACAGCTGGAACGGGAGGATTCGGGATAAAGAATGACAGTATGGCAGGATATTCGGTCTATCTTCAGGTAGTGGTAACTATCTTTATGATCCTGTTTGGAGTGAATTTCAGCGCATATTTTCTGATTCTTCGGAAGAAGTTTAAGCAGGCGTTCTCCATGGAAGAGGTACGCGCGTATTTTCTGATCATAGCGGCGTCTATTGCGGTTATTGCCGTGATGATAAAGGATATATATGGTTCTATATGGACAGCAGTACAACAGGCGGCGTTTCAGGTGGGATCGATTATAACAACCACCGGATATGCGACGACGGATTTTAACATGTGGCCTGAGGTGCCTAGGACGATACTAGTTCTCCTGATGTTTGTCGGCGCGTGCGCAGGCAGTACGGGTGGAGGAATCAAGGTCTCACGTCTTGTGATTCTAATGAAGACAGTGAAAAAAGAATTTCACACGATGCTTCATCCGAGAAGTTTAAGGAAATTACAAATGGATGGGCATTTGCTTGAGCATGAGACCATCCGTGCGACAAATGTATTTTTTGCAACATACATACTGATTTTTGTGCTTTCTGTGCTTTTAGTTGGATTTGACGGGCATGATCTGATTACAAATTTTACCAGTGTGGCGGCAACGCTGAACAACATCGGACCCGGACTGGAGCTGGTAGGACCGACGCAGAATTTCTCTGTATTTTCCAACGGGTCAAAGCTGGTGCTCATCTTTGATATGCTGGTAGGGCGGCTTGAGATATTCCCGCTTCTCCTTCTCTTTGTGAGCGACACGTGGAAGAAGTTCTAATGAATAAAACAGAAAGGAAGTAACAGGGCATGAAAACAGATACATATAGATTTTCTGACTGTATCTTTGATCTCTACGGCACTCTGGTGGATATCCACACAGATGAGGGTAAGGCGGAGGTATGGGAAAGACTGTCACTGTTTTATTCATATTACGGGGCCTCCTATACCCCAGAGGAGATGCGTGGGGGATATGAAAGGTTTACGAGGAAGCTGAGCGCGGGGAAAGAAGGGCTTAGACAGGATTCTCATGAAGCCTTTCCAGAGATTAAGATTGAGGATGTCTTTGGGGCGCTTTTTGAGGAAAAAGGTATCAGTGCAAACGAGCCTCTTATCAGGCATGCCGGGCAGTTTTTTCGTATTCTGACAACGGAGAGGCTGCGTCTCTATGAAGGGACAAGGGAAATGCTGGCGACGCTGAGGAACAATGGGAAGAGGATATATCTTCTCTCCAACGCGCAGAGGATATTCACGGAGTATGAGATGAATTCGCTGGATATCGCTCAGTATTTTGACGGTATTTTTATTTCGTCGGAGCACGGCTGCAAAAAGCCGGATATGCGGTTTTTTGAAAAGCTGCTCAAGAAGTATCGTATCAGCCCTAATCGGGCGGTAATGGTCGGAAACGACGGAATCTGTGATATCGTAGGAGCAAAGCAGGTAGGATTGTCCACTGTCTATGTGCGTACGGAAATATCACCTATGGAAGATTTGCCAGATGCGGATTACGTGCTCGATGAGATGGATATGAGGAGAATTGCGAAAATCCTGTGCGGCGGGAAGTCCAAATGAAAAGAGGAGGAGCTTTCAGATGCGTGGGATGCGTTTACATAAAAGAGAGATACATGATGCAGACATTTTTCGAGAGATACTCAAGGAGTGCGATGTGGTGCGCCTAGGTTTACGGGATGAGGAAGGCGTCTTTATCGTTCCTGTGAATTACGGGTATGATTTTGCGGAGAAAAATGGGGAAAGGACGCTTACCCTGTACATCCACGGAGCAGGAGAGGGGCGAAAAGCTGATGCTATTGCAGCGGATTCCCGTGTGGCAGTAGAGATGGACTGCCGTCATGAAATTATCACTGGAGATTATACATGCAGCTATTCCTATGCCTACCGCAGCATTATGGGAAACGGTGTCATACAAAGGCTGGAAAAGCCAGAAGATAAGATGTACGGGCTTACAAAGGTGATGGAGCATCTGGCTCCGGATGCAGAGATCAGTTTCCGTGAGGAGGTGCTTGTGCGCACAGAGGTGTTCCGCATCGACGTGGAACGGTTTACGGGAAAAGAACGAAGAAGAAAATAAGGAGGAACATCATGGTACATCATATTGTAATGTGGAAATTCAAACCGGAGATTAAGGAGGAGGACAAACCCGATATTAAAGCGGCGATGAAGGAAAATCTGGAATCGCTTACAGGAAAAGTGCCGGGGCTTCTCACACTGGAGTTCGTGGAGGTGCCTCTTGCGTCCAGCACTCACGACATGGCGCTAGTCAGTACGCTGGAGAAAGCAGAGGATATCGCAGTGTATTCGAATCATCCGGATCATGTGAAAGTGGCGAACACCTATGTGCGTCCGTTCGTGACGGAGAGGGCGTGTCTGGACTATTAAGGCAGGAATAGGACGGAATGTGCCGCACATATACTCTTTATAAAGGGCGTATGTGTGGCATTTTTATGGATAGAGGACAGATCGGTGAAAGGCTTGCGTCGGCTGCCAGTATGCCGAAAGATGTGGTGATGGGTGCGACGGTGGTCACAGTGCTTGGAGATTTTGAAGTGTGCATTGGCAATTACCGCGGCATCACAGAATATACGGAAGAACTTGTCCGTGTGCAGACAAAAGGCGGACAGATCCGCCTGACGGGCAGGCAGCTTCAGGTGGAGTACTATACTAACGATGAGATGAAGGTTACGGGAAAGATCCTGACACTTGAATTTATCAACGGGAGGAAAGAAGAATGATCCGTTCGTTCATTCGCTGGCTGAAAGGATATGTAAAATTGCGCATCGAGGGCTATTCGCCGGAGCGCTTCCTAAATCTGTGCTCATTCCATCAGATCTATATATGGGGACTTGCCCCTGTGGGAAACGGGTACGAAATGCACATGAGTATTTCCGATTTCAGGAAGCTTAGACCATTTGTTAGAAAAACGCACACTCGTATTGTTTTGCGCCAGAGGTGTGGGTTTCCTTTTTTTCTTGCGCGCCACAGGAAGAGGAAGCTCTTTTTTATCGGGCTGTTTCTGTGCGCGGCTCTTCTGAAAACCTACTCCCTTTTTATATGGGATATCCATTTTTATGGAAATGAGAAGTGGACGGACGAGACACTGGCGGAATTTTTGCGCTCGGAAGGAGTCGCACCGTGTATGCTCAAAAGTAAGGTGGACTGTCAGGGTATTGTAAAAGCGGTGCGGAAGGAATATAATGATATCGTTTGGGTGTCCGCATCCATAGACGGGAGCAGGCTGAATGTTCAGGTCAAGGAAAATGAGGATACATTTCGGGAGGAAAATGTAAGCGTATCTCAAGATGAAACTCCTACGGATCTGATTGCATCTGCCGACGGGGTGATCACGAAGATCGTCACCCGTTCCGGTGTTCCGCAAGTTCACGTGGGGGATACGGTACAAAAGGGCGATTTACTTGTATTGGGAAGGGTGGAAGTCGTAAATGACAGTCAGGAAGTGACAGGGTATCAATATCATGTGTCTGATGCAGACGTGTTTGCAGATACGCAGCTCGAGTATTCAGACAGTATCCCACTGACTTACCAAGAAAAAGTGTACGACGGGAAAAAGAAATTCCAGCCATTTATCCGGATAGGGAATACGACGCTATCCATGGGAAGTGTGCGGAACAAATACAAGAACAGTGAGATCTTTACTTCGGAGACTTCGGTGAAGATCGGAGAAAATTTTTATCTTCCTTTTTCCTATGGAATGAAGACTGCAAGATCTTATTCTTTTGTGGAAAAAACGTATACCGAAGAGGAGGCGAGGAAAATTCTAAGCCAGAACTTTCATCGGTTTTGTGAGGAATTGGAGGAAAAAGGTGTTCAAATACGGGAAAATAGTGTTAAAATACATCTGTATGAAAATTCCGCTGCCGCTTCGGGCACCCTATATTTGAATGAGAGGATTACCGAGGAAGCGGATACAGAAATATTGACGATCGAAAGGAAAGAAATGGATGAGTCTGTCGGAACTGATGATCAATATACCGGCTGAACATGAGGCGAACGTGTTCGGACAGTTTGACACATATGCAAAGAAGATAGAGCGGACATTCCGCGTTACGCTGATTGCCCGGGACGGCAGCACGAAGATCGTGGGAGAAAGCGCTGGGGCGGAAAAAGCGCTCCGGGTGCTCACACAACTTTTAGAACTATCGAAACGGGGAAACACGATCACAGAGCAGAATGTGGATTATGCCATCTCGCTTGTCTTTGAGGATCAAGAGGAAGGGATCGTGGAGATTGACCGTGATCTGATCTGCCATACCCTTCAGGGCAAACCGGTTAAACCAAAGACGCTGGGTCAGAAGACCTATGTAGATGCCATTCGGAACGGAATGATTACCTTCGGACTGGGCCCTGCGGGTACGGGAAAGACCTATCTTGCAATGGCAATGGCGATCACGGCATTTAAGCGCAATGAAGTCAGCCGTATCATTCTGACGCGTCCGGCCATCGAAGCAGGTGAGAAGCTGGGCTTTCTTCCCGGCGATCTCCAGAGTAAGATTGATCCGTATTTACGGCCGCTCTATGATGCGCTCTATCAGATCATGGGCGCGGAGAGTTTTCTTAAAAATTCTGAGAAGGGGTTGATTGAAGTGGCGCCCCTTGCCTATATGAGAGGAAGAACTCTTGACAATGCGTTTATCATCCTTGATGAAGCACAGAATACGACTCCCGCGCAGATGAAGATGTTTCTGACAAGGATTGGTTTTGGCTCCAAGGTCGTCATTACTGGAGATTCTACCCAGAAGGATCTTCCTTCCGGGACGGTATCCGGGCTGGATGTGGCAGTTAAAGTGGTACAAGGCTTGGAGGGGATCAGTATCTGTACCCTGACAAGCAAAGACGTGGTGCGCCATCCTCTTGTGCAGAAGATTGTTAAGGCATATGAAGAATATGAGAAGAAATCAGAGAAGAGAAACCCGTCGAAAATGAGAGGGAGCAAAAGGAGGACAACATGACCTTGTTTGTGGAAGAGGAAGGAAGCATGAAACTGCCTTTTGACGTGAAAGAGACGGCAGAGTTAATGATAGAGACGGTTCTTGAATATGAAAATTTTCCTTATGAGGCAGAGGTGGAGCTTCTTCTTACAACGGATGAAGAGATTAGGCGGATAAATAAAGAACACCGGCAGATTGATCGTGCCACGGACGTGCTTTCATTTCCTATGCTGGATTTTGAAACTCCGGGGATTCTCGCTGATGTGGAGAAAATTCCTGATGCCTTTGACCCTGAATCCGGTGAGCTGATATTGGGAGATATTGTGATCTCAAAGGAGAGTGTTATCTCACAGGCAGAAAAGTACGGCCATTCCGTGAAAAGAGAGTATGCCTTTCTCATTGCCCACAGTATGCTTCATCTTCTGGGTTATGATCATATGGAGGATGGCGAGCGGATGGTGATGGAGAAAAGGCAGAGAGAGATTATGGAAAAGGCGGGTATCCCGCGATAAGCTTGAAATATAGGAAGCTGGAGGAAAGGTAGATGTCAAATATACCAAAGACGAGAGTAAGGTCCGCACAGAAAGATGATTTTATTGCGCAGGGCGCCATGCTTGCGATTGCGACCGTACTCACCAAAGTCATAGGGGTGATATACAGAATCCCTCTTGCCAATACGCTTGGGGATACAGGAAACGGATTTTATGGGTATGCGTACCAGATCTATGCGATGGCGCTTATGGTTTCATCCTTAAGCCTTCCGACAGCCGTGTCAAAACTAGTGTCGGCAAAGATGGCTGTGGGACAGAAGAGAAACGCAGTTCGTGTTTTTATATGTTCCATGGTCTTTGGAGTGGCAGTGGGACTTGTTGTGACAGGCGTAATTTTCTTTGGAGCAGATACGATTGCAGTGTACGGCATGAAGTCACCGCTAAGTGTTTATGCTCTTAAGATGTTAGCTCCGGGGCTGTTCCTTGTGGCGGTCATGGCAGTTATCCGCGGATACTTCCAAGGATTGGGATCCATGATGCCGACAGCGGTTTCCCAGATCATAGAACAGATCATCCGTGCAGTCGTTAGTATTGTCGGGGCAAGTATTTTCATCGATATTGGGACAAGAGCAGGAGAAAGATCAGGCGAAGAGCTTTTAGGTCCTGCATACGGAGCGGCGGGAGCTACGCTTGGAACCGTGCTCGGAGCGTTAATTGCTCTGATCTTCCTTGGCTTTATCCTGTTTACATACAAAGGGAAAATGCAGAGCCAGTACCGGATGGATCGTACGGGTAAAAAGGAAAGCTACCACCACATCTTGAAAATCCTTGTTTTTACAGCGCTTCCGATTCTGTTCAGTACGGCGGTATACAATATTAACCAGATTCTGGATTTGACGATTTTTAATCATATTATGGAAGCACAGGGATATGTCGAGGAGGAATATATGGCGCTTCAGGGAATTTATTCCGGAAAGTACGATCCACTGGTGAATGTTCCCCTTTCGATTTCTTCCGCGCTGTGCGCTTCCGTAGTACCCAGTCTTACGGCGGCGGTGGCTATGAGATCGAGAAAATTGGTACATGCGAAGATTGACCAGACGCTGCGGCTTACTATGGTGCTCACGATTCCATGCGGGGCGGGATTTTTATGCCTTGCATCACCGCTCATGGTTCTTTTGTACAACGATGCCTCAAAAACCCCGGCATACTTGCTGATGCTTGGTTCAGTGGTGGTAGTGCTCTACGGCTGGGCGTCCATATCGAACTCGATTTTGCATGGTTTAAATTATATCTCTAGTCCGGCGAAGAATGCTTGCGTGGCGCTGGTAGTGCATCTGGTGGCATTTGTGATTATGATGGCAGTGTTTAAGATGAATGTCTATGCGCTGGCAGCGGGAAATATTGTGTTTGCGATCTGCATGTGCTGGCTCAACCAGCGGAAGGTACGCAAAGTGTGCGGCTTTAGGATCAATATGATGGATACGTTCATCAAGCCGCTTATCGCCTCGGCAGTCATGGGACTTGTGGCTTATGCTGTTTATCTTGTTTTGGATCTCTTAATCGGAGGGCGATGGATTCCGGTCATCATAGCGGTCTGTGTGGCAATGGTAGTTTATGTCGTTGTTGTGCTCAAGATCGGAACACTTTCAGATGAGGACGTCGAAGCGCTTCCCATGGGAGGACGGCTCTTGCGCTGGTGCAGAAAACTTCATCTTATGCCCTCATGATCGTACTATGCAGCGTGCGGTGGGATCGTAAGTGATGGAAAATAAAAGAAATATAGAAAGACATATCATTGTATAAAAAAGCAAAAGAAAGCCAATAATGTATGAAAAAGGGGTGGATACTATGAAATCCAGATACATTATCGGCTTTTTTACTGTATTTTTATTTGCAGGGATTATTCTGGCGGCAGGATATCAGTTTACCTACAACAGAGTGATGGAGCGTCAGGCGGCGCAGGGAGGAGATGAAATATACGGGACAGAGAGTATCGCTGCAGAGGGCGGCGCAGTGAAAAATACGGAGGAGGAAGAAGGATATTATCTGCGGGAACTTCATGGATTTGTAGCTGTGTACCTAAGTGATAAAGAGACAGTTTACGAGTTTACGGAGATCCCGATAAATGATCTTCCGGAAGAGATTCAGCAAGAAATAGCGACAGGAAAGTATATTCCCACGGTGAAGGAACTGTATGCGTTTCTTGAGAACTATTCAAGCTGATGGTGCTGGACGAAGCCGGAGAAATAGTGTATAATGGCGTCGGCATGCAGAATCAGGCAGTTGCAGCCGGGCATGCCGCATGTTTTAATGCAGAAAGGGATATCCATGGATACACAGAAGATAGCGAGGATCAATGAGCTGTACAGGAAGTCAAAGGCAGAGGGACTGACCACTGACGAGCAGAAAGAGCAGAAATTGTTAAGAGCCGAATATATTGAGGCAGTGAGACGGAATTTGAGAGGACAGCTCAATAATATCGATATTGAGGAAAAAGACGGAACGGTCGTAAATCTCGGAGAAAAATATGGAAACAAAGGCGGACATTAGAAAAGAGGCT
Source organism: Candidatus Mediterraneibacter pullicola (assembly GCA_019117065.1). Lineage (GTDB taxonomy): Bacteria > Bacillota > Clostridia > Lachnospirales > Lachnospiraceae > Mediterraneibacter > Mediterraneibacter pullicola. The sequence continues at coordinate 23,966 of DXAK01000018.1, read as the reverse complement.
CTTAAACTCCGGTCATCTTTCGGGGAGAAGGAACGGAAAGCAGCGGAGAAGAAGATTGCGAAGAGGCTTTTGGAATCCTCTTTTTATAAAGAGGCGGAGAGCATCTATTGTTATGTCTCTTTCCGGAACGAGGTGGATACGGCTGGAATTATAGAGATATCTTTGCTGTTAGGGAAGAAAGTCGCGGTTCCAAGAGTTTCCGGTCAGAAGAAAATGGAGTTTTTCTTCATCTCCAGCAGAAATGACCTGAATCCCGGGGCGTGGTCGATCCCCGAGCCGGGCTTGTGGTGCCGCCAAGCGCCGAAGCCGGACGAAAATGCTCTTGTGATCCTTCCCGGGGCTGCCTTCGACCGAGCAGGGAGACGCATCGGATACGGCGGCGGTTATTATGACGTATATCTGGAGAGAAATACAGGCTGCCGGAAAGTGGCGCTGGCGTTTTCCGCACAGTGTATGGAGAGGATACCATCGGAAAAACACGATGTCCGGACAGAGTTTATCGTTACAGAAAAGGAGACGATTATATGCTTGAAGGATTACCCGCAGACCCGGTGATATTGCTGGGCGTCATCAATACCAAACTAAGGGACTTTTATCCCTCTCTGGAAGCGCTCTGCGACGATATGCAGATCGACGGGCGGGAACTTACGGAGAAACTGGGAATGATTGACTATACATATGATCATGGGAGAAATCAGTTCGTCTAAGCAGGAGGCTGTGAAGACGTTAGGAAAACGAAGAAGGGTTAAGGATTATGGAAAACAACCGACAGAATATGGCGGATATAGAACGGGAGATTCCCGTGTCAGAGCCGGAGAGACAATATTATTTTATTGGGAGGGCGAAAGAGGCTCTCAGGAAAATGGAGGAGGCTGCCGGGAGGCAGCTTAGTTTCTGCGTGACTACTTTCGGATGCCAGATGAACGCAAGAGACTCGGAAAAACTGACCGGTATCTTGGAACAGATTGGATACATAGAGGAGCCGGATGAGGAGGAGGCAGATTTCGTCATCTATAATACATGTACAGTCCGCGAAAATGCAAACCAACGCGTGTACGGGCGTCTCGGACAATTGGGGCGGATTAAGAAAAAAAACCCACATATGATGATTGCATTGTGCGGGTGCATGATGCAGGAGCCGGAAGTGGTGGAAAAATTAAAGAAAAGCTACCGTTTTATCGACCTAATTTTCGGAACGCACAACATTTATAAATTTGCAGAACTTCTAGCAACGCGCATGGAATCAGGGCGGATGGTCATCGATATCTGGAAAGATACAGATAAGATTGTGGAAGATCTTCCCAGCGAGAGAAAATACTCCTTTAAATCCGGGGTCAACATTATGTTTGGCTGTAATAACTTCTGCAGCTACTGCATCGTCCCATATGTAAGAGGTAGGGAGCGAAGCCGCGAGCCCCGCGCGATCATACGCGAGATTGAGCGCCTCGTGGCGGACGGTGTGACGGAGGTCATGCTTCTTGGGCAGAATGTCAACTCTTACGGGAAGACACTTGAAGAACCGATGACATTTGCTCAGCTTCTTCAGGAGATAGAGAAGATCGACGGGTTGAGACGGATACGCTTCATGACGTCCCATCCGAAAGATCTTTCGGATGAACTGATCGAGGTGATGGGACAGTCAGGGAAAATATGTAAACATCTCCATCTTCCCGTCCAGTCGGGGAGCACCCGCATCCTTGATAAGATGAACCGTAGGTATACGAAGGAGCATTATCTTGAACTGGTGAGAAAGATAAGGAAGGCAGTCCCGGATATCTCACTGACCACGGATATTATCGTTGGCTTTCCGGGGGAGACTGAAGACGATTTCCAAGAAACGTTGGACGTGGTAAGACAGGTAAGGTATGACAGTGCCTTTACATTTATATACTCGAAACGCACGGGGACACCCGCGGCAGCGATGGAAGATCAGGTGCCCGAGGATGTGGTGAAGGACCGTTTCAACCGTCTGCTGGATGAGGTGCAGAAGATTTCCGCGGAAATATGCGCCGTCCACGAGGGAAGTGTGCAGACCGTGCTTGTGGAAATGAAAAACGATCATGACCACAGTCTTATGACAGGAAGGATGAGCAATAACCTGCTCGTACATTTCCCCGGAGAAGAAAGCCTGATCGGAAAATACGTGGACGTCAGGCTGGATGAATGCCGGGGGTTCTACTATATCGGGGAGATTACAGAGAATAACCGTTAATATGTGATAAATGCCATTTTCTATAAAAATTACAATATCCGCAGAATTATGATTGCATCGCGGCTTTGGGGCGCTTCGCTCTGTGAGCCGCTCACGCAGCATAGTTCTGTGGATATTTTCAATTTTAGAAACAGGAGTGTCGCTCCTTTCTGATTCCAGTCATATTTTTCTCTGCCCTTCATATATTGTGTAAAGAGGTGGACAAGATGGAGAGAAGGGATGTAAACACTCAGATATTGAATATTCTTGCGAAAAGTATCCGCAGGATTATAGAAAAGGAGGAAGTTGATTTTTCAGCGATTCAGGAAATTAGGCTGCGCGTAGGGCAGCCTGTAAGAATCCTCCGGGGAAACAGGGAAAAGGTACTTCCGTCGGAGGAAAAACCGCATATTGTTACGAAGGAAGAAGTGAGGGAGACAATGGAGTATATCAGCCATTACTCCCTCTACGCGTTTGAAAATGAATTAAGACAGGGATTCCTGACGATAGAAGGAGGACACAGAGTAGGAGTGGCAGGGAAAGTGATTATGGAAAGGGAGAAAGTAAAGAACATTCAGTACATATCATCAGTGAATATCCGTGTATCGCACGAAGTAATCGGATGCGCGGATCGTCTTTTGCCTTATATTACAAAAAACAGGCAGGTGTGCCATACACTGATCATATCCCCGCCCTGCTGTGGAAAGACAACACTTATCCGGGATCTGATCCGTCAGATATCGGACGGGGGGCCATATGTGAAAGGGTGCTCCGTAGGAGTGGTAGATGAAAGATCTGAGTTGGGTGGCTGTTATCTTGGCATCAGCCAGAATCATCTCGGCACACGGACTGACATACTGGACTGCTGCCCAAAAGCAGAGGGAATGATCATGCTCATACGCTCCATGTCCCCACATGTAATTGCGGTGGATGAGATCGGAACAAGAGAGGATATTCGTGCCATCGAGTATGCCATGCAGTGTGGATGCAAGCTGATTGCCAGCGTTCACGGGCTTGACATGGACGAGGCGAAAAAGAAACCAGCGCTGGGAGATCTTATAAGAAGGAGAATGTTCGAGCGGTATGTGGTGCTTGGGAATGGGAAACATCCCGGAGAGATCCGGGGAATCTATGATGAACGGGGGAGTGTGCTGTGCAGAGAGTGATTGGAGCGCTTTTGATCCTGACGGCGACAGGAGGGGCTGGATATGTATATGGCAGAGAACTGAAGCGCTATCTCGAGGGAATGTTGTATTTCCGTTATGTGATGAGCCTGATAAAGGGAGAGATCGCCTATGCCCATGCTCCTCTCCCGGAAATATTTTCCGAGGTGGCAAGAAGAGTGAAAGAGCCGTATAAAAGATGGCTTGTAAAGACTGCGGGAGAGATAGAGCGAAGAGAAGAATATGGATTTGCCAGAGCATGGAACAGGTGTGTGGACAAGTATTTAAAGGAGCTGGGGTTGAAATATGAACACTCGATTTTGGTGAAAGAACCGGGGACATTCCTTGGAAGTCTCGAGAAGGACACATTGGATCACGCTATGCAGATGTATTTGAATAAATTGGATCTAGAGATCGAGAAACTGCGTGAAGGGCTTGCCGCGAAAACAAGGGTGGGCGGATGTCTCGGTGTGATGAGCGGCATATTCCTCATCGTAATTCTGCTTTGATGAGGGAGGATACATGAATATCAATCTTATTTTTAAAATCGCGGCAGTGGGTATACTGGTTTCTATATTGAATCAAGTACTCAAACACAGCGGCCGGGAAGAACAGGCATTTTTGGCTAGCCTTGCAGGTTTGATCCTTGTGCTTACATGGATCCTGCCTTATATCTATGATCTGTTTCAGACAATACGGCAGCTCTTTGCCCTGTGAGACACTATATCAGTGAGAAAACAGTTATTATGCTATGCTGCCGGCGTGCAAGAAGATCAGGGGGTGACAGGATGAATGTGATACAGATAGGGATCATCGGTGTGATCGGCGCAATACTCGCTGTCCAGCTAAAAGGCGGGAAAGCGGAGTATGGCATCTATGTGGCTATGGCGGTGAGCGTGATCCTGTTTTCCTTTATCATAGACCGGCTGGGGGTGTTTGTCAGCACAGTTGGGGAATTGGCGTCCTACATTGACATGGACGCTGGATATCTTGCGACCATGCTGAAGATGATCGGCATTACATATATAGCGGAATTCTCTTCAGGGATTTGTAAAGATGCGGGATACCAGACGATCGCGGGACAGATAGAGATTTTTGGTAAACTGACTATACTGACGCTGGGAATGCCTGTTCTGATGGCCCTCCTAGAGACGATACGGGAGTTTTTGTCATGAGTAGGAGAAAAGGGCAGCTGTTATTGACAGTATTTCTGATTATTCTTATTTTCAGCGTTGGAACGCGGATTGTGAATGCGGCGGAGACAAGGGCTGGGGAGAGTGAAGAGGAGACAGACGAGATTCAAAGGCATGTGGAGGAAGCCTTACTGTCAGAGTTTGATTTTGACGAGATCGAAAAGAGCCTTCAAGATATGTTTCCCGGAGAGAAGATTACTTTTCAGGATGTAGTAGGATCGCTCATGTCCGGTGACATGGAAGAAACCGGAGAACTTCTTATCGGGTTTCTCAAAGACCTGATCGCCTATGAATTTCATTATAACAGGCACAATCTGATCTATATCCTGCTCATTGCGCTGGCGGCAGCGGTGTTCCGCAATTTTGCCGGGGCTTTTCAGAATAGTCAGATATCAGACATTAGCTTTTATGTGCTGTATATGCTTCTTATCACACTTTGTCTGACTTCTTTTCAGACAGCTGCACAGGGGCTGGAAGGACGTCTGGATTCTCTGGCCGGATTTATGAGAGTGCTCTGTCCGAGTTATTTCCTCGCCGTAGCATTTGCCTCGGGCAGCGCAACGTCTCTGTTTTTTTACAATGTGATCCTCTTTTTGATCTATGTGGTGGAACTGGTGATTGTTCGATTCCTTCTTCCAGTCATTCACATTTATATTATGGTGAGGGTAATGGGAAATCTGACAGGAGAAGATTTTTTGTCGGAGTTTGCCGAACTGATTAAGAAAGCTGTGATCTGGATCCTTCGGACTTTGCTCGCCTGTGTAATAGGGATCAATGTAGTTCAGGGGCTTCTCGCGCCTGCGATTGATACTTTGAAACGGAGCGCTCTGACAAGGACGGCTGAGGCGCTTCCATGGGTGGGAAACGCACTGGGAGGAACTGCGGATATTGTACTTGGCACGGCAGTTCTCATTAAAAATGGGATTGGTATGGCAGGAGCAGTCATTGCCGTGGTGATCTGCGCATTTCCACTTATTGAAATGGCGGTCATGGCCTTGATGTACAAACTGGCGGCAGCGCTGGTGCAGCCAGTGTCGGATAAACGGATTACCGCGTGTATCAGCAGTGTCAGCGAGGGATATGAACTAATGGTCAGGATGATTTTTACGGCAGGGCTTCTGTTCTTGCTGACTATTGCGGTGGTGGCCGCGTCTACGTCCTGACGGTGGGATATCCATAAGTGAGGTGGTAAGAGATGTTGGAGGAAGTTTACGCATGGATACAGAATATTTCTGTGTATCTGATCGTTGCAGCGGCAGTGATGCATGCGGTTCCCGGAAAGGATTATGGGAAATATATCCGCTTTTTTTCCGGACTGATGCTGATCTTGCTCGTATTCACTCCTCTCCTTAAAGTTATGGGGATGGGAGATACTTTTTATATGTTGTACAAAGGAAATGAATATGAGATGGAGAAACGTGAGATTGAGATGACAGAAGAGCTCTATGAGAAGTCTGATCTGTCCGGCATACTGGGAACAGACCCGTCCGCCGGAAGCGGTATTTCCAATTCGGATCAGCAAGAGGACAGGACACAGATTAGAGTGGAGGAGATCGAGATTGGAGAATAAAAAGTGGAACGGGTGGAAAGAGCATCTTCAAGCGCTTCGGTCCGGCGAAAAACTGCCGAAGAAGAATCAGCTCCTCCTTCTTTTGCTGATTGGAATTCTGATGCTTGTCATCGTGATTCCTGTGGAAAGGCCAGAGAACGAAAGCGAGTCGGACAGTCAGACTGTATCGGCAAACGATATTCAGGATGTAGGAGCGTATGAGGAGTATCTGGAAAAGAAAACAGCCCGGGCTCTTCAGGAAGTAGAGGGTGTAGGGAAAGTGACTGTGATGATTACCCTGCGATCCGACGGACAGAAGATCATTGAGAAAGACCAGTCCAGTTCCATGCAGACAACGGAAGAGGAGGACAGTGAAGGTGGGACAAGGAGCACAAAGGAACAATCCTCAGATAAAACCAGTATTTATGAACAGGATTCGGACGGCTCCTCCACCCCGTATGTGAGCAAGGAACTTTCTCCGGAGATTGAAGGGGTAATAGTGATCGCGGAAGGCGGGGACGACGCGGTTGTAGTGAGGAATATTACGGAAGCCGTTCAGGCATTATTCAGTGTAGAGGCGCATAAGATAAAAATAATGAAACGGGCTTGATACATAGAAGGAGGAGTGAAAGCGTGAAAAAAATATTTAAAAAGAACCAGATCATTATTGCCACTTTGGCAGTTATGATCGCTGTTGCCGGATACCTGAATTATTCCGGAAAGCTGTTCGGGGACACGGACAGCGGCACAACAGAGGCGAATGCGGATCTGGCCAATCAGGAGCTCCTAGATATCTCGCAGGAAGATCTGGAGACGGGGACAGAGGATATCGAGAGCAATGACAGCGAGGTAGAAGGAACGCCAGGAGAAGCAGTGCTGACAAGCGGGAATGCAGAGACGACGGTGGCACAGGCAAAAGTGACGAGAGAGCAGGTACGCGCACAGAATAAAGAGACCCTTCAAGCAATCATTGACAATACGAACTTAAGCGATGCGGAGAAGCAGACAGCGGTGGATCAGATGGTACAGATGACCCAGATCGCAGAACAGGAGGCGGCGATCGAGACACTGATGGCTTCCAAAGGCTTTTCAGAGGCAGTGGTAAGTCTTGACACGGATTCAGCGGATGTGGTAGTGAAGGCGGAAGAACTAACTGACGCTAACCGGGCGCAGATCGAAGATATTGTGACGAGAAAGACAGAGATCGCTCCTGAGAATATTGTGATCACACCGATACATGAGTGAGGCTGTCAGGGGTGGCAGGACTGTTACTATAAAAATAATTTTATTGCATACAATATAAAAAACGTATATAATAGCGTCGGTGCTTATCGGCGCTATTTTATTCCACAGGTAAGCCCTTTGAATTTTCCTATTTTGCCGCTTTGCGGTATTGTGCCCCATGCTTTTTACATTTAGAAAATCAGGAGTGAGATTATGTCAGAGTTTTTCAGTGAGATAAAAAAAAGACGCACTTTTGCTATTATTTCCCACCCGGATGCGGGTAAAACGACGCTGACGGAGAAGTTTCTCCTTTATGGCGGTGTCATCAATCAGGCGGGTTCTGTCAAGGGTAAAGCGACGGCAAAACATGCAGTCTCTGACTGGATGGAGATTGAGAAGGAGAGGGGGATCTCTGTAACATCTTCTGTTCTGCAGTTTAATTATGGCGGTTATTGTATCAATATTCTCGACACACCGGGACATCAAGATTTCTCAGAGGATACCTACCGTACTCTGATGGCTGCAGATTCTGCGGTTATGGTCATTGACGCGTCGAAGGGAGTGGAGGCGCAGACGCGAAAGTTGTTCAAAGTCTGCGCAATGAGGCATATCCCGATTTTTACCTTTATCAATAAGATGGACAGGGACGCCAAGGACACTTTTGACCTGCTGGATGATATTGAGAAGGAACTAGGGATCCCAACCTGTCCGGTTAACTGGCCGATTGGTTCGGGCAAGGCGTTTAAAGGCGTATATGACCGTGAGAAGGAAGAGGTGGAACTGTTCTCTGACACGAGAAAAGGAACGACCACGGGAGAAGTCAAAAAGATTTCTATCAATAATCCTGAGGTGGACTGGCTTATTGGAGCAGAGGGAAAGGTTACCTTGGAGGAAGAGATCGAACTTTTGGACGGCGCTTCCGCAGAATTTGACCAGGAACTGGTGGATAAAGGGGAGCTCTCTCCGGTATTTTTCGGATCCGCTCTGACGAACTTCGGTGTGGAAACGTTTCTTCAACATTTTCTTGCAATGACTACTCCGCCGCTGCCAAGGATGTCTGATCATGGCGCCATTGATCCGATTCAGGAAGAGGAGTTTTCTGCGTTCGTGTTCAAGATTCAGGCGAATATGAACAAAGCTCACAGGGACCGTATTGCGTTTATGCGGATCTGTTCCGGCGAATTTGACGCGGGGATGAGTGTGTACCATGTTCAGGGCGGGAAGGACGTACGTCTGTCCCAGCCCCAGCAGATGATGGCGAGCGAGAGGAAGATCATTGACAAGGCGTATGGCGGAGACATTATCGGTGTGTTTGATCCGGGGGTTTTTTCAATCGGAGATACTTTGACCACCTCAAAAGAAAAGTTTGCCTATGAAGGAATCCCAACATTTGCCCCGGAGCATTTTGCGCGAGTGCGCCAAGTGGATACCATGAAAAGGAAACAATTTGTAAAGGGAATCAACCAGATTGCTCAAGAGGGCGCGATCCAGATTTTTCAGGAATATAATACAGGCATGGAAGAGATCATTGTGGGCGTGGTCGGCGTGCTCCAGTTTGATGTGTTGAAATACCGTCTGAAAAATGAGTACAATGTAGAAATCATTCTGGAAAATCTGCCCTATGAGCATATACGCTGGATAGAGAATGAAGGGATTGATCTTGACCGCATTAGCGGTACGTCGGATATGAAGAAGATCAAAGACCTGAAAGACCGTCCGCTGCTTCTTTTTATCCATGAATGGAGCATCCGGATGACGATGGAACGCAACGAGGGGCTGAAACTGTCTGAATTCGGGCGTTCATAAATGCCTTCATATACCGCTGGGCAGAGAGATACGGACGGCTTAACTTTCCCTTTGCAAAACGGACAATATTTGCTATAATGAGGAAAGAGATCAGACAAAACGGGAGGTTTTGAATATGGCAAAGGACGAAAGAAACACTTATACGATACAGAGTGACGCGAGCCTTGGCGAAGTGAAGATTGCGGACGAGGTAGTGGCGATTATCGCAGCGCTGGCAGCGACAGAGGTGGATGGCGTCGCGTCTATGGCGGGCAATATCACGAATGAAGTGATCGGAAAGCTCGGAATCAAAAACTTGTCCAAGGGCGTGAAAGTGGATGTCCTTGAGGGTGTTGTAACAGTATCTCTCGCGCTGAACTTGAAGTATGATTACAATATCATGGAAGTCACAGCCAAGGTTCAGGAAAAGGTGAAAAACGCTGTGGAAAATATGACAGGGCTTGAGGTGGCTGATGTCAATATTAAGGTTGCAGGCGTTGAGATGGAGAAACAAGACTGATCCGTTCCGCATGGCATAAGGCTTTCGAGCGGCAAAGGATGTCGAAAGACATCCTTTTTCTATAAGCACCGGCGCCTGCCTCCGCTGCTGTATCCGGCATGTATGCGGAGGGTAAGCCCGCAGGGAACAACGAGAAGAGAAGGGAAACGATATGGTAAGAAGTAAACTGAGGGAGCATGTTTTTAAAATGCTTTTCCAGATTGAATTTAACGACGCGGAGGACATGTTTGAGCGCCTGCGGAATTATTTTGAGTTGCTTGAAGATGCGGCAGACAAGGACAGGGAATATATTCAGGCGAAATATGAGGCAGTAGCGGCCCGTGTGCCAGAGATCGATAGTATGCTGAATGAAATCGCAAAAGGATGGAAAACATCCCGCATGAGCAAAGTGGATTTGACGGTTCTGCGTCTTGCGGTCTACGAGATGAAATGGGACGAGGATATTCCTGAGGGCGTCGCCATCAATGAGGCGGTGGAGCTTGCTAAACGATTCGGAGGAGAGAACAGTTCCTCCTTTGTAAACGGGATCCTTGGCAAACTTGCGAAACAGGAGTCCTAAGAATGAAGAATGTCTATACGGTAAAGCAGGTCAACGCATATATAAAAAATATGTTCATACAGGACTTTATGCTAAACCGAATCTATGTAAAGGGCGAGGTGTCCAACTGTAAGTATCACACATCCGGACATATTTATTTTTCCCTAAAAGACGAGAGCGGAACCATTGCCTGTGTTATGTTTGCAGGCTCAAGGTCAGGCCTCGCCTTTCAGCTTAAAGAGGGACAGCGGGTGATTGCCCTCGGCTCCGTCAATGTATATGAGAGGGATGGAAAGTACCAGCTCTATGCAAAAGAGATTGTATTAGACGGAAGGGGCGCGCTGTATGAGTGTTTCGAGCGACTGAAAAAGGAACTGGAAGAGATGGGAATGTTCGCTCCGGAATATAAACGGCCCATTCCGAAATACGCCCGTACTGTCGGCATTGTCACAGCGCCTACGGGCGCGGCAGTGAGGGATATCATCAACATTGCTAAGCGGCGGAACCCGTATGTACAGCTGCTTCTTTATCCTGCGCTGGTGCAGGGGGACGGAGCGGCAGAGAGCATTGTCAGAGGGATACGGATGCTGGAGAAACAAAAGGTAGACGTGCTGATTGTCGGAAGAGGCGGAGGCAGCATCGAAGATCTGTGGGCTTTTAATGAAGAGCCTGTGGCGCGCGCAATCTTTGAGTGTACAGTTCCGGTTATCTCGGCAGTAGGTCATGAGACAGATACAACTATCGCAGATTATGCGGCAGATCTTCGGGCTCCTACTCCTTCTGCGGCAGCGGAACTGGCAGTTTATGATCTGCGGGTGGTTATGGAGCACATAAGCTCTTACCGCAGCGATTTAAGACGGGCAATCAGTTTAAAGACAGAGAGGAACCGGAAGATGCTGGAGCATGTGACTCTGCGCTTAAAGCTGGCACATCCTCGACAGAAGCTGAACGATAGCCGTCAGTATGCGGCAGAGTTAGAGACTCGGCTCCGGGCATGTATGGGAGAGCGGCTGACGTCTGACAGACATCGTCTGGCGCTGTGCGTTGAAAAGATGAAAGGCCTGTCTCCCTTGGCGAAATTGAGTCAGGGTTATGCTTATGTGCAGACAACAGAGGGGGAGAATGTCAGGAGTATCAAACAGGCGGAGACGGGAGCATATCTTGACATTTTTGTGAGCGACGGGGAGATACATGCACAGGTTCTCTCGTCGGAGACGGTAGCTTATCCGGGCGGACGGGAAGGAGAAGAATAATGGGAGCAGAAGAGTATACAGAACCGCAGCACGAACCATCCCTTGAGGAGATGTTTTCAGAATTGGAGGGCGTAATTGAAATGATGGAGAGAGACGATCTTTCCCTTGAGCGTTCCTTTGATTTATATAACAGAGGCATGGAGCTTTTAAAAGAGTGTAGCAAGACTATCGGCGAAGTGGAAAAGAAAGTGCTCGCTATGGATGAAGATGGAGAGACGTATGAGTTTTAGTGATCAGTATCAGAAACGGATCAGATATATTGAAGGAGTATTGAGAGAGTATCTTCCCAGGCAGGAGGGACATCAGAAAATTATCATGGAAGCGATGGAGTACAGCCTTATGGCAGGCGGGAAACGGCTCCGCCCTATGTTGATGATGGAGTCTTTCCGCTTCTTTGGCGGGGAGGACAGAATCGTCGAGCCGTTTATGGCGGCGATCGAAATGATCCATACCTATTCACTTGTCCATGATGATCTTCCGGCAATGGATAACGACGAGTACCGGCGGGGCAGGAAGACGACCCATGTTGTATATGGGGAAGATATGGGGATATTGGCAGGCGACGCTCTTTTGAATTACGCTTTTGAGACGGCATGCCGGGCTTTTGATACGGGAGCAGAGAACAGCGTGCGCATCGGGCATGCGATGAAGATACTTGCTTCAAAGGCAGGAATCTATGGTATGATTGGCGGTCAGGTGGTGGATGTAAAGTCTGCCGGCCAGAATGTGGATGGCGGGATGCTGGATTTTATTTACAGGTTAAAGACGGGTGCTCTTATCGAGGCGTCTGTGATGATTGGCGCGGTTCTTGCGGGAGCGGGAGAGGAAGAGACGGAGAAGATGGAACAGATCGCCAGCAAGATCGGCATGGCTTTTCAGATACAGGACGATATTTTGGATGTCACGAGTACGACGGAGATACTGGGGAAACCGGTACACAGCGATGAGAAGAATAAAAAGACCACCTATGTGACATGGAAAGGACTGGAAGAGGCAAAGAAAGAAGTTGCCTGCATGACGGAAGAAGCGGTCGGGATTCTTCATACAATCAATAGAGAGAGCGGGTTTCTTGAGGAGCTCTTCCACTGGCTCATATATAGGGAGAAGTAAGGGGGATCGTTATGATGCTTGAGATGATCCGAAAGGAAAATGATATAAAAAATCTGGATGAAAGGCAGCTAAAAGAGTTGGCAGGAGAGATCCGTCAGTTCCTGATCGGGAAGATCAGCCAGACAGGCGGGCATCTCGCCTCAAACCTTGGGGTTGTTGAGTTGACGATGGCGCTCCATCTCACATTGAATTTTCCGAAGGATAAGCTGATCTGGGATGTGGGGCATCAGTCCTATACGCACAAACTGCTCACCGGACGGAAGGAAGGATTTGACGATCTGCGAAAATATGGCGGAATGAGCGGCTTCCCAAAGCGCAAGGAGAGCGATTGCGACGCATTTGATACAGGACACAGTTCTACATCTATCTCAGCGGGACTGGGGTATGTGGCGGCAAGAGAGTTTATGGGAGAGAGCCACAGCGTGGTATCTGTGATCGGAGATGGCGCGCTCACAGGTGGTATGGCGTTTGAGGCACTGAACAATGCCTCAAGATTAAAGAGTAATTTCATTGTGGTGCTCAATGACAATAATATGTCTATTTCGGAAAATGTGGGAGGAATGTCCAGATATCTGAACGGTCTGCGTACGGCTCAGGCATATACTGGATTGAAAAAGGGTGTGGAAGACACTCTAAAGAGGATACCGGGAACAGGAGACCGTATCGTTAGCCAGATCCGCAAGACAAAGAGCGGCATCAAACAGCTTTTTGTGCCGGGCATGTTTTTTGAAGATATGGGTATCACGTATCTTGGCCCTGTAGACGGACATGATTTGCGCAAACTCGTGAAAGTGTTGAGCGAAGCGAAACGGGTAGACCATGCGGTGCTTGTTCATGTGATCACGAAAAAGGGTAAGGGATATGCTCCGGCAGAGGAGAACCCGGCGCGTTTTCACGGGATGGGGTCTTTTGATATTGAGACAGGCGAACCGACGGCAATAGAGACAACAGATACTTACACTCAGGTGTTTTCAAAGGTGCTTGTAGATATCGCGAAACGGGACGATAAGGTGGCGGCAATTACTGCAGCCATGGCGGACGGAACTGGATTGTCCGTCTTTGCAAGACGTTTTCCCCAACGTTTTTTTGATGTAGGAATTGCGGAGGAACATGCCATGACTTTTGCAGCAGGACTTGCCGCAGGGGGGATGAAACCAGTGTTTGCTGTGTATTCCTCTTTCCTTCAGCGGGCATATGACCAGACGCTCCATGATGTATGTATTCAGGATCTCCCCGTGGTAATTGCAGTGGATCGCGCAGGGCTTGTAGGAAGTGACGGGGAGACCCATCAAGGTGTTTTCGATCTTTCATTTCTCTCTACCATACCGAATATGACGGTTATCTCACCAAAGAACCGCTGGGAGATGGCGGATATGCTACGGTTTGCGTTTGATTTAGGGCATCCGGTGGCGATCCGTTACCCGAGGGGAAGCGCATATGAAGGAATGAAGAAATTCCGTGCGCCGGTTGAGTATGGGAAGGCAGAAATGCTCTATGAAGAAGAAGGTATTGCCGTTATTTTTGTAGGACATATGGCAGAACTGGCAGATCGCGTGCGCAGAGGTATCAAGGAGACTGGATACAGTTGCAGTCTGATAAATGCAAGGTTTGTGAAGCCTCTGGATACAGCGCTTCTTGAGGAACTGGCAAAGGATCATAAACTCATTGTGACGATTGAAGAGAATGTAATCACAGGAGGATTTGGCGAACAGGTCATGGATTATATTTCCCGGGCAGGACTTAATGTCCGAGTCCGAAATATCGGGATAGGCGACGAATATGTGGAGCACGGGAATGTAGATGTGCTGAGAAGAGAAGTAGGACTTGATAAGGACGTGATCGTAAAGCAGGCAGTCGCAGATTATCTTGTGTTACAGGAACAGTAATAAGTGATAAAGGAAAACTAGCATGAAAGAACGTTTAGATGTAATGCTCGTCAAGAGAAATCTTGCGGAATCCAGAGAGAAGGCAAAAGCCGTCATCATGTCGGGAAATGTGTTTGTGGACGGACAAAGAGAGGACAAGGCGGGAAGCACCTTCGCCTCTGACGTTCACATCGAGGTGAAGGGACATGCTCTTCCCTATGTAAGCAGGGGCGGATTTAAACTTGAGAAGGCGCTGGAAACTTTTGATGTGGATGTAAAGGGCAAGGTATGTACGGATGTAGGATCTTCTACAGGAGGTTTTACAGATTGCATGCTCCAGAACGGAGCAGCCAAGGTATTCGCTATCGATGTGGGAAGAGGGCAGCTTGACTGGAAATTAAGAAATGATCCTCGTGTGATCTGTATGGAAAAGACAAATATCCGATATGTGGCTCCGGAGGATATCGGGGAAACAGTTGACTTTTCTTCCATCGACGTGTCTTTTATCTCTCTTACCAAGGTGCTGGGGCCAATCCGTGATTATCTGTCAGATGAAGGAGAGATCGTTGCTCTGATTAAGCCGCAGTTTGAAGCAGGACGGGAGAAAGTGGGGAAAAAGGGCGTTGTCCGTGAGAAGAGCACACACAGGGAAGTGATAGAAAAGATCATGGATTTTGCAATGTCCATTGGATTCGATCTGTGCGCTTTAGAGTTTTCCCCGATTAAAGGACCGGAGGGGAATATTGAGTACCTGATTCATCTGAAAAAATGTGCGGCGAAGACAGGAACAAACCGGGGAATCAGGGCGGACACTGTGGTGGACAGGGCCTTTGAGGAACTGGCAAAGTAGGACAGCAGAGGTGTGATATGGATCATTTTTATATCATTACAAACAAACTAAAAGATCAGGATTATAAAATCACAAATGAGATACGCAATTATATTGAAAGCCACGGGAAGAAGTGTTATGTATCAGAAAAAGATAGGGAGGGGCATATTCTGCCCGGTACGGTTCCCCCTCAGGCGCAGTGCGGGCTGATCCTTGGAGGGGACGGTACGTTCATCCGTGCGGTTCGGGATCTGGGAGATAAGGAACTTCCGTTGCTTGGGATCAATTTGGGGACGCTGGGGTATCTCACTGACGTAGAACTGAAGGACTTCCGGCCAGCGTTAGACAGGCTTTTTGAAGAGACGCCTGACATTGAGGAGAGAATGATGTTGGAAGGAATATTCCAAAGTTCCAGAAAGGATATCGCCATGAATGATATTGTTCTGGCGAGAGAGGGAAAAGTACGTATTGTCAGTTTTAATGTGTATGTGAATAAGACGCTTTTGAATACGTATCATGCGGACGGCGTGATTATCTCTACCCCTACAGGTAGTACAGGATACAATCTGTCCGCAGGAGGTCCGGTTGTGGAGCCCACCGCGAAGATGATTGTCGTCACGCCCATCTGTTCCCACGCTCTGAACACGAGCAGTGTGGTCCTCTCAGCGGAGGATATCATTGAGGTGGAGGTGTGTGAAGGACGATACGGCAGGCAGGAACAAGTGTCGCTTTGTTTTGACGGAACGGAACAGATAACTCTTGTTACTGGTGAGAGGGTCTGTATCAGACGGGCTGAACAGACTGCCAAACTGGTCAGAATGAGCCAAGAGAGCTTTATGAAAACAATGCGCAAAAAGATGAAAGGAAATTAGGGATATGAAAGTCAGCCGGCATGCAAAGATTATTGAACTCATCAGCCGATATGATATTGAGACACAGGAGGAACTCGCGGAATACTTAAACAGAGCTGGATTTAAAGTGACGCAGGCGACGGTTTCCAGAGACATTCGGGACTTAAAACTCACGAAGGTATCTGTTAGTGGCGGGAAACAGAAATATGTCATACACAGCCATGAGGAACCGGGGATGAATGAAAAATACATCAGGGTTCTTAGGGACGGATATGTGTCCATGGATATGGCGCAGAATATTCTTGTCATTAAGACTGTGTCTGGTATGGCCATGGCGGTTGCCGCGGCAGTGGACGCCATGAAATGGAACGAGGTCGTTGGATGTATCGCAGGTGATGATACAATTATGTGTGCGATCCGCACAGTGAAAGATACGGCGGCAGTCATGGATAAGATACGGAAGATCGTTTCAAAAGGAGAATAAGGAATAATATGTTATACAATCTTCATGTGAAAAATCTGGCTCTCATTGATGAGGCAGAGATCGATCTTGGACCGGGACTTAATATCCTCACGGGAGAGA
This sequence comes from Candidatus Mediterraneibacter pullicola, assembly GCA_019117065.1. GTDB lineage: Bacteria > Bacillota > Clostridia > Lachnospirales > Lachnospiraceae > Mediterraneibacter > Mediterraneibacter pullicola. The sequence continues at coordinate 7,312 of DXAK01000018.1, read as the reverse complement.
CCGGGGCAGGCAAATCCATTCTGCTTGGATCGGTAGGGCTAGCTCTTGGGGCGAGATATTCGGCTGATATGCTGAGAAACGGCGCCAAGAACGGATTGGTAGAGTTGACATTTTTTGTTGACGATGAGAAATTAGAGAAAAAACTAAAAGCCCTTGATATTTTTCCGGAAAACGGGATGATTACGCTGAGCCGCAAGCTTATGGAAGGCCGGAGTGTAAGCAGGATCAATGGGGAGACAGTGAGCATGTCAACATTAAAAGACGCTGCCAGTATGTTGATCGATATCCACGGGCAGCATGATAACCAGACTCTTCTTCACAAGAAGAACCATCTCGCTCTTCTCGATCTCTACGCAGGGGAAGAGATCCGTCCGCTTAAAGAAGAGATGGAAAAGAGTTACTGTGCTTTTCAGGAAGTCTGCCTTCAAGAAGAGGAAGCCTCTCTTGATGAAGAGAGTCGAAGAAGAGAGCTCTCTCTTGCACAGTTCGAGGTCAATGAGATTGAAGAAGCAGCACTCGTGCCGGGGGAGGATGAGGAGCTGGAAGAACTTTACCGTAGGATGACCGAGAGCCGGAAGATTACAGAGGCGGTCGGTGAGACGTACCGGTATACGTGCGAGGATGCAGGGGCTAATGCTAGTGATTGCTTAAGCCGCGCCATCCGTGCTTTTCAGGAAGCAGCCGAGTTCGATGAGACAGGAGCCCAGCTCTACAGCCAGCTTCTTGACGCTGACAGTTTGCTCAACGATTTTAATCGCGAATTGTCAGAATATGCAAAGAGCTTTGAATTTTCTGAGGAAGAATTCAAGGAGACAGAGGATAGGCTTAATCTCCTAAATCATTTAAAAGCAAAATATGGAAATTCTGTCACTGAAATCCTTACATATTGTGAAGAAAAAAAGCAGAGAATAGAGCAACTAAGAGATTATGATTCGTTTCGGGAGAGGTTAAAAGAGAAGAAAGAAGAAGCACTTGCTGCAGTGAGGGATGCTTCGGGTAGGCTACATCGTATTCGTAAGACGAATGCATCTGTCTTTGCAGAGGCAATACGCAGGCAGATGGCAGAGCTTAATTTCCTTGATACAAGACTGGAACTGCGTCTCTCGGACACAGGGCATTTTAGTGCAGGAGGACGTGATGAAGCGGAATTTTATCTGGCGTTAAATCCTGGGGAGCCGATGAAAGCAATGGGCAATATTGCCTCTGGCGGAGAGCTTTCGCGTATCATGCTTGCCATTAAGACTGTACTTGCCGACGAGGAAGATACACCGACCCTGATTTTCGATGAGATTGACACAGGAATATCTGGAATGACTGCTGGAAAGGTGGCAGAAAAACTCAGGCTTATCGGCAAAAGCCGGCAGGTGATTTGCATTACCCATCTGCCTCAGATCGCGGCGGCTGCGGATGTCCATTTCCTAATAAAAAAAGAAGCTGGAGACAGTGCGGTTAAGACGGAGATCCGACTGCTTGACGAAGATCAGTCCGTAGGAGAATTGGCGCGGCTTCTGGCCGGAGCCAGCGTAACAGAACAGATCATAAAGAGCGCCAGAGAGATGAAAGAATTGGCAAAGAGTGAAACATAATACCAGTGTGAAACGATCATAACCCACACATACTAAAAACGGATACAGCGGCTGTATCCGTTTCTTTTTGCGGCAGGAATACAAAAGAAAGGATGTGGAAGTATGACGGAAAGCCGGAAATATAGGATAAGTACGCTTCTGATCCTCTTTCTTCTCCTTTTGACGGGCACTGCGGGCGGATATGCTGCCCAGACATACGAGAGCGGATTTCTACAGAAACAGACCGAAGTTAGCACAGAGACAGCGGGCAGCGGCACGGTTCTGTTGGGAGGGATGCCGGTTGGGATTTATATGGAGACAGACGGAGTAATGATTCTCAATACGGAGCAGGTAAGAGGAATAGACGGGAGAGAGTATGAACCGGCGTCTGATGTGGTCCGTTCCGGCGATTATATCACAGCGGTAGACCACAAGAAAATATCTGGAAAGAAGGAGCTTCTGGAAGCGGTTGCGGCAATTGATGGCGATAAAGTTATCCTTACGGTTCGACGAGGAGAAGAGGATGTTGATGTCAGGATTGAGCCTGTAGAGTACGCGCCGGGAGCATACAGGCTTGGGATCTGGGTTAGGGATAATGTACAGGGATTGGGAACAGTTACCTTTCTCACGGAGCAGAGCAAGTTCGGGGCGCTTGGACATGGGATACATGACACGGATACAAATGGGCTTATGGATATCTCCGGCGGAACAGTATACCGCACCAGTATTCAGGATATCATCAGGGGGACGAACGGTTCACCGGGAAGTATGGAAGGGATCATTGTATACAACAATTACAACGTACTTGGCAGCATTGATAAGAATACAGAGGCAGGCATCTACGGTACTATTGACCGTATAGATGAACTGTTTGAAGAGCAGATTTCCATTGCGACAGCTAAAAAAGAAGAGATTGAGACAGGGCCCGCGACGATACGGTGTTATATCGACAATGAGATCAAAGAGTACGAAATCCAAGTTACAGAAATCGACATGTCAGGTACAGAGATAAACAAAGGTCTGGTAATCAAGGTGACAGACTCTGAATTACTCGAAAAAACGGGAGGAATCATACAGGGAATGAGCGGCAGCCCGATTATCCAGAACGGCAAGCTGATCGGGGCGGTGACACATGTGTTTGTGCAGGATTCGACAATGGGATATGGGATTTTTATAGAAAATATGTTGAATCAAGTCTAAATATCTGAAATGTCGAATTATGTGTCGAATTAGAGCTACAAAATCTCCTTGATTCTGCAATCTTGGGCAATATATAATAATCGAGTGGCGTTTCAGACAGGATTCTCGGATCTAAGGGAGAGAAGAGAATGGAACATTTGAGTGTTGCCATTGCTGACGACAATCAGAAGATCCTCGATATGCTTGGAAATATCATCAGCACAGATAAGGATCTGGACTTAGTTGGTAAGGCTAAAAATGGCGAAGAGATGTGTCAGATCATCAGGGAAAGACAGCCCGATGTTGTCCTCCTAGATCTGATCATGCCGAAAATGGACGGACTGACGGTCATGGAACAGGTGAACCGCAGTCAGGTCGGCGATAAGCGGCCGTATTTTATTGTGGTCACAGCAGTTGGCCAAGAGAGAATTACAGAAGACGCCTTTAACAAAGGGGCAAATTACTATATTATGAAGCCGTTCAACAATGATACGCTGCTGAACAGGATAAAATCCATAAGAAGCACCGCGAGGACTGCCGACAAGAGGGAAGAGGAAACTTTGATGCCGGGCGCAAGGACGGGAAGCTTAGAAAACAGGGTGACAAACATGCTCCATGAGATCGGGATTCCCGCGCATATCAAAGGGTATCATTATTTGCGGGATGCCATCATAATGGCGGTCAACGACATGGATGTGTTAAATGCGATCACTAAGATCCTATATCCTACGGTGGCAAAGAAGTACCAGACGACTTCCAGCCGTGTGGAAAGAGCCATACGGCATGCCATCGAGGTGGCTTGGAGCAGAGGAAAATTAGACACGCTGGATGAACTTTTTGGGTATACGGTGAGCACAGGGAAAGGAAAACCTACCAATTCCGAATTCATAGCGCTGATCGCTGATACGATTCAACTGGAGTACAAACACGGGAGCACAGTCTGAGAACTACAACAGTACAAAATATACTTTTATATTTTGTGCTTCCCACACACTGTGTGGCCAAATTGTTTATGCGATAAAATGCTTTGCATTATACAGGAAATAGGGTATAATAAAAGTTAATGAAATGCCTTGCAACGACTAATGCAGGAAAACGGAGGATCGTAATATGAAAAACATTTTATTTGCTTCTTCAGAATGTGTGCCATTTATCAAAACAGGCGGTCTTGCGGATGTTGTAGGCTCTCTGCCGAAGGATTTTGACAAAGAGAGTTATGATGTGCGCGTAGTAATTCCTAATTATACATGTATGAAGCAGGAGTGGAAACAAAAGCTGGAATATGTCACTCATTTTTATATGGATATCGCTGGACAGGATCAGTATGTGGGGGTGTTAAAAACTGTCCTCAATAATATTACGTTCTACTTTATTGACAATGAACATTATTTCAGTGGCTTTGCTCCGTATGAGGGAGATCCGAAGTGGAATATCGAGAAGTTTGCATTTTTCTCGAAGGCAGTTCTAAGTATCCTTCCCGTAATCGGGTTCCGCCCAGATCTGATCCACTGCCATGACTGGCAGACAGGACTGATCCCTGTGTATCTTGATAATTTCAGATATCTTGGCGAATATTACAGAGGCATTAAGACAGTAATGACTATACACAACTTAAAGTTCCAAGGCGTATGGGATACTAAGACAGTCAGAGGCATTACCGGTTTGCCGGAATATTATTTTGTACCGGATAAGATGGAGGCATACAAAGACGCGAATCTGTTAAAGGGCGGTATCGTATATGCAGACAAGGTAACGACTGTGAGCAACAGCTATGCAGATGAGATCAAGACTCCGTTTTACGGTGAAGGCCTTGACGGTCTTATGTCCGCAAGGTCGGGGGATCTGCGGGGAATTGTGAACGGGTTGGATTATGATGACTGGAATCCCGGCACGGATTACAGGATTGCAAAGAAGTTTACGATTGAAAACTTCCGAAGGAACAAACCTGCTAATAAGACGGTTCTTCAGGAAGAACTTGGACTGGATGTAGATCCCAAAGTCATGCTCATTGGTATGGTGTCCAGACTGACAGATCAGAAAGGATTTGACTTAGTGGATTATGTCATGGATGAGCTTTGTCAGGATGCGGTTCAGATCGTTGTTCTCGGAACAGGTGATGTGAAGTATGAGAATATGTTCCGCCATTTTGCATGGAAATATTCAGGAAAGGTATCTGCAAACATTTATTATTCGGACGAACTGTCACACAAGATCTACGCTTCCTGTGATGCGTTCCTGATGCCGTCCCTGTTTGAACCATGCGGATTAAGCCAATTGATGAGCCTTCGTTACGGAACATTGCCAATCGTGCGAGAGACAGGAGGACTTAAAGATACGGTACAGCCATACAATGAATATGAAAAGACCGGCACAGGATTCAGTTTTTGCAATTATAATGCACATGAGATGCTGAATACCGTCCGTTATGCCGAGAGGATCTACTACGACAAGAAGAGAGACTGGAATAAGATTGTGGAGCGTGCCATGAGCCAAGATTTCTCATGGAAAACGTCTGCAAAACAGTATGAGGATTTGTACAGGGAGCTGATCGGAGAATAGACAATACAGAAAATGACAGGAGAATATTTGCCGGATGAAGATCATTGACAGACTGAAAGAACACAAGATACATATTTCCTTTGAAGTATTTCCACCCAAGACAGACGAAGGATTTGAAAAGGTGGCCTCTGCTGTGGATACAATGGCACAATTGGAGCCAGCATTTATCAGCGTAACGTACGGGGCAGGCGGCGGAACGAGCAAGAATACCGCAAAGATTGCTTCTCATATCAAGAATGATCTGGGTGTTTTAAGCCTTGCACATCTGACCTGCGCTTCCTCTACAAAAGAGGAGGTGCGCAAGGTTATTCATAACTTGAAGGAACAGGGAATTGAGAATATTCTCGCATTGCGTGGGGATATTCCTTCGGACATGCCGTTCCCAGACAAGGGACGTTTCCGCTATGCCTATGAGCTTGTGGAGGAGATCCGTAAACATGGGGATTTCTGTATCGGAGCCGCATGTTATCCAGAAGGGCATGTGGAGAACGAGCACAAAGAGGACGACATCAGGTATCTGAAACAGAAGGTGGACAGCGGCGTTGATTTCTTAACCACACAGATGTTTTTTGATAATGACATTCATTATAATTTTCTTTACCGTATACGGGAGGCAGGAATTACAGTTCCTGTGCTTCCGGGGATCATGCCCATCACCAGCGCTTCCCAAATGAAGCGTAGTCAGGAGCTTTCGGGAACGATATTTCCACGGAGATTTCTTGCAATACTAGATCGTTTTGGAAGTTCTCCGGGAGCGATGAGACAGGCGGGGATCGCTTATGCAACAGATCAGATTATTGACCTACTGGCAAATGGCGTAAAGAATATTCATATCTATACGATGAACAAGCCGGATGTGGCGGCTGCGATTATGGGAAACCTGTCAGAAATTATAAAGGCGTAAAAAATATAAGCAGGAGATATAGGATGGACAGACGGATAAAAGAGGCTGTCCGCTATCTGGGATATGGAAGAAATGCCGCAGATGCAAAGACTTTGGCGCTTATCGAGGATGCGTTCGCTACACTGGATCGGACGATATCTCCAAAGTCCGTTTGGCGCATTTTTGATCTTGTACAGACAGAGGACGGCAGGAGTATCATCGGGAATATGGAAATCAAAAGTAACAGCCTTGAGCGAAATCTGAAGGGATGCGTAAAGGCAGTGCTGTTCGGAGCAACGCTTGGTGCAGGAATGGACTGGCTGATTAAAAGGGCGTCTTTATCGGATATGGCAGAGGCGGTTGTCCTCCAGTCATGCGCCGCGGCTTTTCTGGAGGAATATTGCGATGAGAGGCAGCTTGCCATCGGAGCAGAACTGGAGGCGGAGGGTTTGTATTTGAGACCACGGTTCAGTCCGGGGTATGGCGACTTTGACATTACCTACCAGAAACCTCTTATGCAGATGATTGATTGCGCAAAAACTATTGGACTGACTATGACCAGCAGCTTCATGATGACGCCCACGAAATCCGTGACTGCTCTAATCGGTGCAAGTCCGGTACAGGAGAGATGCCCTGTGGCAGGATGCGAGGCGTGCGACAAGAAGGATTGCCCCTACCGCCGGTGACAGAAATAATGTATTTGGCTGCAAATAGTACGAATGCAATAGGCTGATGGAAGGTAAAAGAGTGATACATACAGAAAGGATATACATATGCTCAGAGAACGGCTAGGAAAAGAACTGATGTTTTTTGACGGCGGAATGGGAACTCTGCTTCAGAAAAGAGGACTTGCACCCGGTGAATTGCCGGAGACATGGAATTTGACCCGCCCGGAGGAGATCAGAGAAATACACAGGTATTATATCGAGGCGGGGAGCGACATTGTGCTGACGAATACATTTGGCGCTAACGCACTGAAATTTCATGATGGATCCTGCACCCTCAAAGAAATCATAGAAAGTGCCGTGGCGCATGCAAAAGCGGCGATCGAAGAAACAGGGAGCAGAAGAAGGATCTATACTGCCCTCGATGTGGGACCCACGGGAAAACTTTTAAAGCCTATGGG
>DXAK01000017.1 GCA_019117065.1 Candidatus Mediterraneibacter pullicola | reverse complement strand
GGAGTAAAACATCTTCTGAATGTGAAGACAGTTGCCGAGAGGAGAGAGAATATGCTGTGGTTCAGAACACCTGAGAAGGTATACTTTAAGAAAGGCTGTATGCCGGTAGCTCTGGACGAGCTTGGCACAGTGATGCACAAGAAGAAAGCATTCATCGTAACAGATACATTCCTTTACAAGAACGGATATACAAAGGGCATCGAGGACAAACTGGACGAAATGGGAATTCAGCACACATGCTTCTACAATGTAGCTCCGGATCCGACACTGCAGTGCGCTCAGGAAGGTGTCGCTCAGATGAGATCATTCGAGCCTGATACAATCATCGCTCTGGGCGGTGGTTCTGCAATGGACGCAGCTAAGATCATGTGGCTGATGTACGAGCATCCGGAAGCAAACTTCGAAGATATGGCTATGGACTTTATGGATATCCGCAAGAGAGTATTCACATTCCCGAAGATGGGAGAGAAGGCTTATTTCGTAGCAATCCCCACATCTTCAGGTACAGGTTCCGAGGTAACTCCGTTCGCCATCATTACAGACGCTGAAACAGGCGTTAAGTGGCCGATCGCAGATTACGAGCTGCTTCCGAACATGGCAATCGTAGACGTCGACAACGCGATGACAGCTCCGAAGGGACTGACAAGCGCATCTGGTATCGACGTTATGACACACGCGATCGAGGCATATGTATCTATCATGGCCACAGATTACACAGATGGTCTTGCTATGAAGGCAGTGAAGATGGTATTTGACAACCTTCCGTCTGCATACGAGAACGGTGCGAACGATCCGAAGGCACGCGAAGAAATGCACAATGCTTCCTGTATGGCAGGTATGGCATTCGCGAACGCATTCCTCGGTGTGAACCACTCCATGGCACATAAGCTGGGCGCTTTCCATCATCTGCCCCACGGTGTTGCAAACGCTGTCCTTCTGACAGAAGTTATGAGATACAATGCAGCAGAAGTTCCGACAAAGATGGGAACATTCTCTCAGTACCAGTATCCGCATGCACTTGCAAGATACGCAGAGCTTGGACGCTTCGCAGGATGCACAGGTAAGACGGACGAAGAAGTATTTGAAAACTTCATCGCAAAACTGGAAGACCTTAAAGAGAAGATCGGTATCAAGAAGACGATCAAAGATTACGGTATCGATGAGAAATACTTCCTTGATACTCTGGATGACATGTGTGAGCAGGCATTTAACGACCAGTGTACAGGAGCAAACCCGAGATACCCGCTCATTAAGGAGATCAAAGACATCTACCTGAAATGCTACTACGGAAAATAGACGCGAAAGCAATCCACAGTGCGAAAAAATAGAGAGAACCCGCAGTCATGCTCACATGAACTGCGGGTTCTCTCTCTTTTTTCATAGGGCGGATGCCGTGGGCGATGTGCATAAAATTTTTATTTTCCATGCAACAAAATCCATTCCATGGTACTCTAATATATACCACAGCAAATAGATTGATAAAGTATCTGCACAATACAAGACATTGAACGTAACACAGCGGTGAAATACAGCGGAATAGCGCTAGAAATTATGATAATCGCGGTACAGGAGGAGGGGGAAGATGTCCGATTATGAAAACGCTGCGCAGGAGGAACTGATCCGGCGGGCGAAACGCGGGGATGTGAAAGCATTTTCCCGGCTATATGCGCAGATTTACAAAGAACTGTATAGGTTTGCGCTTTATATGACGAAGCATCCACAGGACGCGGAGGACGCGGTGAGCGAGGCGGTCATATCTGCATTTGAAAATATGTGTTCTTTGAGGAAGGAGGAGTCCTTCCGAAGCTGGATGTTTACGATCCTTCATAACCAGTGTAAAAAGATCATGCGCTTGGAGCAAAGGGAACGGGAGCGGCTTACGGAGGCTGGAATTCACGAGAGAGCAGTAGAGCCTGACTATGCGCAATGGCACGATGTGCGCCGTGCGTTTGATGCTCTGGACGAAGAGGAGAGGACGATCGTGGCGTTCTCCGTGTTTGGGGGTTATAAAAGTGAAGAGATCGCTCGGATGCTGGACAAAAATGCGGCTACTGTGCGTTCGAGGAAAAGTAGGGCGTTGGAGAAGATTCGCAGCGCCCTGAATTGACAGATCACTTGGAATGATATTTGACCGGGAGGCAGATAGATATGGATGAGAAAAATAGAGATGAGATCGAGATGCAGCAGATAGAAAACGAGCTCCGTGACCTGACAGACGATATTCAGGTTCCGCCGTCCCTTGAACCCGGCGCAGTGGAAGAGATGCTCTATGAGAGAGCGAGGAAGAAAAAGAAGACATACAGATGGAAGTATGCGGGCATTGCCGCCGCGGCGTGCCTCTGTGTGATTGTTGGAGCCGCTGCGCTTTTAAATCTCGATGGACTAAAAGGCGGAGCGGACAGAGATGCGGGAACTTCTCGGGAAAGTGCGGGTAAAAGCAGCAGCGTAGCATCGGATTGGGATGCAGAAGTATCAGAGTTAGTGACTGCGGCAGACTATGACGAGATTTACGAATACATTCAAGCAGATCAGGAACAAGCCAAAGTGCAGGCGAGGATAGGAGAAGAGACCTCTTTTGATACAGGTACAAGGGATGCTTCCGCCTATTCCGGCGCTTCCGGGGCAGCGCAGAGCGCTGTGAACAGCGGTGCTTCGGCAGGATCAACAGGATACTCGGACACGAATGTAAGAGAAGAGGGGATCGGCGAGGCAGATACAGTTAAGACCGACGGAGAAAATTTGTATATTCTGAATGGTCAGACAGTGTCTATCGTGGGAGTTGCTTCAGAAGAAATGCAGCCGCTCTCCGAAGTCAGCTTTGATGGAGAGTGTTATATCCGTGAGATTTATGTGGAGGCAGAAAAGCTTGTCATCCTCTATACCAAGACAGAGTTCACCGGGCAGGAAGAAACAGGAGACGGATATTATAAAGAATATACCTGTGCGGATGTGTACGATGTTAGTGATCCGTCGTCGCCAGAGAAAGTGGATACAGTCACGCAGAGCGGAAATTATAAGACCATGCGGGTAAGCGGGGGATATGTTTATCTACTGAGTGAGTTTTATGCACTGGGGCCGGTGGCACGCACAGATACAGGCGTTTATATTCCCGAGGTCCAAGGGAAGCTTTTGGAGGCGTCGGCGATCTATATGCCCCAGACGAAACTGGGAAGCCAGTATACAGTTATTTCTGCATTTGCGCTAGATGATCCGTCTGGAAAAACAGACAGCAAAGCGGTGTTCGGCATTGGCGGTATCTGCTATGTGAGCGGAAATAATATTTATATTACAGAGTCCTATTATGGAACGGCGGATGTGACGCAGACATCCATCCGCAGGATCACTTACGCGGATGGAAAACTGACAGGAGCTGCACAGACAAAGGTAGACGGCACATTGAACGATTCATTTAGTATTGACGAGTACAACGGATATCTTCGGATGGTGGTCACAATAGAACCATGTGAATCAGATGAGGATATCATGCCGTTGACAGGGATATCCAGTGCTCAGACGAGGAATGGCGCGGGGGATGACGGCGTGGATACAGGTGAAAGCTCTTCCGATAGTTCTTCAGAAGCGGTGATCAGTAATGCTCTCTATGTGTTAAATGAAGATCTTGAAATGGTTGGATCGATTAACGGTCTGGCGGAAGAAGAGCATGTGTACTCTGCCCGTTTCATGGGAGATATAGGGTATTTTGTCACCTTTAAACAGGTTGACCCGCTTTTCTCTGTAGACCTCACCGACCCGGAAAAACCTAAGGTTATCGGCGAACTGAAGATCCCGGGATTTTCAGAATACCTTCATCCCTACGGGGACGGAAAACTGCTCGGCATCGGGATGGCGGTGGATGAGGAAGGCGTGACGACAGAGGGTATTAAGATTTCCATGTTTGATGTGTCAGACCCGGCGAATGTGGAGGAGACGTCAGTGCTTGTTTTGGAAGATCTGTACGGGGCGGACGCTCTGTACAATTATAAGGCAGTATTTGTGGATACGGAGAAGAATCTGTTTGGATTCTCGGTGTACGGGGATGAGACAGAGTATGATATCTTTTCTTACGATGACGGAGCTGGTTTCCGCCAAGTGTTCTCGCGCAGGCTGCCGGGGTATGGAGACGCAAGGGGGCTGTACGCAGGGGAGCGATTCTACCTGATCGCGGGGAACACCGTGGAATCCTATACACTGTCAGATTTTCAAAAAGTAGATGACATCGTGCTTTAGAAACCGCCTCTTTTCTTTATAATATAGACCGGGCGCTTCTTGCTTTCCATATAGTCTCTTGACATATACTGGCCGAGGATGGAGATGAAGAACATCTGTATCCCGTTAAGCAGGAAGAGAAGACAGATCAGGAGAGGAATCCCGGTCAGACCGCGTCCGGATACGAGGGAACATATTCCTACTAGTGCAGAGATCAGTAGGAGAAGAACGCCAGTGGCTCCAGATAGCGAAGCAGGTGCCGAGGAAAAGGAGAAGATTCCGTCTATTGCATAGCGGAATAATGAGCGTATGTTCCACTTTGACGCTCCGGCGCTGCGCTCTACATTGTGGAAGGGAATCCACTTCGTATCGTATCCCACGAAAGAGAAAATGCCTTTCATGTAGCGGTTGTATTCCTTGAGTTCCAGTATGGAGTCCGCCATTGCGCGGCTGATCATGCGGAAATCTCCTTTGCCGTCTCCCATATCCAGACGGCAGATCCTGCCGATAATATGATAGAATGTGCGGGAGAGGACTGTACGCATATGGTTTTCACCTGTACGGTCCTCTCGGAGCCCGGCACAGCAGTCGTAGCCTTCTGTCTTTACGACACGGTACATTTCCTTTAACAGTTCAGGCGGATGTTGGAGGTCCGCATCCATAAAGACACAATAGTCGCCAGAGGCATTTTGCAGCCCCGCATACATTGCCGCCTCTTTTCCGAAGTTCCGGGAGAAGGAAAGATATCTGCATCGCCCGTCCATGGCAGAAAGGCGCTGAAGGATATCGGCGGTGTGGTCGCGGCTTCCGTCATCGATAAAGATAAATTCACAGTCCGCGCCCTCTATCTCTTTCACTGCATCTGACGCGGCACGGTAGAATGCGGGCAGCGCTTCCTCTTCGTTATAACAAGGAACGATGATGCTAATCAGGTCTTTTGAAATTTCCAATTTATTATCAGAAATTCCCTGTCTGTTATTAGACAGTTCCTTTTTTCTGTTATCCAATTCCATCAGTTTATCCATGATATGCCACCTCTTTCTTAAATACGCTGAATTTGCATAGTACATAGTTGCCGATCACTGTGATCACACTGACAATCAGCTTTGCAGGAAACGGCGTAAGACAAAGTTTTGTTATCAAGATCTGGAGAAGAACGTTTTCAGCCAGCAAGGTGAAAAGCCGCAGCCCGGCAAATGAACAGAGTTCCCCTGCGATCGGGCGGTGAGAGTGAAATACCCACCTGCGGTTGAGCATATAGGCGGTCAGCACGGCGCCGACCCAAGCGATGCTGTTGGCGGTGAGGTATGGAACATGCAGGAATAGCAGAGTTCCGTACAGAATATAATTGACCCCGGTAGTGATCCCGCCGCTGATCAGATAGGTGATAAGTTCTTTGTTGAATTTCATTTGGATTTCCCCCTTTTACTTATTTTTTTCATCAAAATCCAGATTCCGTAACCTGACATAGACAGGAGGCTGATTGCGCATCCCACGGTCTTTCCGGGCGGTGAGAAGCAGATGCCGATGTGGTGCGTCCCTTCCGAGAGCGCGACCCCGGCGAACGCTTTATTGACCGGGATGAGTTCTGCAGGCCGTCCGTCTACAAGAATCTGGAGCCCTCTCTGGAGCGGGATGGATGTGGAAAGATAACCGCTACTGTCCGCGGTAACGGTGCCTGACATAACATTGAAAGTACTGTCTGTATCTAATGTAAGCGGTGTGTATTCCTCATTGTCCAACAGCTCCTTGCCAAAGAGCTGCCACTGTGGATTCCGGAGTATATAGTGCCCTTTGGAAAATGTAATGGACAACTGTGTCACTCCATGCTCCAAATCTGTGGAAAACTGATAGTGGAAGCAGTCGTTCCCGTTGGGATAGGCGGCGAGGCTAGCGGATAGCTTGTTCCGTATTCCGTTGATGTCTATAATTACGGCGTCATGGGTCAGGCGCTCTACTTCAAAGTTGAGCAGAACGATATCCCCGGGTGAAGGATTTGTGATCGTGATATGGAGCGTACATGACTTCTCTGCCGTGATTTCATAGGTGTCGCCGTTCTTTTTCACCGTAAGCCCATCGGGAATATGGCCAGCAGATAGACCGGGCGTATATTCTCTTAATTTTTCAGAGGTTATCACGGATTCATCAGGTAGATCCCGTGTAAAATACGCCCGTGGCAGGACGTTTTCATTCTCTGCGATAACGCTGTCCCCCCTTTGCGCTATAACATGATATCCGGCAGGGATATGGTCAGTATCAGTTTCTAGATAGCGGACGCCAAGCTGCCGGAACAGGAAGGGATTATCCGAGGTGAGCAATGCTACCCGGTTGTTGATCCGTATGGGCGTCAGCAAAGTGTCATAGTAGAGACTGGAATATGACTGGTTCGTTATGGAGGAGTACATAGTACTCCTTGTCATGCCGGATTTTGGCAGTTCATTGGCGCTTATGAGAGGCTCGGTCATGCTGTCAAAGTGGTAGAGCGGATCCATGTCTATATCCTTTAGTTCATCCTTTGTAAATCCAGCGTCTATCTCTTTGCTGTATACCCACTCTTCGGTTGAGGCGGTGGTAAGGTACAGCCCCACGGGAGCCATGAGCAGGACCAGAGGCAGGAGCCGACAGAAAAACAGGGAATCGAGCCGGGGCAGAAGCCAAAATCTGAACCGGGAATTGCGGCGGGGCATGAGCCGATGCCCAAGTCGGGGCAAAGGAGTGCCAGCGTCCTGCTCCGAGGAACTTCGGTGGGAGTGCCCCGTCTTCCTGTTACAGATCACGCAGAAGCCAAGGAGTAGGACTGCTTCTGCCATGAGCCACGGAAACTGCGGCTGGCTAAACCACAGAAGCCCGGCCGGGAAGATAATTACAAAGGGGAACAGGGGGAGCCGTTTGAAAGGCATATGCACGGTGTATTCCCGAATGGGAGGAAGCATCTCCTGCCAGTACCGGACACAATGGAGAACGACCAGCGGCATAAACGGGATGAGGATTTTTGGACGTGCATAGAGCGTTCCATTTAATATCCATGAAAAGACCCCGAATATTCCGAGAAGCAGGAAAAGGAAACTGTCTCTTCGGAAGCCCTTTCTTATTAGCCCCGCTAGGATGGCGTAGAGGCAGACAAAGGACAACCCCATGCCGTACTCATTGAACAAAATGTTGTTCATCACCGGGTTTGGCGCGAACAGTTCCAACAGGGACATCAGCGACATTCCCCCGCTGTTTCGGCGGTGCTCCGTAAGAACCAGAGCGGTCGGGAGAAGCAGCGCCGCAGAAATTCCCACAGCGGTGATAACTACCACCATATAGCGGGGAAGGAAAGAGCCTCTGGAGAAGATGCTTTTTAGCAGAGACCTTTTCCAGTGAGCCCCATTTTTAATAAGCGGCGCTTCCTGCTGATACCAGTACCAGCCTACGGCGGCAAAAGACGAGATGGCAAAGTAGAAGCTGCTCAGGCAGATGAGGGTCAGGAATATGGGCAGGATCCGGATCCGTTTCCTGCGGATGCACAGAAATGCCGCCAGCAGAAACGGCAGATAATTTACGAACATAATCTGCCGGTGCATGTGGAAGAAACATCCTGCTGTCATGAAAATCACGCTTCCGGTAAAAGCGAATACTGGGCGGATATTCTCACCTGTAAGCCAGATATAACAGAGAAGTACCGATGCCAGATATATCGCCAGCATATATCCGATCAGGATATGGGGCATGGAAACTTGGGGCAGCAGGCACCCGATTAAAATGTCCGGGCGGAGAAATCCGTAATAGGAGAACATATATCCGTTACTTCCGCCGCCCAGATCAATCCACGAGGGGAGGAGAGTATGCTGTTCGAGACAGGCGCTGCGTATTGTCTCCGCCAGTGTGACATGCTGGCTCAGCCAGTCGGTGTGAGAACCGAATATGGCGCCTTGGGGGATGCTTATGGAGATAAGGATTACAAAAAGCGCGGTCAGAACTGGGATGTAACCATATTTTTTTGCTCCGCTTCCGATGCAGGACTGATTTTTCATGATATGGAAGTCTCCTTTCAGATAACTGTCTTTCAGTGTTGTCAGTATAGTTCTCCTTTCTTAAAAGAATCCCTAAGAGAATCTGAAGATTTCTTAAGAACAAATGCAGATTTTTATAAATCATGTATAAAATGAAAACCATTTCTATGTATCAGGAGCGTATCTGTCAGAATAGTCATGCAATATTGAAAATATTTCATAAATGTGGTATGTCCTAAGAGGAAGGGACACTATAAAATGGATAAATTATCAGAAAATTCAGATAAAATAGAATAAATAATAAATTTATTTAATTAAAAATAATAAAAAGTATTGACAAATTGGAGGCCGAGTGCTATCATAAGAATATCCAAAAGAGATCAATATAAAAACATCTCCAAAGGATATTTATCTAAGAGAACGAAATCTTATCTGTCGTTCGATTAGGTTAAAAATAAAAGGCAACAGGAGGTAAGTCCCATGGACAGTATAATTTCAGTACATTATCAATATGTTAGTGGTACGGCAGATGTAAGTTCCTGTGACGTAAGAGACCTTCGCCGAAGAGAAGAGCAATAATCCGGAAAATGGGATGAAAAGAAAAGATCAGAGAGTTCGGAATCCGGATAAAAATTGACGAAGATTTCGCATTTGCAGACGTATTGAATATAGATACCACATATAACAGTATTTCCAAAGATGTGTAAAGAAACATCGAGTAGAATGTCATTTTATAGTAAAGGGTACATAGTTATAGAAGTAATAATCTAATAGACATCTGGAATATCGGACAACGGTACTGCTTTTGCCGAACGGTTATAGGAAGAATAACTTAGGAGATCCTTTAAAAAATATAGAATGGTACTGGAAGTGGAAACGAAAGTAGAAACAGCAGATACTGTTATGAATATAATCCGTTATTGAAGGAGGAAAGATTTAATAAGCAGGTCTTAATAAATCGACCGAAGATCATATAACAGACGGCGGAGGTCTCACAGGAACGAAATCAAAATATTGCCTCTGATTTTAAATATAAAAGAAAAATGATAAAATTAAATAAGTATTAAAGTGCATCTTCAATGTCAACTGAGGATGCACTTTTTTTGACATTGAAGCGCCTGTATGATAGAATATTGAAAGGGTATCGGTTCGTTTCAGAACAGTGCGGACAGATAAGTACTGACCGATGAAAGATTATTTCGACGAGGTGAATGCGGTGGATAAGTATGAATACAGGTCAAAGACCGAACAGATGCTTGAACTCATGGAGAACGGCTCTTACAGAAAAGCGGCAGAGATTGCAGACACAATCGATTGGAAGAGAGTGCGCAATGCGGCAATGCTGATGAGCGTCAGTGATATCTATGAGAAAATCAAGGATTACCAGAAGAGTTATGAGATCCTGAACCTGGCTTACCGCCGTGCGGAAGGAAGCAGAAAAGTTATCAGCCGTCTGTGTACATTGGCGCTCAAGACGGGAAATGTGGATGAAGCGATCGATTATTATGATGATTTTATTCAGACGGCGCCGAAGGATCCGAATCAGTATATTTTAAGATATCAGATCCTTCGTGCCCAGAGAGCGCCTATCGAGCAGCAGATAGAAGCTCTTGAGGAGTATAAGAAGTCAGAGTATATTGAAGAGTGGGCGTATGAGCTGGCAAAACTGTATCAGGAAGCAGGGATGACAGCAGAGTGCCTTGAAGAGTGTGATGATTTAATTCTTTGGTTCAGTGAAGGGCAGTATGTATATAAAGCGATGGAACTAAAGATGCAGTATAAACCGCTCACTCCGTCTCAGCAGGAGAAGTATGACAAGCGCTATGAGCAATTTTCCATGGAGACAGAGGAGATGCCTGATGTTGTATCGTACGCCGGGGCAAAAACGGCGGACGAAGCAGGGGTAGAGTATTCGGAGGAACTTTCTGGTAAGGAGGAAAATACGGGAGAAGATTCTGAAGACAGTACAGGCGCAGATGCTGTTTCTAAAGAAACAGGCGATGGACATGCAGAGGCTGAGGAAGTTCTGAAACATTCTTCTGCTGATACTGAAGCTATCCCGCAGAGAAAGAAGATTGGGGATACTATGCCTCTCGATGAAGCGCTTAGGAAGCTGCTTCATCCGGAGAATGAAGAAGTGACAGCAGAGGAAGCAGTGACGGAGAAAGCAGCAGAAGAGGAAGAGCCGGAGATGGCGGATCTTGAGGAAGCGATCGATGAGATTGAATCGGTAGCAGATATGGATATTGTAGAGAAGATTTCCGGTGAAAAGAAAAACGCGGCAAGGGGAATGAAAGAGATCCTTCCTGAACAGCTTTCGCTGGAAGAGACACAGGAGATGGATCCGGATCAAATCAGCGGTCAGATGAACTTGGAGGACATCCTTACAGGATGGGAAGGAGAACCGGAGGAGGACGCTCTGTCTGGGTCAGACGTAGAAGATTTTGAGGAAGATCTGTTTGAGACAGAGGCGGAAGAAACTGGGGAGGACTTGCTTGAGGCAGAGGCAGAAGAAATTGGGGAAGATCTGTTTGAGGCAGAGGCAGAAGAAATTGGGGAGGATCTGCTTGAAACAGGCGAGGAAGAATTCGATGAAGATATAGAAGATGGGGAGATAAAAGGGGATAATATGGAAAGCAAGAAGACGACGGAGCCGATATTGCCGCCGGACATCCAGCGGATGATTGACGAGATTGAGGGAGTGATTCCAGCAGAAGAAGAGAAGCCGGAAAAAGCAGTTGAGAAGCCGGTGAAGAAAGTGGAGGAACCCCGTGAGAATATGGGAAAGGTAACAGAATCACTCCGCATTGATGATGAGGATTTCGCAGAAGACTTTTTTGACGATGACGATGAATTTGAGGAAGAATTCAGCGAAGAGTATGAAGAGGAAGCGGAAGAAGAGCTAGCTGAAGAGTTCGAAGAAGAGGATTACTTTGATGACGGCGAGGATCTGGATGACGAGGAATTTGAGGAAGAGTTCGAGGAAGAGTATGCAGAGGAAGCAGAAGAAGAGCTAGCTGAAGAGTTTGAAGAAGATTACTTTGACGACGGCGAGGATCTGGATGACGAGGAGTTTGAGGAAGAATTCGAGGAAGAGCATGCAGAGAAAGCGGAAGAAGAACTAGCCGAAGAGTTTGAAGAAGATTACTTTGATGACGGCGAGGATCTGGATGAGGATGAAAGATTCCGGGAGGAGCTGCCTGATCTGGATGAAGAGTTCCGCGTAAATCCGGGTCATGCGGAATTGGAAGATGACCGTGAAATACCGGATGATGACGACGATAATATGGATATCCTCTCAGCAACAACACCGCTGAGTCGTAAAGAGACGGCGAAGATGATTGCTACAGGCAAGACGGCGCCTTTGCCGTTGGATGAGATATCGGATGCGTTGTCCATGGATACTGGTTTCATTGTGCATGGCCGTTATGATCTTGAGACTCAGAGCGGAATCGGTACAAGAGCAGGACTTACAGAGGAACAGAAGAAACTGTTTTCCTATTTTGTTCCTGTGCGAGGCATGAGCGAGCAGCTTGTGGATGTGTTGGAGCAAGATAAGAACTGTACGAACAGAAACGGCACGTCAAAGGCGGGCAACCTGCTAATCATCGGCAACAAAGGAAACGGAAAGACTGTTCTCGCCGTGGATGTAGTAAAGGCAATCCAGAAACAAAGAAATATCAAACAGGGTAAGGTAGCGATTGTTACAGGAGATTCTCTGAATAAAAAGAGGATCAGCGACATTTTTGACAAGTTACATGGTGGCGCTCTTATTATCGAGAAAGCAGGCAGGATGAATGAAAAGACCGTTGCCCGTCTGAATAAAGCGATGGAAGGAGACACAGGAGAGCTTCTGATCGTTCTTGAGGAACAGCGGAAACCGCTGGACAGACTTTTGATTTCCAACCGAGAATTTAGAAGAAAGTTTACCTCCCGTTTGGAGATACCAATTTTTATCAATGACGAGCTGGTGACATTCGGACAGACTTATGCACAGGAAAATGGATACCGTATTGATGAGATGGGGATTCTGGCGCTGTATAGCAAGATTGATTCTCTTCAGAGAGAAGATCATGCAGTGACTGTCGCAGAGGTGAAAGAGATCATGGACGAGGCGATCGGACATTCACAGAAGGCGTCAGCGAAGAAGCTGGTGAAGAGAGTATTTGGGAAAAATACGGATGAAGCCGATAGGATAATCTTATCAGAAAATGACTTTAATATCTGATACACTGGTGTATATGGATATTTACGGAAGAGAAGCAGGCAGAAAAAACTGCCTGTTTCTTTTTGTCTAAGAGATGCTTTTCCCTTTCTTTTTAAGCAAGGATAAAGTATAATATATGTTATATTAAATCAAACGGCGAGGTGGTTTTATGGTAAAAGGTAAAAGCACAAAGAACACAAAAAGCGCTAAGAACACAAAGAACAAATTACAGCCCTATGAGATTGGCGAGCTGGACAAGTATCTCTTCGGGCAGGGTAACCATTACGAGATCTATCAGAAAATGGGCGCCCACAAAGTGACCCATAAGGGAAAAGAGGGCGTTTATTTTGCAGTATGGGCGCCAAACGCCCGGAGAGTTGCCGTAGTAGGCGATTTTAACGGATGGGATTTTGAGGCGAACTACATGGAGCGCCATGAACCGATTGGTATCTATACATGTTTTATACCGGGAGTAGAAGAGGGAGAACTGTATAAATTCTGTATCGAGACGCAGCAGGGAAAACGGATATTCAAGGCGGATCCGTTTGCAAATTATGCGGAACTAAGACCGGGAACTGCGTCCCGAGTGACAGACATCGCACATCTGAAGTGGACGGACGATGCTTGGATGAAGAGGAGAGAGGAATGGGATCACAAGAAAAATCCCATGTCAATCTACGAGGTACATCCCGGATCATGGATGAGACATCCGGGCAGAGAGGATGAAGGATTTTACACATACCGGGAATTTGCCGACGCGATCGTGAAATATGTGAAGGATATGGGATACACCCATGTAGAGCTGATGGGGATTGCGGAGCATCCGTATGACGGGTCATGGGGGTATCAGGTGACCGGATATTATGCTCCGACGTCAAGATACGGGACTCCCGAAGACTTTGCATATCTAATCGATCATCTGCATAGGAACAATATTGGGGTTATTCTTGACTGGGTACCCGCACATTTCCCCAGAGACGCGCATGGACTGGCGGATTTTGACGGAACGGCGACTTTTGAGTATGCGGATCCAAGAAAGGGCGAACATCCGGACTGGGGGACGAAGATCTTTGACTATGGCAAGGCAGAAGTGAGAAATTTCCTCATTGCAAACGCGCTGTTCTGGATCGAGCATTTCCATGTGGATGGGCTCCGTGTGGACGCTGTTGCATCAATGCTGTATTTGGATTACGGCAAACAGGATGGACAGTGGGTTGCGAATAAATATGGTGGAAATGAGAACCTAGAGGCCATTGAGTTCTTTAAGCACTTGAATTCTGTTGTCTTAGGAAGAAACAAAGGAGCGGTTATGATTGCTGAAGAATCTACTGCATGGCCGAAGGTAACAGGAGCGCCGGAGGATGACGGGCTGGGCTTCAGCCTGAAATGGAACATGGGGTGGATGCACGACTTCACAGAGTACATGAAACTGGATCCCTATTTCAGAAAGAACGCACATAATATGATGACATTTGCGATGTCATACGCATATAGCGAGAATTATATCCTTGTCCTCTCGCACGATGAGGTGGTACATTTAAAATGCTCCATGCTCAACAAGATGCCGGGACTTGGATTCGACAAATATGCGAATTTAAAGGTTGGGTACGCGTTTATGACAGGGCATCCGGGAAAGAAACTGCTCTTCATGGGGCAGGAATTTGCCCAGTTGCGCGAGTGGAGTGAGGAGAGGGAACTTGACTGGTTCCTTCTTGCGGAGCCGGAACATCAGCAAATTCAGAACTGGTATCGTGATCTTTTGCAGCTGTATAAGAAAAATAAGGCAATGTACGAGCTGGATTCAGATCCCGCAGGCTTTGAGTGGGTCAATGCGGATGACTGCTTCCGAAGCATATATAGCTTTATAAGACACTCTAAAGATAATAAGAAGAATCTGCTCTTTGTGTGCAATTTTACGCCGATGGAGCGCTCAGATTACCGTGTGGGAGTGCCGAGGAGGAAACAGTTGAAACTGCTACTCAACAGCGACGATGTGAAGTACGGGGGAAAAGGCGAGGAAAGACCGCTTGTGTACAAGCCGGTAAAGCAGGAGTGCGACGGACGCCCGTATTCTTTTGCTTACCCGCTTCCGGCATACGGTGTCGCGGTATTTGAATTTTAAAAATCAGGTAAATGTAAGAGGAGGGTGCTGAAAAGCTATAGAATCGCTTTGGTCCCTCCTTTAGATAAAATGTATAAAAATATGCTAAATTTAAAAATAAGATTAGAAATTTATATCAAAAGTTAAAAATAAATGCTATAATAAACCCCGCACACATAAATTATTATATTCTTTAACAGAGGAATGGAGGAGAGGTTGAAATGGACAATCTACTGGCACTATTGACACTATGCGGTTCTGTCATCGCGCTTTTATTCGCGGCGACCAGAGCGCAAAAAGTCCTTCGATTTCCGCAAGGCAATGACAGGATGAAAAAAATATCGGCATCCATTCATCAAGGGGCGATGGCTTACTTGAGAAGGCAGTACAAGATCCTTATTATTTTCTTTTTGGGGATGTTTGTCATCCTGTTCATTATGGCTGCATTAGGTTTCCTGACATGGTTCGTTCCGTTTGCGTTTGTGACGGGAGGTTTTTTCTCAGGCTTATCGGGATTCGTTGGGATGCAGATTGCGACAAGGGCCAATGCGCGGACGGCAGCGGCATGTCAGAAAGGGCTGAACAAAGGACTAAGAGTTGCTTTTTCAGCGGGTTCTGTTATGGGCTTTACCGTGGTTGGACTGGGGCTTCTGGACATCTCGATCTGGTATCTGCTTCTTAGAATTGTATTCAAGCTTCCGATCGAGGATATTACAAGCACTATGCTGACGTTTGGTATGGGAGCTTCATCTATGGCACTGTTCGCACGTGTGGGCGGCGGCATATATACCAAAGCGGCAGATGTGGGAGCGGACCTTGTGGGTAAGGTTGAGGCAGGTATCCCTGAGGATGATCCGAGAAACCCGGCTGTTATTGCGGACAATGTGGGAGATAACGTAGGCGATGTCGCAGGAATGGGCGCAGATCTGTACGAATCCTATGTGGGTTCCATCTTGTCTGCGTGTGCTCTGGGAGTCATCGCATTTAATAAGATTGAATCTGTAGACCGTGTGAATGCTGTTGTGATCCCTATGATTTTAGCGGCAGTAGGCGTGCTGGCATCCATTTTCGGTTCTCTTCTCGTAAAGACAGGAGAGAGTACGGACCAGAGCACACTTCTGAAGGCACTGAGAAGAGGAACGAACACAAGCGCGGTGATTATCGCGGTAGTGGCATTCCCGGTTGTGTGGTTCATCCTTGGTAAAGAGTTTATCGGATTCTATTTTGCAATCTTAGGCGGGCTTCTCGCCGGAGTGCTTATCGGCTTCTTCACGGAATACTTTACATCCGATACTTATAAACCGACGCAGAAGCTGGCGGATAAATCAGAGACCGGTTCCGCAACCATTATTATAGGTGGTCTTAGCCTTGGAATGTTGTCAACAGCTGTGCCGATTATCATTATCGCGATCTGCGTTATGGCAGCATATGCGTTATCCGGCGGTTTCATTGAATCTACAAGAGGCCTGTATGGAATCGCTCTGGCAGCGGTGGGAATGCTCTCAACACTTGGGATTACTCTGGCTACAGACGCGTACGGACCGATTGCCGATAACGCGGGTGGAATTGCGGAGATGGCAGGTCTGGAGGCGGACGTGAGAAAACGTACGGACGCGCTGGATTCTCTTGGAAATACAACGGCTGCAACCGGAAAAGGCTTCGCAATAGGTTCTGCAGCTCTGACAGCTCTTGCCCTGATTGCTTCCTATGTGGAAAAGGTTCAGGAAGTGGGTGGAGCAAATGTTACTCTTGATATGAGTGTCATGAATCCCACAGTTCTCGTTGGTATTTTTATCGGCGCTTGCCTGCCCTTCGTGTTCGCGGCTCTTACAATGGAGTCTGTGGGACGGGCAGCACAGAGTATCGTAGTAGAGGTGCGCCGCCAGTTTAGGGAGATCAAAGGGCTGATGGAAGGAAAGGCGGAAGCAGACTATGAGACTTGCGTAGATATCTGTACAAAGGCAAGTCTTCATGAGATGATACTGCCTACCCTTCTTGCGATCGTAACCCCCATCGTGACAGGGTTGATTCTTGGGTATAACGGGGTGATCGGAATGTTGGCAGGGTCAACGGCGACTGGCTTTCTCCTTGCAATCTTTATGGCGAATGCAGGAGGAGCGTGGGATAACGCGAAAAAATATATCGAGGGCGGAACACATGGAGGCAAGGGAAGTGAACAGCACAAAGCAGCAGTTGTGGGGGATACGGTAGGAGATCCTTTCAAGGATACGTCAGGACCATCTATCAATATCCTGATCAAGTTGCTTTCCATGGTGTCAATCGTGTTTGCAGCATTGGTTGTAAATTATCATATCTTCTAAGAATATGAAATCGTGGGTATGCGGGAGCATACCATGGGAAATAAGAATAAATGACGGAATAGGAACCTCCCCGCAGGCGTCGTTGAGATGCCTGCGGGGAGGTTTTATGTATTGTGATACAAATTCACGAAATTTGCACGCATCTTCTTGATAGAAAAAGTATAAAAGAATCATATATAAGGGAGATATATTTCCCATGATAGTATTTGCTGATGAACTTTGGACTCTGAATGATTATTGCTATAAAATTGTGACTACTACAGAAAAAGAGATCGAAAATATAAAGGAAAGACTTGATTATTACATAAAAGAAGAATAAGAACTTTCCATTAGAGATATAGAATTTACCCCATATGAGATGCAGATGTCGTTAAGGGCACAGCAAAGTCAGCGGAAATGGATTACGGATGTGACGGCAGGGCATCTGGTGATTTTACTGTACTCTTTTTTAGAAAAACATTGAAATATATTTGCAAGTGGTTCACAGAAGAAAAAATGATAACACTTAAATATAATAAGAAAAATCAAAAATATATTTCTGGCTGTATAATATTTTGGAAATGGACGAAGAGAAATTTCAAGAAAAATATGGAGAAGTCTATGATATTTTGGACGAATGCAGAAAAATAAGAAATCATTTCGCCCATGATAATTTGGAGGGCGTCGAGGAGTCGGATGAGGACTATATAATATGAAGAGTGAGAACTAAAGGAATCCTTTTGCTTGGTTGATTTTATAGCAGTTATTTTAATCATTTTTTATTAAATCGAGGCAGTATATAAAAGAAAATGTAGAAAATAACGCGATTGTGAAGCGGACTGTAAAACAGTTCCGAATTAGTAAGAATGTAGTACATATAAATAGAAAGGTTATGTTTTAAGGCAATATAGACAAGTTTTTATGAGATGAATAGCTCTAAAAATATGAAATAAATCTTATATTAACTCGAGGATTTGGCAAAATAATGATAAAATTAAGATAATATATAGTAAAAGATGTGTGCAGACAGGAGAGATCACTATGATACAGATTAGACCTGTTTCGGATTTGAGAAATAAATTTCCAGAAATTGAAATGCTTGTCAATGAGGAGCAGCCGGTATATTTGACAAAAAACGGATATGGAGCAATGGTTGTACTGAGTCTGGAGGAATATGCAAGCCTTGTAGACAACGTGGAGGTGAAACTGGATGAAGCGGACAAAATGGCAGAAACCACGGAAGGAAGATTAAGCCATGATGACGTATCCCAAAACGTAAGGAGTGTGATCCATGGTAAATAAGAAATACAGACTCCGATACCTGCCTCTGTTTAAGCAGGACATGATGCAGACAGTGAGCTGCATTACAAATGTGCTAAAAAATTCAGACGCAGCAAAAAGCTTGCGAATAATGTAGAAGCGGCAATATTGGAATGTAAGAATAATCCATAGATGTTTGAACCGTACCTATCTGTAAAGAAGAGGAAATATCCGTATTATCGAATTTATGTGTGAAATTATGTGGTTTATTATGTTGTTATAGGAGAGATGATGGAAATCGGGAGATTTCTTTATGGGGCGAGGGATACGAGAGATATTTATAAAAGACGCGGGTAAGTGGGCATGACTTCAAAAATCCCTGCATACATTGTAAAAATGACGTTATCAGGGGGATTTTTTTGAAAGATTATATTGAGGAGAGGGCCGTGGAGATTGCTAATTATATTATAGAAAATAACGCGACTGTGAGGCAGACGGCAAAGCAGTTTCGAATCAGTAAGAGTACGGTACATAAAGATGTTACCGAACGGCTGCTCCAAATCAATCCGACCCTTGCCGGAGAAGCGCGCAAAGTACTGGATATGAATAAGTCTGAGCGGCACATCCGGGGAGGAATGGCTACAAGAGAGAAGTATCTTCATCAGCATGGATAGGGCGGTGCTAAAAACAGGAGCAGACTGTGGGAAAAAGCAGTGGCTCCTGTTTATTTTTTTACACGATATGTATGTTTTTGATATAGGTCTTGGAAATAAAGCGGTAAAATATAAGAGGAATATGTTAAAATAGATTCAGTGTATGGATTAGAGAGTATTATGGAATTACTGAAGCTGGTAATCGTAGGGGATGAACCTATTTTACTGCAAGGGCGTTTGAATAAATATAAGACGATTTCCACCGCCATTCAGTATATGAAGGGAAATTGCGGGCGTGTAGATATGGTCAGGAAGGAGACTGCGGATGAAGATCGTTACTGTTGTGAAAGACGCAGCGTACAGGGAAAACCTTGAAAAACTGCTCCG
>DXAK01000016.1 GCA_019117065.1 Candidatus Mediterraneibacter pullicola | reverse complement strand
CCTAATTTCATTTATCTGCTCCTTCATTCCTAATCTCTTGTCTCCATCAGGATCACTTTCCCAAACGCAAACGAGATGTCTACCTCATCTTCTGCAAATTCATTGCTCACACAGAGACTGTCGTCCGGTTTCATAAAATGATCTTTCAGAGGATACTTCGCCCCGGTAATGCTTAAGTCATCCACGGGTAGCTCCAGCGGGAATAAAGAGAAATACTTCCCGAACGCTTCCTCCCGTTTCAGCGTGATCCCTTTATCCAGAAGCCTAATCTGATTATGACTGTCCACGATGCGGGCATCCGCGCCTGCATCCAGCGCGATCTGCAGGCACTGTACGTTCGCCCACATATGATCGATACGGTTGCCCGTAGCGCCCAAGATCCAGATTTCTTTCCGGTTCAGCCCGATACACAGTCTCAGGGCGATCTCCGTGTCCGACGCATCTTTTACAGGGTTAAACTCCCTGACCGGCACATTTAATTCTTCCCGATAATAACTGACGAGCGAACGGGGCGCACTGTCAAAATCCCCCACGATATAATCTGGTTTGATCTCATTGTCATACAGGAATTTTAGACCACTGTCCACTCCGATTATAAATTCCGTATCTTCACTTTTTAATATGGGGAGCGCGAAATCCTTCTCAACCATTCCGCCACTCACGATCACTGTACGTTTACTCATACTTTCTCAATATCTCCATAAATCCTGCCGTGTTTTCCCTGATATCGCCTTTGTATACGCCTGATCCGGATACGATGACATTGGCTCCGGCTTCCAGCACTTCAGCCACATTAGAGTGGTAAATGCCGCCGTCCACCTCGATATCTTTGTCAAGCCCCCGCTCTTCAAGCATCCTTCTTAAATGTCTGATACGCTTTAGCGCTTCCGGCATAAAAGCCTGCCCGCCAAACCCCGGCTCCACGCTCATGATTAGGAACATGTCTGCCTGTTCAAGGCAGGGAATCAGCGCCTCTACCGGGGTGCCCGGCTTGATGGAAACGCCTGCTCTCCCCCCACAGCTGTGGATCTTATCAATCGTTTCCGCAAGATCTTCACAGGCTTCGAGATGCACTGTGATAATATCAGCGCCGCAGACAGCAAACTCTTTCACATACCGCGCAGGCTCGGTCACCATAAGATGAACGTCGAGCAATTGCTCTGTCGCTCCTTTTACGGAAGCCAGTACAGGCATGCCAAAAGAAATGCTTGGAACAAAGATCCCGTCCATTACATCAAAATGAATGTACTGTGCGCCCGCCTCTTCTGTCTGCTTTAACTGTTCTCCCAAAATTTTAAAATCCGCTGACAGTATGGACGGCGCCAAAATATTTTTTTTCATCTAGTACCTCTTTCTCTCCTGTAATTCACTGTATATCACAACATAGTTCTCATATCTCATCCGGTGTATTTCCCCCTCCTCAACAGCGTTCTTTACCGCGCAGCCCGGCTCATGGATGTGCCCGCAGCCGCTGAATCTACACTGTCCCTCGAAAGGCGCAAACTCTGGGAAACAATATTTCAGTTCTTCTTTCTCCAGATCGCTGACATAGAGGGAACTAAATCCCGGCGTGTCCATAATATATGAATCCTCTCCCAGCACGATGAGTTCGGAATGCCGCGTCGTGTGTTTCCCCCTGCCGATCTTGGCGCTGATGTTCCCTGTCTCCATCTTTACTTCAGACTGAAGCAGATTGATAAGAGAAGATTTCCCCACTCCAGACGGGCCTGCGATGGCTGTTGTCTTGCCCCTCAAAACTTTTTTAAGTTCCCCTATATTGTCTTCCTCTTTCGCGCTTGTAAACACAGTAGGATACCCGCACGCCGAATAGATATCTTTTAACCCGGCAATCTCCTTGTCCCTAGCGATATCCGTCTTATTAAAACAAAGCACAGCGGGGATATGCCTACTCTCCATCATTACAAGAAATCTGTCGAGCAGATTAAAATGAGGCCTCGGTTTTGTGACCGCGAAGACGACCAGCGCTTGGTCGATATTCGCCACCGCCGGGCGGATCAACTCATTTTTTCGAGGAAGGATGCGTATGATGTTTCCTTCCATATCTTTTTCGTGAGTGATCTCGATCTCCACATCGTCTCCCACCAGAGGCTTCACGCCGTCCTTACGGAAAATCCCCTTTGCCTTACACTCATAAACACCGGATTCTACCACGTGAACATAGTAGAATCCGGCAATTCCTTTTACGATTTTACCCTGCATACATTTTTACTCATTCTGCTCTGTGTCCGAAAACCAAACAGTTATTCATCTGTCTCCGCCTGACCGTTGCCGCCGGAATTGTTCTCCGAACCGCCGCCCGTCGACTCCGGACCGATACTGATCCAGTACTGTACCTGACTTCCCTTTTCTACTTTAGATCCAGCAGACGGGCTTACACGGCTGATCGTCCCGGCAGGATAATTACTGAACTCTTCTTCAACATATACTGCTGTAAGACCCGCCTCTTGAAGCAGTTTCTTTCCTGCGCTCTCTGTCGCGCCGATCACATCTGATGGGATCGTTACAAGCTGCGTCCTCGGTCCAAGGCTCACAACATAGCTGACGGTCGTTCCCTTATCCACTTCTCTCCCCGCATCCGGGCTCTGGGATATAACTGTTCCAGCCGCTTTATCGCTGTACTCCTCGCTGACGCTTCCATACAGTCCAAGCGCCGACAGGGCGGACTCTGCGTCCGACTGGCTCTTATCAAGCAGATTCGGCACCTTTACCTTCTCTTTCCCAAGGCTCACAATGATCTGTACGCTAGAGCCTTCATCTACCTCAGTTCCCGGTTCTGGGTCCGTGGAAATGACATTTCCCGACGCCACATTGTCACTGTACCGTGCCTCTCCATGGGTAACTTTAAACCCTGTGTCCTGAAGTATATCCTCTGCCTCAGATTCGCTTCTGTTGATCACATCCGGCACTGCGACTTTCTTTGCTTCCTCACCGCTGCTGATCACAACTGTGACAGTCGTGTTTTTCTTCACTTTCTCATCCGCGCCGGGATCTTGGCTCTTAACCTCCCCTTTCGCATACTCATTGGAAGGCTCTTCCTTGTCTGCTCTCCTAATTCCGAGGTCATGTTTCTTTAACTCCGCCTGCGCTTCCTCATAGGTCATACCGCGCACATCCGGCACCTCTACGGTCTCCTCCGTGCCCGCGCTCAGCCCCGGTCCGCTAAAGAATCCCGTCGCGTTCGCCACAAGGAACAGCACCAGCAGGGCGATGACCACACCTGCAACGATCATAAGGATGCGCATGATCCTCTTTGTATCAGGATTTACATTGTTCTTCTTTCCTCTGCGCTCCGAAGAACGTCTCCTCCTGTCGTAATCGTCATCCTCATCATCTTCGTCGTCATTGTCATAATCTTCGTCATCTTCGTCATCATCGTCGCGCCTGTAAGAGCGTCTCTGCACCTGCTCCAGTTCTTCCGTGGACATGACCATTGTACGATCCGCATCTCCTCCTGACGCAGCTCCAAGAACAACAAATTCTCCGTCAGGCTCTACGAGAGATCGCTTCAGATCCAGAATAAGGGAAGCGCAATCGTGATAGCGCAGCCCCGGATTCTTCTGGGTACATTTCATGATAATACATTCTAAACTGTATGGGATATCCGGCACTTCCACCGCCGGAGACTCAATTTCCTCCTGAAGATGCTTGAGCGCTACCGTCACGGTGGAATCCCCGTCAAAGGGAACATGTCCTGTGATCATCTCGTACATGGTAATACCAATGGAATAGATGTCACTTTTCTGGTCAACCACCCCGCCCCTTGCCTGTTCCGGTGAGGTATAGTGAACAGAGCCCATGACACTTGTACTGATCGTCTGGGTGGACGTCGTCGCACGGGCAATGCCGAAGTCCGTAACCTTTACTTTTCCATCTTTTGATATAATGATATTCTGCGGTTTAATATCCCGGTGTATGATATGCTGGTTATGAGCTGCCTGAAGCCCGGTCACCATCTGAATCGAGATGCTGATCGTCTCCTTCGCCGAAAGTTTCCCTTTCTTCTCAATATAATCCTTCAGCGTGATTCCTTCCACCAATTCCATGACCATATAGTACAGTCCCCTGTCCTGCCCTACGTCATAGACATTAACCACATTAGGGTGCATCAGACCGGCTGCCGCCTGCGCCTCGCTCAAAAACTTCTTGATGAACACCTCGTCCGTGCGGTAATCACTTTTCAGCACTTTGATCGCCACATACCGGTTCAGCTTATGGTCCTTGCCCTTATAAACATCCGCCATCCCGCCAGAACCGACACGGCCCAGTATCTCATAGCGTTTTCCTAATACAACTCCTTCTTTAATCATAATACACTCACCTCGTCTGCGAACGGTTCTATAAGGACAATCCCTATATTATCCGTACCACCGTTTTCTTTTGCGGCATTTACGAGAGCCTGCCCTGCTTCCACAATATCCCTGCCTCCCTGCACGATATGGAAAAGCTCTTCATCCTCCACCATATTGCTCAGGCCGTCTGTACACATCAGTACGATGTCTCCCCGTTTCAGACGGTGCTCGTAAAAGTCGACGTCCACATCCGCTTTCGCGCCGATCGCCCTCGTAATGATATTCTTATCTGGATGGTGTTTTGCTTCCTCCGGCTTAATACCTCCCAGCCTTACCATCTCTTCCACAAGGGAATGATCCTTAGTAAGCTGCTGGATTCCCTGATTGATCAGATAGAGGCGGCTGTCTCCCACATTGGCAAAATACATCATCTGATTCATGATCGTAGCTGCCACCACCGTAGTTCCCATGCCCTTCAGGTGCTCATCGCGGGCAGCTTCCCTGATGATCTCCTGATTGGCTGTCTTGATTGCTGATATCAGGCACTTTTCCACATCCTCGCCTTCGCTCATATCCAGTTCTCTTTTAAGTACTTCCACCGTATATTTTGAAGCGTAATCGCCTGCCTGATGTCCGCCCATGCCGTCAGCTACCACAAAGAGATTGTGAAGGATCCCAAGAGGTCTGTCTGTCGTATAGACATAATCCTGATTCACTTGCCGTACCATTCCCACATCTGTAATTGAAAATGTCTTCATATTCCGTCTCCTTACATCTCCTTTGCCGTCAGACTTTCTTCTGAATAGCGGCGTCTGAGCTGGCCGCAGGCCCCGTCGATATCAGAGCCCATTTCCCTTCTTATAGTAACATTTATTCCGCTTTTTTCAAGGTTATTTTTGAAATTCAGGGCATTTTTCCTGCTTGGTCTGACAAAATTCCTCTCCCTCACCGGATTAACCGGGATCAGGTTTAGATGGCAATTACGCGGCTTTAAGATCGCAGCCAGTTCCCGCGCGTCCTCCTCTGTATCGTTTACACCATGAACAAGACTATATTCAAAAGTCACCCTGCGCCCCGTCTTTTGAAAATAGGTATCGCAGGCTGCAAGCACTTCCGACAAGTCAAATTTATTCGCCACAGGCATCAGCTTCCTGCGCTTTTCCTGCGTTGATCCGTGGAGCGACAGAGCAAGCGTAATCTGCAGGCCCTCGTCCGCCAGCGCAAGCATCTTCGGCACAATACCGCAGGTAGATACCGTTACATTTCTCTGACTGATATTCAGCCCGTGCCCGTCCGTCAAAATGCGAATGAATTTTATAAAATTCTCATAGTTATCGAGAGGTTCTCCCGTTCCCATAATAACTACGTTAGATACCCTCTGCCCCGTGATCTTCTGTATCTGATAGATCTGCCCCAGCATCTCGGACGCAGAGAGGTTTCTCTTTAACCCGCCGATGGTGGACGCGCAGAACACACACCCCATCCTGCATCCTGCCTGTGAGGAAATGCACACGGAATTACCATGTTTATAACGCATGAGTACACTCTCCACCATGTTACCGTCGTACAGGCGGAACAAGAACTTATTCGTACCGTCCAGTTTCGACTCCTGCCTCTCTGCCATGCACACAGGAAGAATCTCATACTCCTGCGCCAGCCGTTCCCTCAAAGCCTTGGAGAGATTGGACATCTCGTCAAAATCGTCTGCCAATTTCACGTGAAGCCAATCATAGATCTGCCCTGCCCGAAATGGTTTCTCACCAAGAGATTGTACCTCTTTTTTCAATTCATCATATTCATATGCCCGGATATCTTTCTTCATTCCCTGCCTATCCCTTATCTTTCCTGTATATATCTTTGTGCTGATCCCAGCGCCGATCCGCCGGGCTGATATACTTTAAGCCAAACCGATTCAGTAATTATCCCCGCGTTATGTTCTTTTCACAAGCCGGGCAATGAAAAATCCGTCACTCTTATGTACGCCCGGAAGGAGCTGGATACATCCTTTTTCTGTCACGCCTTCCTTTAGCTCCGAGCAGAGTGCTCCCGAGATATCGGTCAGTTCAAACTGCGGGTTTTCTTTTAGAAACCAATGTACGTTTTCTATGTTCTCTGCTGGATTCACCGTACATGTGCTATATATGAGCGTGCCACCTGGCTTCACCATATCCTTCGCACAGGAAAGGATCTGCCTCTGAAGCTTCACAAGACTTTCTATACCTTCAGGGGAGGCGTTATATTTTAAATCCGCCTTTCTACCCAGCACCCCCAGCCCGGAACAGGGCAGATCCGCAATCACAACATCCGCCGCCTCCCGTGATTCTTCATCTGGCGCCAAGGCATCCCTGCACACAGCTGAAATATTAGTAAGCCCGGAGCGTTCAATATTCTCCTCTATCATCTCCACTTTGTACTCTGTCAGATCACGAGCTTCCACGTGCCCGGAAGATGCCTGCTCCTTGGCTGTTGAAGCGTGCTCTGCCAGCCACAGTTTCTCCGCCGCGTGAAGCGCCTTCCCGCCCGGTGCGGCGCATACGTCAATAATTTGGTCCCCAGCTTTTGGAGCCGCCAGCTCTCCTGCCAGCATGGAGCTGATATCCTGAACCATGAACAGGCCTTGCCGGAAACTCTCAAGACTCTCCATGTGATCATACCCCGATATGTTAAGCGCATAGGGCAAATATGGATGAGTTTCTACTGTCAAGCCCTCTTTCCTAAGACGCGCGGCTAATTCTTCCGGTGTCGTGCGGTTTAAGCAGCAACGTACCGTGGTGGTCTTCTCTGTCTGGAAGTCCTCAAGCATTTTCCTGATCACATCTGTGCCGTAGGACTGCTGCCACAGACGGATGATCCACTCTGGACAGGAATATCTTACGGATAAAGCCTGCACTTCCCCCTTCGGATACTGTACGTCCTCAACGCCTCTTGCAACGCTTCTTAGCACCCCGTTGACATATCCCTTAAGCCCTGAGAATCCCTTGCGCACCGCCAGTTTCACCGATTCACTGCATACGGCGCGGTCAGGAATGCTGTCCATATATTTTAACTGATATATGGCGCTGCGCAGCAAGTTTCGGATTACCGGCTTCATCTTTTTTACTTTGACTTTGGAAAACTGATCCAATATATAATCGATCTCGATTAGATGCTCCAGCGTCCCCTCCGTCACGCGGGTGATAAACGCCCGCTCCCGTTTTTCAAGATATTGGTATTTAGAAAGTACGTCTCTGAGCACGATGTGGCAAAACTGCCCGTTCTCTGTCACTTCCATCAGAACCGCCAGCACAATCTCCCGCTCATTTACCGTCTTAGTCATTCCTTCGTCTTCCTCCCGCAATAATGATCAGACGCAAAAGCTGCAGGATCATCGCTGCCGCGCTTGCGACATAAGTAAGAGCCGCCGCTCCCAGCACTTTTTTCACAGCCCCCACCTCTTCCGGGCAAAGCATCCCGGAAGTCTCCAGCACTTTTACTGCACGCCCAGACGCATTGAACTCTACCGGCAAAGTAACAATCTGAAACAGCACTGCCGCCGTAAACAAGAGAATCCCGAGATTGAGAAACAATGCCGAGGTCTGTCCGTTTAGGAGCAGGCCGATGATGATCAGAGGCCATGCCATCGCGGAACCGAAATTCGCCACGGGGACAAGGGCCCCTCTGATAGAAAGAGGCGCATACTTTGTGGCGTGCTGCACCGCGTGCCCGCACTCGTGGGCCGCCACGCCAATAGCTGCCACGGACGCAGAATTATACACCGTATCGGAAAGTCCCAGCGTCTTTTTCGAAGGATTGTAATGGTCCGTAAGATTCCCGGGGATATGGATTACCTGCACATCGTAAATCCCGTTTCTATGAAGGATCTGCTCTGCCGCTTCTTTGCCCGTCAGCCCCAAACGGCTGCGTACAGTAGAATATCTGGAAAATGTGCGGTTTACTCTGGCAGAAGCGGCCATGCAGATAAGTGCCCCCACCAGCACAAGAATATAAGTCCAATCATAATAATAGTAAAGCATGATATCAACCTCCTGATCTCACAGAAACCGGCACATCACTCTCTTGTGAGAATTGTTCCCGTCTCCATCGTGTACCCCCTCAGGAAAGCGCCTGTCTCCATTCTCTTTTTCCCCGGAATCTGCACTTCATATACACGGAGCCCACCATCCCCTGTCTGTACGGTGAACTCTTCTTTTCCCACAGAGGTTACTGTTCCCGGAATCGTCCCTCTGGCGCCAGACCTGCCGTCGTCTCCCATCTGCATGTCCTCTACAGTCTGTGTATCCGCTTTCGCCCGCCAGATCTTCATCACTTTCCCATTCCAGTGTGTGTATGCGCTGGGCCATGAGTTCAATCCTCTAATCAGCCGTTCGATCCGTACCGCCGGCTGCGCCCAATCGATATTTCCCATCTCTTTAGTGAGCATTTTTGCATAAGCCGTCGGGCTCTCTCCCTGCTTTTCAAATACTGCCGTCTTCTTCTCCAGAGCCTCCAGCGTCTCCACACACAGTTTGGCTCCCGCTGCTGCAAGCTTGTCGTGGAGTGTCTCTCCTGTTTCGTCCTCAGAGACCGGCACTTCCGCTTTCATGATCATATCCCCCGTATCCAGTCCCTCATCCATCTGCATCGTGGTCACGCCCGTGACTGCCTCCCCCTCGATGATGGACCACTGGATCGGAGCTGCCCCGCGGTATTTCGGAAGCAGAGACGCATGAACATTGATACAGCCGTAGGGCGTCATCTCAAGGATCTTCTTCGGAAGAATCTGCCCGAAAGCAATCACTACCATCACGTCCGCATTATATTTTCTCAGTTCTTCTATACACTCAGGATTACGGATTTTCCGCGGCTGATAAACCGGGATACCATACTTGAGGGCCGTCTCCTTCACCGGAGGAAACTGCATCTCCTTCCCTCTTCCTTTTGGCTTATCCGGCTGGGTCACTGCAAGGCATACATCGTGCCCTGCCCCGATCAGCGCTTCTAACGTTCCCACAGAGAAATCCGGTGTTCCCATAAATATTACACGCATCGCTTTATTCCTCCGTTTCTTCTCCGTCCTTTTCCTCATATGCTTCATAAGCGGTATCGTGGAGTCCGTCTTCCGTCTTATCCACATACAGTTCCCCAAAAAGGTGATCGATCTCATGGCAGAACGCCCTCGCCAAAAGACCCTCGCCTTCCATTTCGAAAGGCTCCATATCCTGATTCAGCGCCCGTATCTTCACGCGCTCCGGACGGGTGACGATCCCCCATTTCCCCGGAACGCTTAAGCATCCTTCCTCACCTGTCTGCTCCCCGGATGCCTCGATGATTTCCGGGTTGATGAGCACGATGGGGCCTTCTCCCACATCGATAACAACGATCTTTTTCAACACACCCACCTGCGGAGCGGCCAGTCCCACACCATTTTTTTCATACATCGTATCCAGCATATCCTCGATAAGGATCTTTGTCCGAAAAGTCATTTTCGGCACATCTTTGCACTGTTTCGTCAGTATTTCGTCTCCAATCTCTCTTACTTCTCTGATTCCCATAGTTTCCTCCTTACAGCGGGTTAAAGTCAAACTGTATCCGCATCTTATCAAATCCTGAATTTATCTCAATATATTGTTCCACTCTGTCTTTTATCACGATGAGAGAATCATAATCCGCCGATTTAACATAGATCACCCGGCGGTATACATCCTTGATCTTGTCAATCCCTGGGCTTGCCGGTCCTATCACATCTGCCCTGCGCTTTCCTTTTACTCGGAGAATGTACTCCTTCAGGTAATGACATCCCTTTTCCAGCATGTTTTCATTCTCACAGGATACAAACAGCGCCAGAAGATTTTCCGCGGGAGGGTATCCCATTAGTTCTCTGTAGCGCATCTCCTCTTCATAGAATGCTTCATAGTCCTGAGCCGCCGCAGCTACGACCGCATAATGCTCCGGGCTGTACGTCTGGATGACTGCTTCTCCTTTTTGCCCTCCTCTTCCCGCGCGCCCTGCCGCCTGTGTCAGGAGCTGAAAAGTCCTCTCTCCCGAGCGGTAATCATCTGTATAGAGGGACATATCCGCCGCCAGCACTCCCACGAGAGTGACATTGGGAAAATCGTGTCCTTTTACGATCATCTGCGTCCCTACAAGGATATCCGCCTCTTCATTGGCAAAAGCAGAAAGGATTTTCTCGTGAGCATCCTTCTGCCGGGTCGTGTCCATGTCCATGCGCAGCACTCTCGCGCTGGGAAATGTATCTCTGACAATATCCTCGACCTGCTGTGTTCCTGCCCGGAACTCTCCAATATGGGACGAACCGCACTCCGGACACTTTTTTACTCTCGGCTGCGTGTACCCACAATAATGACACCGCATCTTTCCGTCCCGGTGGACAGCAAGAGACACATTGCAGTGCGGGCATTTTATCACATGCCCGCATTCCCTGCATGAAAGAAATCCCGAGTAACCTCTACGATTTAAAAAGAGCATGATCTGTTCCTGCTTATCCAAACGGTCCCGCATCAGTTCCGTAAGTTTTCTACTCAGGATGGAACGGTTCCCGCTTTTTAATTCTTCCCGCAGATCCACAGTATATACGTCCGCGAGCTGCTGCATCCTTGACCTGTTCTTCATCTGGCAGAGGACATACTCTCCTTTTTTCGCACGGTACATAGCTTCCATAGACGGAGTAGCGCTCCCAAGTACTACTCCCGCGCCTTCTGCCTGCGCCCTTCGCACTGCAGTTTCCCGTGCATGGTACCGGGGCGTCTGTTCGCTTTTATAGGTAGACTCATGCTCCTCGTCGATGACAATAAGCCCCAGATCAGGAAACGGGGTAAAAAGAGCAGAACGCGGCCCGATCATCACATCCACCTCTCCATCTTTCGCCCGCATCATCTGGTCATATCTCTCCCCCGCGGACAGCCGCGAGTTCATGATGGACACCCGGTCTCCGAACCGTCTATAGAAACGCATCACCGTCTGGTAGGTAAGAGCGATCTCCGGGATAAGCACGATCGCCTGCTTCCCCATATCCACCACAGTGCGGATCATCTCCATGTACACCTCTGTCTTGCCGCTTCCCGTGACGCCGTGTATCAGGTAAGTCTTTCTCAATCCCGCCTCATAGTCTCTCTTAAACCTTCTAATGATCTGCTCCTGCTCTTGCGTATAAGAGAGCTTATATGTCTCTTTGACTGTCTGCTTTACCGGGTTCCGGTATACCTGCTCTGTCTCTACGCAAAGCACCCCCTGCTCTTCCAACGCCCGGATTACCGAAGCGGTGATATTCAGCTTCTTCGTGACAAGCTCATATTCCAGTTCCGCATCGTCAAGAAGCGCCGCCATCAGGCGCGCGCGCGCCTTCTGGTTCTTCTCTAGATAATAGTGAAGCTGGCGTTTTCCTGTTTCCTTGTCAAGGAGAAGGCGGAGACGCTTTTTTACCTTGGCGTTCTCCTTTTGCCGGATAGGAAGCACAGTCTTTAAGGACTGGAGCATGGTTCCGCCGTAATTCTCTTTCATCCACGCGGCAAGAGCGATCAGCTTTGCCTCGATCTCCACGCCCTTCTCCGAGATACCGGCTACTTCTTTCACTTTCGAAAGATCATAATCGCAAGTCTCTGACAGTCCAGTCACATATCCCTTAGTCTGCCGGTTCCCCTTTCCGAAAGGCACCAGCACTTCCATCCCCGGCCCCAGTTTTCCCTCAAGGCTCTCAGGGATACGGTACTGGAAGATTTTATCCAGTTTTTCATGTTGTATATCAATGATAATGTCTGCAAACACGAAATTATCTTCCCTCTTTCAACTCTTCAAGAACTTCTGCGATCAACACGCGCTCGTCCATAGGATATTTTACACCTTTGATCTCCTGATAATCCTCATGGCCTTTTCCCGCCAGCACAATCACATCTCCCCGGCGTCCGTTCTCGATGGCGTATTTAATCGCTTCCTTACGGTCGCAGATTTCTACATATTTCCCGCCCGTCTTCCCGATTCCTATTTTAATGTCGTCGATAATATCCTGTGGATCCTCGAATCTTGGATTATCCGATGTGATAATTGTAAGATCGGCAAGCCTTCCTGATACCTCTCCCATCTCGTAGCGCCTGTCTTTAGAACGGTTTCCTCCGCATCCGAAGAGGCAGACAAGACGCTTGGGCCGGTACTCCTTCAGTGTAGTCAGAAGGCTCTCAAGGCTCATCGCATTGTGGGCATAATCAATCATCAGAGTAAATTCATCCGACACCTTGATCATTTCAATGCGCCCTTTTACCTTCGCTTCTTTAAGCGCCTCCTTGATCTTGTCTACAGGAACTCCGAAATGACGGCACACTGCGATAGCTGTCAGTGAATTATACACACTGAACGTGCCCGGTATATTAATCTCCACGTCAAAATCCATTAAACCGGATACATGGTATGCAACACCCAAGTATCCCGGTCTTGATACAAGATTCACATTTTCCGCGCGCAGATCCGCTTTCCCAGAGAAGCCGAATGTCTCGGCACGGCATGTGGCGTCCTTGAAAATATCTTCAAAATGCGGATCATCTACATTTGCAACGCCAAGTCTGCACTGTTTAAACAACATTGCCTTGCATCTCTTATAATCATCAAAATCCTTGTGTTCATTGGGCCCGATATGGTCTTTCCCTAGATTGGTAAATATGCCGATCTCAAACGGGATACCTGCTGTGCGATGAAGCATTAGCCCCTGCGAAGATACTTCCATGACCACGCTGTCGCATCCAGCCTTCACCATCTCAGAAAAATACTGATGAATCGTAAATGATTCCGGCGTTGTATTTGCCGCGGGGATCGTGCGGCTGCCAATGATCGACTCGATCGTGCCAATCAGTCCTACTTTGTGTCCCACCCTCTCTAAGATGGAACGGATCATGTATGTGGTGGTTGTCTTTCCCTTTGTTCCGGTAATACCAATCACCTTTAACTTCTCCGCCGGATATCTGAAATATGCCGCCGACATAAGAGCGAGCGCATACCGCGTATCTTCTACCCTGATAACTGTCACATGCTCCGGCACTTCCACGTCTTTCTCCACAACAATCGCAGTAACGCCTTTCGCGCACACATCTGCCGCGAACCTATGTCCGTCGGAAACCGCCCCGCTAATACATACAAACACGCTTCCCTTCTGCACTTTCCTAGAGTCATTGGCAAGAGTTGTGATCTTAGTCTCACCGCTCCCCTGAATCACTTCATATTCCAAACGTTCTAAGAGTTCATCTAATCTCACGATATTTCCTCCTCGTTTATTGTCACATTGTCTCATATTAGGATAACACAATCCTTCTTGTGATGCAAAGGATAGCGCCTTTTCTGGACAAAACAAGCGCCTTGCTATATAATAAATAACCGTCTGTGGCTTGCCGGTGATATCAGACCCAATATCGAAACTCTCACACCGGGAAGTATACATAATCGACAGCGCACTAATCGCGGCGCTGAAAGAAAGAGAGGAGAAGAAAATGTTTGCAGAAATCATCAACACATTAAGCGACCTGCTTTACAGTTATATCCTGATCATCCTGCTGCTGGCTGTGGGAATCTGGTTCACATTCCGAACACGATTCGTCCAGTTCCGCATGTTTGTGGAATCGCTCCGCGTCGTAGCGCAGCCCGGCGATGATGAAAAAGGGCTCTCATCATTTCAAGCCCTTATGGTATCTACTGCTTCGCGGGTAGGAACCGGAAATATTGCTGGCATATCGACAGCCATCTGTCTAGGCGGCGCGGGCGCCGTATTCTGGATGTGGCTGACTGCGATTCTCGGAAGCGCTTCCGCATTTATCGAGAGTACACTGGCTCAGATCTACAAGCACCGCGCGGAGGACGGCAGCTCCTACGGCGGTCCTGCCTATTATATTCAGGCAGCGCTCAAAAAGCACTGGATCGGCGTTTTATTTGCCGTTGTGCTCATCATGACCTACATGGGTGGATTCAACCTTGTAGCTTCTTTTAACATCGCGGACTCCTTCCGGGCATATGACTTTTTTAATGAAAAGACCACTCCGGTGATCATAGGCGTCTTCCTTGCGCTCATATTCGCGGCGTCTATCTTTGGAGGAAGTAAGCAGATCTCTAAGATCACAGGCGTGCTCGTCCCGTTAATGGGTATCTTTTATCTGGGCGTATCACTTTTCATCGTCGTAATCCACTACCATGCAATCCCTAAGATGTTCGCCGACATATTCGGAAATGCTTTCGATATTCAGGCAATATTTGGTGGGTTTGCAGGCTCCTGCGTAATGCAGGGAATCAAAAGAGGGCTTTTCTCTAACGAGGCCGGTGTGGGCTCTGCGCCTAATGCTGCCGCAAGCGCTTCCGTCTCTCACCCAGTCAAGCAAGGGCTGGTACAGATGCTCTCCGTATTTATCGACACGATCCTGATCTGTTCTGCCACAGCATTCATGCTACTCTGTTCGGGAGTTGCCCCCGCTGAGGATATGGCCGGGATGAAGTGGGTACAGGCGGCCGCATCCAACTCTCTTGGCGGATTTGGCACCATTTTTATCACGATCGCACTCTGCCTGTTTGCATTCACTACGCTAATCGGCAATTTTTATTATGCCGAGATGGGATTAAAATTCCTCTGCGGGAGAAAGCCGGGCAAAATCCTGATCACATGTTTCCGAATCATCGCCGCCTTGATTGTTCTTGTCGGAGCGACAATGGAATTCGGGCTTGTGTGGAATACCGCCGACGTACTCATGGGACTGATGGCGCTGATCAATCTTCCTGTCATTCTCATTCTTGGCGGACCGGCTATCCGCGCGATGCAGGATTATATAAAGCAGAAGAAAGCCGGGAAGAACCCGGTGTTTAGGGCCGCAGATATTCAGTTAAAGAACAAGACTGATTTCTGGAACTGACGGTCCAAAGGACTTGCCCGTAGAATAAAAATAAAGCGCCCCCGTATACTATATATACAGCATCTACAGTATACGGGGGTAATCTTATGGAACAAACCACAATAACGCATATTAAATTTTATCTCGTCACAGGGCTGATCTCCACTGCCATACTTGGCACCCTGTCACATTTTTTCTATGAATGGAGCGGGTATTCCCGGGGCATTGCCCTCTTTTCGCCGGTAAATGAATCTACGTGGGAGCATATGAAACTAGTCTTCTTTCCCGTCCTGCTCTGGTCGTTCTTTATGCCACGTGCCATACGAAACGCCTATCCCTCTTTGTATCCCGCTCTCATTACAGGCAATCTGGCTGGCACCTTTCTTATTCCGGTGCTTTTCTATGTTTACTCAGGAATCCTCGGGAAAAACATAACTTTCGTGGATATCTCCATCTTTTTTATCAGCATTGTGGTCGTATTTTATATCGCATGGAAGGGGAAATCTTCTCACAGAATATATAGACAGAGGAAACTGATCTCTTGGCTGACCATCCTCCTTACACTGGCATTTTTCTGGTTTACCTTTCTGCCTCCCGGAATTGGCCTCTTTCAAGAGCCTTAGCTCCATCGGCAGTACGGCGCCGCAGTACAATTACAGTCCGGCAGTCTGCTCATTTTCCCGTCTCTTGCCATCCCATATGCGCAGGTCCGGGACCAAAATTTTTATGGATCAGCACACAGTATTCCTCATATGCCGGTACACCTTTAAAACGCTCTTCCAGTACGTCACGTATGCTCTTATAATACCATGCCAACGCTTCTTTGCTCTGCATGCGAAAGCGGGTCCATAAGGCATCCCCTGCCACCGGATAATCCCGGTCGATGTCACGCATATTAGACAGCTTATCCGCAAGGCCGATCATCTGTACTTCCACGGGAGCATTCTTGAGCCGGCTGATGGTAGCACCCTTGCGCTCCTCCCATGTACAGGATTTATCCTCGCTCTCCTGCATCACGATATCCGCTACCCGGCTGCCAAACCTAAGCTTCAGAATATCCTTTGTGATTCCCCGGCAATCCTCAATCGTATCGTGAAGCACTGCCGCACAGATCACTTCCTCGTCCTTCGTCATAGTGGCCACGATATCTGCCACCTCGATGGGATGAACGATATACGGTCTCCTCGTTCCCTTCCGAAACTGTCCCTCGTGCGCCTTCGTCGCAAATTCTATCGCGTCATCTATCATGACATGCCCTCCGTAAATCTCCCTCTCATCCCGGCTGGAATGTTTATAAGTTGTCAAATAAATCTTACCACAGGAGATGTCTAAGTACAACCCCGCATCAGTTTTTCACCGTGCACATTTCCTGTATAAAGAGGCAGGGATGCCGCTCGCAGGCAGCATCCCCGAAAAAGTTGGGTTTATATAAATTTTACGTCGTCAAAATTATCTCTGAACACGGCCGGAAGCATCTCCGCCGGCAAGTTTGAGCACTTCATCCATAGATACCATGTTGAGATCCCCTTCTATCGTATGTTTCAGGCAGGAAGCCGCAACTGCAAACTCGATAGCTGCTTGGGAATCATATCCATTTAAACATGCGCAAATAAGACCGCCGCCAAAACTGTCGCCGCCTCCTACACGGTCAACGATGTGCATGGTATATTTTTTACTGAAATAATAATCAGTCCCGTCATAGAGCATGGCAGACCACTTGTTATCGTTCGCGGAGATAGACTCGCGCAGGGTAATGGCAACCTTGGAAAATCCGAATCTGTCTGCAAGTTGTTTTGCCACCTCTTTGTATCCTTCATGGTTTACCTCACCCTTGGTAACATCTGTGTCAGCCGCTTTGATGCCGAACACATCGGAAGCATCCTCTTCATTTGCAATGCACACATCAACATACTGGCAAAGCTC
The DNA here is from genome assembly GCA_019117065.1 of Candidatus Mediterraneibacter pullicola. Taxonomy (GTDB): domain Bacteria; phylum Bacillota; class Clostridia; order Lachnospirales; family Lachnospiraceae; genus Mediterraneibacter; species Mediterraneibacter pullicola. Next base: position 26,034 of record DXAK01000016.1, on the reverse strand, counting down.
GCCCATGATCCTGCCCGCTTTTTCTTTTGACCACAGCTTATTTCTATAGTTTAAGTCACAGGAAATGGTGACTCCCGCCTCTTTAGCAGCCTTGCAGGCTTCCAGACAAATAGCAGCTACCTCGTCGTTCAGCGCCGGAGTAATACCGGTAAAGTGGAACCACTCAGCCCCGTCGAAGATCTCTCTCCAATCAAAATCAGATGCGGACGCTGTAGCGATTGAAGAGCCTGCACGGTCATAGATGACCTTGGACGGACGCTGGGAAGCGCCTTTCTCGAGGAAGTAGATACCCACTCTGTCACCGCCGCGCGCGATATAAGATGTGTCGACTCCGTATCTTCTCAGAGAGTTTACAGCCGCCTGCCCGATCTCGTGCTTCGGAAGCTTTGTAACAAACTTTGCGTCAAATCCGTAGTTTGCAAGAGAGACGGCTACGTTTGCCTCCCCTCCGCCGTATGTAGCGCCAAAGGTGTCCGCCTGTACGAAACGGTAATATCCCTCCGGAGCCAGTCTTAACATGATCTCTCCAAATGTGATAACTTTCTTTGCCATTCTTATTTACCTCTGCTTTCCTTTACGATTTCAACTGCTTCTTTTACAAGCTCTTTAATTTTATCAAATTCGCCTGCCTTTATCAGATCTCCCTTTACCATCCAGCTTCCGCCGCAGGCAAGGATTCTGTCATAGGCAAGATAGTCTTTTACATTCTTCGGGCTAATGCCTCCTGTGGGCATAAACTTCATCCCCACGTACGGCGCTGCAATCGCCTTGATATACGCCAGACCGCCCGCCTGCTCTGCCGGAAAGAACTTTACGACCTCAAGCCCGTTCTCAATCGCCTGCTCAACATCGCTCGGATTCGCACATCCAGGTGTGATAAGGATTCCCTTCTCAACACAGTATTTTACGACTTTCGGGTTCAGGCCCGGGCTTACGATAAACTTTGCGCCCGCTGCCATCGCGCGGTCAACCTGCTCTGTGGTCAGAACAGTTCCGGCTCCTACCAGCATATTTGGAAACTTCTCTGACATGATACGGATGGATTCCTCTGCAGCATCCGTGCGAAATGTAACCTCTGCACACGGCAGCCCTCCCTCACAGAGAGCTTCAGCAAGCGCCTCTGCGTCTTTCGCGTCGTCAAGAACAACAACAGGAACGATACCGATCTCTTCGATCTGTTTCAACACTTCATTCATTTCCATTCTCCTTTTGTTTCATATTATGAAATTCATTTTCTATATGTGGTACTCTCTACATGCAAGTATAATACGCAAAACTAAAATGTCAAGTAAAAAAATTCAATAAAAATAAGAAAATATGGATCTTGAACCTAAGATTGTTTTATGATATTATTGTTTTCATAATATGAAACTATTGAGAGGATGAGACCTATGGAACAAAAGAATCCTATTCAAGTGGCAGGCAGGCTTTTTCAGGCTCTAGAACTTCTCGCGGATACCGGGAGTATCGGACTGATGGATCTAAGCGCCACTCTTAGCTTAAACAAAACTACGGCTCACCGGGTGCTGAATTCCCTTATCTATATGGGATACGCTAAGCAGGATCCCGCAACCGGAAAGTATGAGCCCACGTTTAAGATCGTAGATATTGCAAACCGGATTATGAGCAAGGTTGATATTGTCCAAACCGTCCGCCCTTATCTACGCAAACTGATGGAAGCCAGCGGCGAGACGGTGCATTTTGTAGAGAGGGACGGGACAGACGCTGTGTACATTGACAAGGTGGAATCTTTTAACAACGGGATGCAAATGGTATCCCGCATCGGAAGCAGAATCCCTCTGTACTGTTCTGGCGTAGGAAAGGCAATGCTCGCCCAGATGGACAGCTGGGAGGCAGAAGAAGTCTGGAATGCCAGCGGCGTTTCTCCTTTGACAGAACATACCATCACAGACTACGGAAAATTCCAGCAAGAGCTTGCACAGATACAGCAGAGAGGATATGCACTGGACAATGAAGAGAACCAGATCGGTGTCCGATGTATCGCGTGCAGCCTGAAAGATCCTGCAGGAATCCCAAAGTACGCTTTTAGCATCTCCGCACCCACAAGCCGGATGAATGATGAACGCATCCGCGAACTGGCATTTTATGTGCTCGAAGCAGGAAAAGAGATGGCGGAAAGCCTCTTACGCTGACCTTATCGTTGGCTTAAGAAGACCGATATGCTGTATTAGCATCAGCTCAACATTAAATCAGAATCCCATAAATCAAAACACTTCAAAAAGGAGATGGAAATTATGAAAACAATCCGGTTACTCTACCCCGACTATCTAAGTGGAGGTTTGGACACTTATTATTTCGGAGCCAATCTGCTCGCCCACATTCTCCCTGAGAACGAGAACCAGCCTTTACTGAAAGTTGAGATTGCCCCGCCTGACGGGAAAAGCCGCAACGTGACAGACGGCATTTACGCCAGAGATGAAGTGATACAAGGCATCTGCAAGGCGGGAGAACTGATCGAAGCAGCGCGTCCCGACAGGATCATCACCATCGGCGGCAACTGCATCGTTTCACAGGCGCCCTTTGATTATCTGCACGGCCTCTATGAAAACGCGGGCATCATCTGGATAGACGCTCATCCCGACGTATCCTCCCCAAAGGACGGTTATCCCAACGCTCACGCCATGGTGCTCGGCTCACTTATGGGTCATGGTGACTCTTCCCTCACAGGACTTATGAAAAACAAAAAGTTCCGAGCAGACGAGATACTGTATGTAGGATTGCAGGGGCTTCACGATTATCAGGAAAATTTTCTGAAGAATGCAGAAGTTCAGTACAAAGTGCAGGACAGCGAATTTGTATCCAATGATGAGATTAAGAATTTCATGGGACAATTTGACCATATCTTGGTCCATCTTGATATCGATGTCCTCGACGCGGGGCTGTTCCACTCCACCTATTTTGCCAATCCAGAATTAGTGGGGGACGGCAGCGGCGGCGGTCGAATGACCATGGAAACGCTCTCCGGCATACTAAAGTGCATCACCGGGAACAGTCATGTGGTTGGATTCACAATCGCAGAGTATCTGCCTTTTGATGAGCACAGACTGCATGATATGTTTGCCGGACTTGAACTCTTTACAGAATAATATTGAACTTTCTGTTTCCAAGAAATAAGATATCCGCAGGGACTGTGTTGCGCAAGCGGCTCGTAGAGCGTAGCCGCGGTGCAATCACAGTTCTACGGATATCTTATGTTATTGAATTTAAATTTCAAATATCTTCATACGCTATCTGTGACAGAAAGATATGTTACGGCTGCTTTCCGATATAAGCAAGAATTCCTCCGTCAACATACAGGATATGACCGTTTACAAAATCAGACGCATCAGAAGCAAGGAATACTGCCGGTCCTTGAAGGTCTTCCGGATTCCCCCATCTTGCAGCCGGTGTCTTGGATACGATGAACTGGTCGAAAGGATGTCTGCTGCCATCAGCCTGACGCTCACGAAGCGGTGCTGTCTGCGGTGTTGCAATGTATCCGGGTCCAATACCGTTACACTGGATATTGTACTCACCGTACTCGGAGCAGATATTTCTTGTAAGCATTTTAAGTCCGCCCTTGGCTGCCGCGTACGCGGATACAGTCTCGCGTCCCAGCTCACTCATCATGGAACAGATGTTGATGATTTTGCCATGTCCCTTTTCAATCATTCCCGGGATCACTGCTTTGGACACGATGAACGGAGCGTTCAGATCTACATCGATGACTTTGCGGAATTCGTTTGCTTCCATCTCCAGCATTGGCTTTCTCATGATAATACCCGCATTGTTTACAAGGATATCAACCACTCCGACTTCCTCTTTGATCTTAGCGACCATAGCCTTTACCTGATCTTCATCAGTTACATCACATACATACCCATGTGCCTCAATGCCTGCTTCTTTATAAGCAGTCAGCCCCATATCTACCTTTTCCTGACTGATATCGTTAAAGCAGATTGTGGCTCCCGCCTCTGCATAAGCAGACGCGATGCCGAATCCAATTCCGTAGGAAGCGCCCGTTACGAGAGCAATCTTACCTTCGAGTGAAAAATTAACCATTTTCTTTCTCTCCTTTTTCTTCAAAATCTCCGCCGTTCTCTCACGGCATTTTCCATAGTAATTATCTTAAATCTTTATTGTCGATATTGTCCATATCGCCGTAATCCTGATTTTCCCCGCACATTCCCCAGATAAATGTGTACGCTCTGGAGCCGCATCCTGAGTGAATAGACCAGCTCGGTGAGATAACCGCCTCCTGATTACGCATGATGATATGGCGTGTCTCATTCGGCTCGCCCATATAATGTACCACAAAAGCGTCATCGTCCATGTCGAAGTACAGATAAACTTCCATACGCCTGTCATGTGTATGCGCGGGCATCGTGTTCCACACGCTTCCCGGAAGAAGCTTTGTCAGACCCATTGCAAGCTGGCAGCTCTGAACCTGTCCTGTGACAATATATTTGTTGATCACTCTGTGGTTAGAATCCTCAAGAGTTCCCATCTCCACTTTGTTCTCGTCTTTTACGATAACAACGCCTTCCTCCGGCTCACCTTCAAGCTTAATATGTACGGTCGGGTACTCTGTATGTGCCGGGCAGCTGTTCAAGTAGAACTTCGCTGGATTTGCCGCGTCCTTACTCTCAAAGGAAATGTCCTTTGATCCGCGTCCAATATACATCCCATCGCGCGCTTTGATCTCGTACACACGACCATCGACAATCACCACACCGTCTCCGCCGATATTGATAAGTCCCATCTCTCTTCTCTGCAGAAAATATTCTGCCCGCAGTTCGCTTCCTGCCGTCAAGTCAAGCTTCTTGTTCACTGGAACCGCCGATCCTGTGATAATACGGTCAATATGACTGTACACGAGCTTAATCTCATCTGCCTGAAACAAATCTTCAATGAGAAACTCCTCTCTTAATCTGTCTGTTGTATAATGCTTCACATCTCTTGGAGAAGCTGCTGTTCGAACCTCCATAATAAAACCTCCTCAAAATATTTGATGCCTCTATATTTTTGTTTTTACCTGCGTATAGTATATCATTCATCTTATTCCGTTTCTTGTCTTTTTTTGATATAAATATTGAAAATTTTGAACACACTGTATATACTTATGTAAAACGCCCGCCAGGCTCTCGCAAAGGAGGTAGTAATCTATGAAAGCCTGCCCTTCGTGCAAGGAAACTGTTCAGCAGTGTATGGAAAAACATTCCTTCGCATTCGCACACTTGTACAATGACGAAAAAGCTATGGACATGCACATCCACGACTGCTATGAGATCTACTATTCGATCTGCGGTGGAAAACAATTTTTAATTGACAACTGTTTTTATGATATCCATGAGGGAGACATCTTTCTTATCAACCAGTTTGAAAGTCATTATCTCTCTCAGATCGACAGCCAGAAACACGAGCGCATTGTCATGTCCATAAACCCCGATTACCTAAAGGAGTTATCCTCCCAGTCAACCGACTTAACCCGGTGCTTTCATTTCCGTGCCTCTGACATGCCTCACAGAATGCATCTTACTTCGGAAGAGCAGAACCGTTTCCTCTATTATATCCACAAGCTTTCCTCTACGAATGGCTTTGGGGAAGATATTATGGACCGCGCCGCGTTTCTGGAACTAATGGTTTTCCTAAACCGCGCCTTCAACGCCCGGTGTAAAAACGCAGGCGGAGCACACATAACCAGTGCAGAGAAAGATCAGGCGGTCATCTCGCATAACGCACAGGTAGACGCTATCTTGTCCTATATCAATACACATATGCAGGATGATCTGTCGCTGGATGAGCTCTCCTCCCATTTTTATCTGAGCAGCTCATATATCTGCCGTATCTTTAAAGCAGCGACCGGAACAACGATCAACAAATACATCACTGCAAAGCGCATCACGCTGTCCAAATCTTTGCTCAGTCAGGGATACTCTGTGAACGACGCGTGCGAAGCATGCGGATTTAATGATTACAGTAATTATCTTAAAGCGTTTACAAAGGCAGTGGGAATCTCTCCAAGGAAATACGCGCAGTATAACTCTTAATTAAAAATCAATAAAGAATTACCCGAATGTTTTAAGGTCACTTAAGATCATAGGAAACCGAGGTGTGAAATGAAGAAAAAAAATGTTCTCATAACCGGTTCATCCCGAGGAATCGGGCGCGCCTGCGCCCTGTCTTTTGCCGAAGCCGGTTATCATGTATTTATCAATTGTAAAAGTTCTACAGACAAACTAAAAGAAGTGGAAAAAGAAATCCTGTCCCACAAAGGAACATGCACAACACTCCCTGGGAACGTGGGCGATCCGGGCGATGTGCGCTCTATATTCAGCAAGATTACTTCGGTCTGTGGCGGACTGGACGTCCTGATCAACAATGCAGGAACCGCGCACTTCGGCCTGTTAAGCGATATGTCAGACGAAGAGTGGAAAAATGTATTAGATACGAACCTTTCTTCTGTATTTTATTGCTGCCGGCAGGCCATTCCCTACATGATATCGCAAAAGAAAGGAAAAATCATCAATATTTCTTCCATGTGGGGTGTTTGCGGCGCCTCCTGTGAGGCCGCCTATTCCGCGGCCAAATCTGGATTAAATGGGCTGACCCGGGCTCTTGCCAAGGAGCTGGCGCCCAGCAATGTACAGGTCAACGCTGTTGCCTTCGGTGTCATTGATACAGAGATGAACGTGCGTCTCGATGAAGATGAACGCCGCGCACTGAAAGAAGAGATCCCCGCCGGGCGCTTCGGTACCCCAGATGAGGCTGCCCGATTCATCCTTTCACTGGCAGATGCCCCGGGATATCTCACCGGGCAGATTATCGGCATGGACGGGGGGTATCTGTAACCAGTCTCTTCTAAAAGAATTATATCCGCCCGTATATATCCTTCGGGACATATGCCTTAACTGCAATCCCTTCTGGCACATATTCCTCGGACAACAGCTGCCCTTTGCTGCGAATAAGCTGTATCTTCCCTGCATCGGAAAACTCATACAAACGCTCAATGTAAATCTGGTCTCTGCGGATAATTTCCAGAAGCGCTTTTTTTAACTCCTCCAGACCCTGACCTGTTTTCACGGAAGAAGGAATTGAATAATCTGCCTGAAAATCACGCTGGCGCACTGGCTCCTTCAAACGGTCCTGCTTATTAAACAATGTGATCACCGGACAGTCTTCCACACCCAGCTGGCGCAGCGTGTCATATACCACGTACATCTGCTCGTCCATCTGAGGATTGGACGCATCAACTACATGTATGATGATATCCGCATATTTTGCTTCTTCCAGCGTACTCTTAAACGCCTCCACCAAATGATGAGGAAGTTTACGTATAAAGCCAACCGTGTCCGTAAGCAAGATCTCCTGTGTATTATCTAGCATCAAAGACCGGGTTGTGGTATCCAACGTGGAAAACAGCATGGCATCTTCCAATATACCCGCATCTGTGAGAGCATTCTCAATACTGCTCTTCCCAGCGGACGTATATCCCACAAGCGCCGCGGTCTTAAGCCCTGACTGCTTACGCTGGGCGCGTATCAACTCCCGGTGTTTTTCCACATCCCTTAGTTCTCTCTTCAACCGGCTGATTCGCTCTCTGATCAGGCGCCGGTCCATCTCCAGTTTCTTCTCTCCCGGCCCCCTTGTGCCAATGCCGCCGCCCAGACGCGACAACGATCTCCCTAGTCCTGTCAGGCGAGACGCACGATAGCGGAGCTGTGCCAATTCCACCTGTATCTTTCCTTCCCCGGTCACTGCTCTGGCAGCAAAAATATCCAGAATCAGAAGCGTGCGGTCAATGACTTTACAACATAGCTCAGCTTCCAGATTGCCCAGCTGCGCACTTGTCAATTCATCATCACATATAATCCCTGTAGCTTCTGTCTTCCAGAGAAGATCTTTGAGCTCCAGCAGCTTTCCCTTTCCGATATACGTGCCCGGATGAGCGCTCTCACGTCCCTGAAGGAGTTTCCCTTCTACTTTTGCCCCGGCAGTCTTCGCCAACTCTGCCAGCTCATCCAGAGACCGTTCCGCCAGTTCTGTACTGCCTGTATCAATCCCCACAAGGATTACCCGCTCCTCAATATGCTCTGTCTCATACATCCGTCATTTCTCCATGATCATCAAAATATTTTCTCAAAAAACCGGCAGCACTTACGCACTACCGAGTTTTTAGAAATTCTGCTTCCTTTTGAACTGTTTCATCATCCGGGTATTCACTCAGATATTCTTCTACTTTCTGTTTTGCGCTCTCCCAGTCTGCCTGCTGCTCCAAACAGACGATCTCATTGTACCGCATCTCGCGCAGCATATCTGCATCTACGGATTCCTTACCGTCAGAAGTCTGCGCCAGCCCCATGCCTGTCTGAATATAATCCAGCGCTTTTTCATAGTTCTCATTCTGCATTGCACACACAGACATCAGATGGTAGAGCTGCACGCTTTGCTCTGCCCCCTGAGCTACCGCCTGTTCAAAAGCCTCCATGGCGGCCCCATAATCCTCAAGCCCATAATATGCCATGCCTAATCCGCGGTATCCCTCCGCCGCTTTTTCTTCATTACCATTTTGCACTGTCTTCTGAAACTGTTCGCGCGCTTCCTCATAATTCCCCTGTTCTAAAGCCTCAGTTCCTTCTTTCTGCGGGTTGGCACACCCCGTCAGCGCTCCTGCCACAAGGACACACGCCAGCACGGTGCCCGTAATTTTACTATTTTTTCTTATCATTTCTTACACTCCACGCTCCGGATACTGCATCATCCAGAATGAATTTAAAATATTGATCAGCATAACTCCCATGTCTGCGATAATCGCATTTTGCATCGTTACAAAACCAAAAAAAGCCATAACAATAAGAAGCACTTTCATCCCGATAGCAAATCCCATATTTTGGCGGACTGAACTTAATGTTGCTCTGGAAATACGGACTGCATTGATAATGCGGGAAGGTTCGTCATCCACAAGAATCACGTCCGCCGCTTCAAGAGCTGCGTCTGCCCCCAGACCGCCCATTGCGATTCCAATATCTGCCAGCGCGAGTACCGGTGCATCATTGATACCGTCTCCTACAAATACCAGCTTCTCTCCTTCCATCTGATTTTCCCGGAATTCTTCGAGAAGCGCCACTTTATCCTCCGGCATCAGCTCCGCATATACACTTTTGATTCCTAGCTTCGCCGCCACATCTTCCGCCACATCCTCATTATCCCCAGTCAGCATAACTGTGGAAAGTTCTTGCTTGTGCAGCCATTTAATCAACCTTGCCGCATCTTTACGTATCACGTCCGCAATCAGGATATAACCTGCGTATTTTCCGTCCACTGCCACATAGACCGCGGTTCCCGTTTCGTCCGCTGGATGATAGAAAATCCCTTCTTTGTTCATCAGCCTTGTATTTCCTACAGAAACTATTCTGCCGTCTACCTTTGCCTGCACACCGAAACCGGGCTGCTCTTTAATATCTGACACCCGGTTCTTATCCAGTTCCCCAGCGCACGCCTCCTGAATAGACAGGGCTACCGGATGAGTTGAATAAGATTCTGCCAGCGCCGCAATTTCCAAAAGCTGTTCCTTCTCCATCTTGTAAGGAACAATGTCTCTTACATGGAACATTCCTTCTGTCAGTGTTCCCGTTTTATCAAATACAAATGTATCCGCCTCTATTAGTTCCTCGATGAACGCCCCGCTCTTGATAAGCACCCCCTGCTTTGCCGCCGAACCAATACCACCTAGAAAAGCCATGGGAATAGATACCATCAAGCCGCACGGGCAAGCGGCCACAAGGATAATAAGCCCTCTGTAGATCCACTCATCTCTTGCTTCTATGAAAATCATAGGAGGAAGTATCACTGTCAGAAGAGCGATGAGAATAACAAGCGGTGTATAGTATTTCGTAAATTTATCCGCAAAATGCAGGCTCTCTGATTTTTTCTCATTGGCGCCTTCCACAAGCCTTGTAATCTTCGCTGCCGCGGAGTCATTGTAAAGCTTGGTAACTCTCGCTTCCAGTACCCCGTTTAAATTGATGCTTCCGCTGTATAATCTGTCACCTATACGCACCGCTTTTGGTTCTGACTCACCGGTTAAAGCCTTCATATCCACTGTACCAGTTCCTGATGTCACTGTCGCGTCCACCGGAATTTTTTCCCCCGGCCGCAACACGATAATCTGTCCTAAGAGCAGCTCCTGAGGGGGCACAATCTTCTCTGTCCCACCCTTCTTCAGATTGGCGTATTCCGGACGTATATCAATGAATTTTGCAATGGATTTCTTTGTTCTGCTCAGAGAAAGTTCTTCGACTAATTTCCCTATCTGATAGAACAGCATCGCCGCCACAGCCTCTTTATGTCTCTCTACAAAAAACGCTCCGGCAGTTGCAATAATCATCAAAAGATTCTCATCTATAAACTGTTTTTTTGCAATCTTTTTTATTTGCTCCCAGTATGTTACCGCCGAAAGGACTACATACGCCATCAAAAACAACGCAGTCTCCGCACCGGCATGAATCGTCTGGTGAGATGTCACCGCCCACGCAATAATGTACAGCAGCAAACCAGCTCCTATCTCGATGCCTTTCTTTCTCGCTTCCTTTGTCATCACTTTTTCCCTAAACTTTCCTGATACATTTCCCCTGCTCCGTGGTCTGCCCCTTTAAACATACAGTATATCGAAAAGTAATAAAAGCATCAATATCTTTTCCCCTTTAAATGCTTATCTTAAGAGAAAATTACGATTTTCCCTCCACACCTTGCGAAACAAAAACAACCGGAGGCAGCTCATTCCACCCCCGGTCTTCCTCTGTCATTCTTAATTTTCATCTTCTGTCCCGCTTTTTTCTATCCTGTTTTGTCACTGAATCGGATCAGTTTTTGTTCTTTTCTTGTGCCAATCACATTGTCCAGCACCTCGTCCATATTATCAAGGTTCGCTGTCCGCTCGATACATTCCTGAATAGCCTCATTTAGCGAAAGCATTTTATCGTCCAGCTCAGACACCATCTTCGCACATTCCCTGAGATCCCTGCTGATATAGTCCGGAGCATTTCCCTCAAATTTATAATAGATCTTGTGCTCAAGGCTCGCCCAGAAATCCATAGCAATAGTACGTATCTGAATCTCTACCTTCGTATCTACCACACTATCAGAGAGAAAAATCGGCACCGACACGAGCATATGATAGCTTTTATAGCCGCTGTCTTTCGGATTCTTTATATAGTCTTTAATAGAAAGCACTTTCAGATCACTCTGATTGCCGATCATCTCAGCCAGACGATAGATATCTGATGTAAAAGAGCAGATTAGACGCACTCCTGCAATATCATTGATATAGCGGACCATATTCTCGATCGACGTCTCATAGCCGTAGCGCTTTAATTTTTTTACAATACTTTCCGGCGTTTTGATCCTTGTTTTGATATGTTCGATCGGATTATACTGATGAACATGCTGAAACTCATCGTTTAATATTTCTAGCTTTGTCCCCACTTCTTTTAAAGCTGCATTATAGAGAAAAATCACGGTTTTCCAACTGTCGACATCCTCGTAACTTCTGAGCGCAGCCTCGACCTGTTGTTCATTTCTCATCGCGGATATCCCCCATTGGTGTTCTATTGCGCGATTATTATACTGCAGGCGCAGGAAAGGACGCGCCCGCTAGGGCATTTTCTTTCCAAGCGGCAGATCCCGGTATAATCCCTGCGCAGCAGGGCAGCCCGATCGCATCGGGCTGAATCGCACCTTGGCGGTTATTATACTGCAGGCGCAGGAAAGGAAGCGCCCGCTAGAGCATTTTCTTTCCAAGCGGCAGATCCCGGTATAATCCCTGCGCAGCAGGGCAGCCCGATCGCATCGGGCTGAATCGCACCTTGTGCGATTATTATACCACACACCCTCCTCCCCTTACAACTCTAGTTTCATGTCCCCATATCGAATCCATTTCTTTTTCCGCATAAACTCAGAGATTAGAAGCGTCACGACTGCCGGAAGTACAAATTGAATCAAAATAATCTTTACGAGCACAACCATACCCGACTCTGTCTGTACCATCACTTGCCATGTCATCAGGGAGCCCACCAATCCAGCAGTTCCCATACCAGAGCCAGTAGCGTTGTTTGTCATATGAAACAGCATCGTGCCTACCGGCCCTAAAATCGCGCTGGAGAGAATCGCTGGCAGCCAGATAAGCGGATGGCGCACGATATTCGGCACCTGAAGCATCGATGTCCCGATCCCCTGCGCCAGAAAGCCACCAAGCTTATTCTCACGCCAGCTTGCTACCGCAAACCCAATCATGTTGCAGCAGCATCCCACAGTCGCCGCTCCTGCCGCCAGCCCCGACAAGTTCAAGATGACTCCCAAAGCCGCAGAACTGATTGGGAGCGTCAATATCATTCCCATCAGCACAGAGACAACGATTCCCATAAGGAAGGGCTGCTGCTCTGTTCCCCAATTGATGAGGGAACCCAGCCATGCCATGAATCCTGAAATCGGAGGTCCAACAAAAAGTCCTACCGCCGATCCAGTTCCAATACATACAAGGGGAGTAAGGATAATATCCAACTTGGTTTTCCCTGAGAGGAGAATTCCAAGCTCAATAGCTACATATGCCGCCACAAACGCCCCAAGCGGTTCACCTGGGCCTGACAGCACGAGATTTCCATCAATGAGCACTTCTCCTGCCAGTAATTTCCCTGCGAAAGCCCCGATCATACCAACAACTCCTGCAGACACAATAACCAGATGGCCCGCATCTAGCTTACGCGCTACTCCGACTCCGATACCGGCGCCTGTCATTCCCGCTGCCACTTTTCCCAGAACATAGATCATATCCCCTGTGTTTCCTCCGGCAAATGTACCGATCTGCTGGATGACCGTACCGATGATCAGCGTAGCAAAAAGTCCCTGCGCCATTCCGCTTAACCCGTCAATAAATATCCTGTCCAGAAATTTTTTCATGATGGCTTATTCCTCTCCTGTATATTCCTCATATCTGCCTCGCCTGCGCTATCTCGTGAGCAGCGCCCAGTCGCCCTCATATTCCGCTCCCTTCAGGCACTCTAACAAAATAGAATCTCCATCCGTAATCCCCGGATGTGTAACGCCTGTTTCCATGTTGTAATCTGTCAGAAGCCAGCTGACAATATTCACATTATCTTCTCTGCCTGCAACTTTGTCAGGGGCGGAAATCCCCATCCACTGCTCCAGAAAGTCAATATCAACATGGTTTTCTTTAGAAAACAAAATAATACTCCGATACAAAAAGAGATAGACGCCATTTAGCTTCACCTCGCCGCTCTCTGTGTTTGTCACATCAATATAAACTGTCTGAAAGCGCTCCTGAAAACCAAATTCATTTACCGCTGTCAGGATCATTCTGCCATATGGCTCATCCTTGAGATAACTTGTGATCATCTCTATATCTTCTTGCGTACACTCTCTTATCATATCTTTCCCTCCGTTATTCTCCCATCTCCTCAAATAGCTTTTACATAACTGCGATATATCAAGATATAATATATCAAAAAGCGCTGTATGAGGCAACGGGATTTTGTGAAAGGGTTTCACAACCCACAGGCTTTTTTGAATGACTTTTCAATTTTTTTATGTTAGAATAACGTTTGTATTCAAGGAGCAATATGATCGCTGCTTTTATCCGGAAAATGCGCTTTCGGATCATGCCGTGAAAGGAGATGCGTTATGTTTCGCTTATGGGGAAAAGAATTTAAAGATAACAGAATGCTGAAAGATACCGTCGTCTGCGATGATACCGACGATACCCGCACACATAAGATATTCAATGCTTTGGAGCAGATCTGCTATGAATTTGACCTTAGCAGGCCGATCTGGCTGGACAAGACGGTCAATGAATTCAAGCGTCACTCCAAAGCAAGGTTTTATCAGGATAACTTCGTGGATTCGATTGATTTTGATTATTTAGAAATACAGGTGATAGAGGAATAACCCTCTGCCACCTGTATTTTTTCACTCGTTGTGGATGGCCGCCAGGGGACTTAATCGCATCGCCCTTCGGGCCGGGAAATATCCTGCGGCAGTTCCAACAAGCACCGCAAACCCCACTGACAAAAGCAGAAGCCACACCGGAATATACGAAATATTCCCCGGAGCCCCCATGCCTCCTCCAGATGTAAGCATATTGACTACGGCAGAAATGATAAGGCTTAAAATATTCCCGATAATTCCTCCCGCCAAACCGATAAATGCCGCTTCCAGAAGAAACATCTGGCGGATGTTTTTCAGCCCGCATCCGATCACCTTCATAACTCCAATCTCTTTTGTCCGCTCATAGATGGACATCATCATCGTATTTGCAATGCCAATGGCCGCCACAAGAAGGGAGACTGCGCCGATTCCTCCAAGAACCGCCTGTACTAGGGCAAACTGCTTTTTCATGCTTTCAATGTACTCGATATTCGTTGATACATTATACCCCAAGCTTCGGATGGCGCTGGATAGTTCCTCCACATTTTCCATATCGTCTGCCTGTATCCTTGCCATGCTGTAGACAAACTTACTATATGGCTTTCCGCTTGCCGTGGACGGCTGTCCCGGGATCACACGTCCGCGGAATTCTTTTTGAAGGTAAGATTTCAGTGTATCAAGATCGCAGTATACATTGGATGAATTCATATTGTACTCGTCAATACCGCCTTCTATCACACCACTGCTCTTCACCGCATATTTTTTGGGAATGCTGGTCTGACCCCTGTTTTCTCCCGCACCACTGTCTGCGCTGTCTACTCCTACAGATGGGGGATTCTGTGATGCATGATACCCATCTGTGTCAAAGATTAGAAAAATAGAGTCATTTTCCATATCGATATCAGGCACTTCACCGGTATCCCAGTATCCTTTCATCGTAGTTTTTTCATAAAAGTTTGCAAGAACCGCATTTCCATACACCATCTCCAACTGGTTACTGTTAGGATCGGGCAGGTTCCCGCCTTCTTTTAAATTCAGTTTCAGTTCTTCTAAGCCTTCCGGCGTCATCCCGGTAATGTCAAGATACCCTTCGTAGCGCCCTTTTAATCCGATAGCTGATACATTCAGGACTGGTTCTGCGCTCTGAACATGTTCCAAGTTCCTTAGCTCATCGATCGCTTCATCTGTAATATATTTCTGCGATTCCTCCTCGGACGAAGAACCAGTATACATCATGCCAACACCCCAGCTGTCTTTTCCTGTTACCGTAATGGCAGTCGTGCCGCCGTTCTCCGCCACCTCCTCATACATTGCCTCCTGAAGACCCAGTCCCATGGAAATCATAACCACAATTGAGGCTGTTCCGATCACCACCCCGAGAACTGTAAGAAAAGTACGCAGTTTTCTCCGCCTGAGGCTGCTAACGCTCATCCTCAGTAAATCGCTCCACCTCATCAAACAATTCCTCCTCTTCTAATCCCCGGCTCTTTTTCTTCCTGCGCTTAATCAGGACCACCGCCGCCGTGATTCCAGCGGCTGCTAGAACTATAATTGCAATGATCATCCCCGCCGGCGTGTGCCCCTCTTCAGGTATTTCACCGGCCATCATTTCCATATCCTCCGGTATCATCTCCTGCATAACTGTCATGGGAAATTTCTGTTCAGCTGTGTTCACATTTCCCGCGTCATCCTCATAGGAAAGAATCAATTTGCACTCTTCATTTCCCGCCGTTTCTTTCACGGCAGTTACAATACTGTCAATAGTTCCTGTTCCTCCCGCATCCAGATTCCCGATAAATTGTTCTTCCGCCTCGATCATCTCCCCTTCCATGCGGACCTTAACGTTATACATTTTCACTCTGCCAAGATTGTAAAGGCTGCACGATATGTTTGCCTCTTCCCCCACTGACACAGTATCGGGAGCGATCCGGATCTCACTGAATTCAAACCGTGCTTCCTGTTTAACCGGGATAGCAAGGCTTGACTGTGCCTCGTACTGTACGGCACTGCTGTCTTCGTATTTCATATCCATGGTGATGCCATACGGCTTTTGAATCAAATCCGCCCGCGCGTTAAGGTCAATGGCGATATCCTTTGTCCCTCCTGCCGCAATTTTCTCCAAATAGATTGAACTTGATCCAGAAGATGGAAGAAAAGCCGGAGCCTCGGCCGCCGCTTCCGTCCCTGACGCCGCCGCCTGAAGATCAAATACCATATTGCTCACTGCCGTCCTTTGAGATGTATTCTTCAGATGAACAATCAGCTTAAAGTCACTTCCTGCGTGGACTTCCCCGGGCTCTGTATCAAATCCTGTCACAATTACCCGGGGCACGGAACCACTGCCGCTTTCAGTCCCTCCTCCTCCAGAGATGACCGGATCATTGTTGATAAACCCTCCGCCATCTAGTTCCTGATTCAGAGAACCGGACTGTGAGGCGCCGCCATTGCTTTCGCCCGGCTGACCCTGACCGCCGCTTTCCTGTCCGCCGGAATCGCCGCCTTCCGCTGGTTTTTCCTTCGCTTCAGTCTTTACAAAGATATATTTTTCCGTCTCATATCCCGTTTTCCCATCATCATATGTAATGCGGAACACCAGCTTATACGCTTTTCCCGTCACATCACTTTTCACAGTCAGTTTCCCATCGCCTGCTCCCCAGAAGGCAGACGCCTGCTGCCCTGCCTGAAGGGTGCCAAGCTTTTGTTCGTAATTCAATTTATCCAGTTCGAATGGCCACGAATCCGCATCCTCTATAACTGGGGCGATCCGTACATCCTGAGCATCCATGTTTCCGCTGTTGAACACATTGATCTGAAGGCTCGCTTTCTCCCCTGCTTTGAACACAGGGGTTTCTTGCCCATCCCCCACACTAATGCGGATGCGGGTCAGCTCTTTATTATCCTGAGTCCCCTCTGAAATTCTGGATACCGCTTCATTTCCCGCCTGTGCCTGCGCCGGATCCGCAGCCTTTTCTTTTGCGCTCACTCCTGCCGGATAAGATGCTGCCAGTACAAACACTGCGCACGCTGCTGCTAACCATGCTCTTTTTGTTTTCTTCCCTCTATGCCTTTTCATCCTCTTTTTCCCTCCTGTTTTCTTGTATGTACACAATTTTTCCGTCTATGATCTGAAATACCTTATCTGCATACTCTGCCTCATGAGGATCATGAGTGACCATCACCAGTGTACGCTTCTGCTCCCGGACAATCTTTTGCATCAATTTCATGACTTCCTCTGAAGTATGAGAATCCAGATTCCCGGTAGGTTCATCGGCAAAAATAATTTTCGGATCAGACACAAGCGCACGTGCCACGCCCACTCTCTGCTGCTGCCCGCCTGAGAGTTGGTTCGGCAGATGGTTCTTGTGTTTTCCAAGATTGACCAGATCCAGCATCCGGTCTGCTCTTTTCATCCTGTCCTTTCTAGCCGTCCCCCGGAACATAAGCGGAAGAGCAACATTTTCCAAAGCGTTCATTGTCCCCATCAGATGAAACGACTGAAAAATAAATCCCACGTTCTCTCTCCGGAATTTTACCAGTTGCTCCTCGTTCATCTGCTCGATATGGCTCTCTCCGATAATGACCTCGCCCTTAGTCGGCCGTTCCAGACCAGCAAGCATATTAAGAAGCGTAGATTTTCCCGAACCAGATGTTCCTACGACAGCGCAGAACTCTCCTTCCCGGATGTCAAGACTTACACCGTCCAGCGCACGCACTACTGAATCTCCCACCCGGTATAATTTGTAAAGGTCTCTTACACGGATGATCGTTTTCACAACACCCCTCCTTGTCAGCATATGATACTTGCATCATATCTGATGTTTAGTAATATTTAGCCATGGAAAACTTAAAGATTTTCTTAATTTCCATTTTCTTCCGAAGACCAAAAAAATCCCCGAAAGAACTGTCTTCACAGTCCTCTCGGGGAAAGTCAGAAGCAGATGACGGGAATCGAACCCGCCTCCCCAGCTTGGGAAGCTGGTGTTCTACCGATGAACTACATCTGCATTTGGCACATTTAGAATTATACTGCCGTTTTCGGTAAATTGCAAGAAATATTTCTTTCTTCATTGTCCCTCCTGCTTGTAAATGATATAATTTGAGAAAATAGACTATAAGGAGGGAAAATATGAACTATAAGATTTTAGGTGATTCGGATTGTCCTCTGGTGCAGATCAGCCTTCTCTCAGGCGAAACAGTCAAACTGGAGCGCGGCTCTATGGCGTACATCACAGACGTAGAACTGGAAGGGAAAATGAACAGCAACAAAAAAGGACTTGGCGGAGTGCTCGGCGCGATCGGCCGCAGCATCACAAGCGGTGAGAGCATGTTCATCACACACGCCAAAGGAACCAGCGATAGTGCAGTTATCGGCATTGCGCCTCCCATCCCCGGGAAAATTCATTGCCTCAAGGTAGATAGCTCGCAGCAGTACCGTCTCAACACAGGCGCGTTTTTAGCCTGTGATGAAAGTGTGGACTATACTATGAAGTCACAGGATATCGGGAAAGCCCTGTTCGGAGGCACAGGCGGTCTATTTGTCATGGAGACACAGGGATCCGGGGATGTGCTCGTCTGTGCATTCGGAGATATTCTTGCACTAAAGGTTACACCGGACCGCCCTGTCACCGTTGACAATGAGCATGTGGTTGCATGGGATGCCTCACTGAATTACAATATCCGCGTAGCGTCTGGAACATTCGGCTTCACCACAGGCGAAGGTCTTGTCAACGAATTTCACGGCGAAGGAACCGTCCTGATCCAGACACGGAACATCCATAATCTGGCAGACGCTGTCCGTCCCTTCCTGCCGACCTCAACTGGCAACTAAAAAGATATCGGAAGAAACACACGGCCACCCTGTTCTCATCTCAGGTACATTTACTCGATCTGCCAGTCAACAGGAGTGAGCCCCTGTTCTTCCAGAAATTGATTTGTCTGGCTGAACGGCTTGCTGCCGAAGAATCCGCGGTATGCAGAGAGCGGGCTTGGATGTGGCGCTGTTAGTATCAAATGCTTAGGATTATTAAGCATAGTCTTTTTCCTTTGGGCAGGACTTCCCCACAAAATAAACACAATGGGGCGGTCCTGCTCATTTAATACCTTGATTGCCGCGTCCGTAAATTCTTCCCAGCCAATCCCTCTGTGAGAATTCGCCTGATGGGCACGCACAGTGAGCACGGTATTTAGCATAAGCACGCCTTGCTGCGCCCATTTTGTCAAACAACCATGATCCGGGATCCTGCACCCCAGATCATCATGCAGCTCCTGATAGATATTTACCAGAGACGGCGGGATCTCCACGCCTTTTTTTACGGAAAAGCACAGCCCGTGCGCCTGATTGTGATTGTGATACGGGTCTTGTCCAAGAATCACCACCTTTACCTCTTTGAGAGGTGTCAGATGAAAAGCATTGAAAATATCCCCCGCGGGCGGAAATATCAGCTTTGTCCTGTATTCTTCATTCATCGTTTCAAAAAGCTTCCTATAATATGGTTTCGCAAATTCTCCTTTTAAAGCCTCATACCAGTCTCCGTTTATCCCTGCCATGTTCTCTCTCCTTGTATCTTATATTTCGTGCAGCGCAGTATACTATGTGCCTATATCCTCTCGCCCGCCGCACAGTTTTCTATAGTCTGACAGCCACGCCTTCCCGTCTTAAATACTCTTTCACCTGCCGGATCTCCAGCTCCTTATAGTGGAACAGCGACGCCGCCAGCGCGGCATCCGCCTTCCCTTCCGTCAGAGCGTCCCGGAAATGTTCCAATGTTCCTGCTCCACCAGAAGCAATAACTGGGATAGACACGCTCTGCGCGATTATCCGGGTCAGCTCCAGATCATATCCCGCTTTCGTGCCGTCACAGTCCATACTGGTAAGCAGGATCTCTCCTGCGCCAAGACCTTCCACGTTCTTTGCCCATTCTACAGCATCAATCCCCACATCGATACGCCCGCCATTCTTATAAATGTTCCAGCCAGAACCGTCCGGGCGCTTCTTTGCGTCAATCGCCACAACCACGCACTGACTGCCGAACTTGTCCGCAGCGTCGCGGATCAGTTCCGGGGTATTGATGGCAGATGAATTGATAGATACTTTATCCGCCCCTTCTCTCAGAATCGCCCGGAAATCATCCACTGTGCGAATACCACCGCCGACAGTAAACGGAATAAACACACACTGGGCAACCTTACGAACCATATCAATAACTGTCCCACGGTTATCGGAAGAAGCAGTAATATCCAGAAATACCAGCTCGTCCGCCCCTGCTTTATCGTATGCTTTTGCGATTTCTACAGGGTCTCCTGCGTCTTTTAGATCAACAAAATTTACACCTTTTACGACCCGTCCGGCATTCACATCCAGACAGGGAATAATCCTTTTTGTAAACATAGTTTCCTCTCTAACGGCCTATGCAAAATTTCTTCCTCACAAGCCCATGAATTTTACAGTCCGACAAAATTCTTCAAGATGTGAAGTCCCACATCCCCGCTCTTTTCCGGGTGAAACTGACACGCAAAAATATTGCCCTTCTCCACCGAGGCATGAATGTGAGCGCCATATTCCGTGGATGCTTTCACAATCGTCTTATCTTCTGCTCTCAGGTAATAAGAATGAACAAAATATACATAGGACTGCTCTTCTATCCCCCTGAATAGTTTTCCGTCATTCTCCAGATGGAGAGAATTCCATCCCATATGCGGGATCTTCATTCCCGGCGTCTGGGGGATCCGCAGTATCCTTCCTTTTAATAAACCCAGCCCTTTCGCGCCGGGCGCTTCCTCGCTGCTGTCAAAGAGAAGCTGAAGCCCCAGACAAATCCCAAGGAAGGGGGTACCCCTGTCAGTGATCTGACGGATGACCGGTTCAAGCCCTCTACTTCTAATATTTTCCATGGCATCGCCAAATGCTCCCACCCCCGGCAGAATTACTTTGTCTGCACGAAGAATTTCCTGTGGCTCTCCCGTAATATGTACTTCTTGCCCCAGCGCCAGTAGCGCTTTCTCTACGCTCCGGATATTTCCCGCATCATAATCAATGACAGCGATCATCTATTTTTCCTCCTTTCCTACACCTGTTTCCACGACCGGAACTGGAGTATCGTCTATCGCGTCCAGATTATTTATATATTTCTTCGTCTCTCTGACAATCACCGGCGACAACAAAAGAACCGCGATAAGATTAGGGATCGCCATCAGGGCGTTTAAGATATCCGCGATCTTCCACACGAGATCAAGCGCCAATACCGGGGCAATAAGAAGAACTGCCACATAGAGAATGCGGTATGGCAGAAGTCCCGCTTTGCCGGCGAAATATTCTACACAGCGTTCGCCATAGTATGCCCATCCAAGAATAGTCGAATATGCGAAAGAGATAATTCCGACAACAAGAATGATCGGCCCAAGATATGGGATCTGACCGAATGCCAGAGTAGTCAGTTCCCCGCCGTCCGAGATCTGGTCTGCGTTGATGGCTGGATTTTTCATAACTGTAGACACAAGAACCAGCCCCGTCATAAGGCAGACAACCACAGTATCCCAGAATGTCCCCGTAGAGGAGACAAGCGCCTGCCGAACCGGATTCTTCGTTTTTGCCGCTGCCGCTGCGATAGGCGCGGAGCCCATACCAGATTCATTAGAGAAAAGCCCCCTCGCGACTCCATACTGGATCGCATAGCGGATACCTGCTCCTACGAGGCCTCCTGCTGCCGCACCTTCGGTAAATGCCAGCCGGCAGATCGTCTGAATCGCCGGAATGATGTAATCATAGT
Source organism: Candidatus Mediterraneibacter pullicola (assembly GCA_019117065.1). GTDB lineage: Bacteria > Bacillota > Clostridia > Lachnospirales > Lachnospiraceae > Mediterraneibacter > Mediterraneibacter pullicola. The sequence continues at coordinate 4,330 of DXAK01000016.1, read as the reverse complement.
TGATCCCAAGGATAATTAGGCATCCGATCACATAAAAAATTGCCATGAACGGCACCAGCTTTTCACACACCCGGGCAATACTTTTGATGCCGCCGAAAATGACCACGGCCGTCAGCCCTGCCACGATAACACCAACAATCCACGGCTCAATCTCCAGATTTTCTTTGCATACCTCGGCGATGGCATTGACCTGAGTGGCGCAGCCGATCCCAAAGGATGCTAGTCCGGCAAAAACAGCAAAAATCACCCCGAGCCATTTCATATTCAGCCCTCGCTCCAGCGCATACATCGCTCCGCCCTGCATCCGCCCGTCTGCTGTCTTTACCCGGTATTTAACCGCAATCAATGACTCCGCGTACTTAGTTGCGATTCCGAACACGCCCGTAAGCCAGCACCACAGCACAGCCCCCGGCCCGCCCAAAGCAATGGCCGTTCCTACTCCGATGATGTTTCCTGTGCCGATGGTAGAGGCAAGGGCAGTAGTCAGCGCGCCGAACTGGCTGACCTCCCCGTCCGCCTCTTCCTCCGTGGACACAGAGAGCGGGATCCCCTTTGTAATCGCCTTTCTCTGAATAAACCCTGTCCGAGCCGTCATAAAAAGATGTGTTCCGAGAAGGAGTGCGATCATTCCCCATCCCCATACAAAATCATCCACAGACTGCACAATTTCAAATATTTTCTCATACATTTCACATTTCTCCCCTGATAGCAAATGAGGCATACGGCGACGCCCACCGGTGACAGTCGGCATGCCGTATGCCCTCAAACTTCTTGTAATATAAGCATTTTAGCGCATTTTCACTTTAATGTAAAGAAGCACTTTGTTCTTCATTACCACCTTCCTGTTGTTTATCTTGATTTTCCGGCTCTGCCTTCGCATCCAGTTCGAACCAGAATGCCACGCCGTTCTCATAGTTCTTTACACCATATCGGCGGTGGAAAGATTCCATGATCGCCTTTACGATGGACAAACCAATTCCATTTCCCCCATATTCTCTTGTATGCGCTTTGTCCACTTTATAGAACTTATCCCAGAGTTTTGGGATATCTTCATCGGGAATCGGCCTGCCGCTGTTAAACACAGACACCCTTGCGATATCACCCTCAAGGACGATGCGCACCTCGATCCGCCTCTCGTTCTCCACATGATGAATGGCGTTCGTCAAGTAATTGCGGACAACTTGTTCTGTTTTAAACTCATCCGCCCACACGTAGAGGCTTTCATCCGCAACAAAATCAACCGTAGCCCCTGCCTGCTGGATGAGAATCTCGCAGCTTGCAATCACACCCCGCACCAGCCTGACAATATCGAACCTCTCAAACTGCACCTCATTATCTCCAAACTCAAGTTGGTTTAAGGTGAGCAGGTTCTTCACCATATTGTTCATCTTTGCCGCCTCGTCCATGATAACGTCACAGTAAAATTCCCGGCTTTCGGGATCGTCGTTGACCCCTTCCTTTAGCCCCTCTGCGTATCCCTGTATCAGTGCAATGGGTGTCTTAAGCTCATGGGATACGTTTCCGAGAAATTCATTGCGCATATCCTCCATCTTTTCCTTCTGCTCGATGTCTTTCTGAAGTCGGTTATTTGCGCTCTTAAGTTCTGAAATTGTTTTTTCAAGCTGTTCGGACATACGGTTAAAGTTTCGTCCCAGCACACCGATTTCATCTTCACCGCCAAGTGTATACTTCGCGTTGAAGTTTAGGTTCGCCATATCCTGTGATATCCTCGCCAGCTCCATGACAGGTCTGGTGATCCGTCTGGAGAAGAGCCATATAAGGACTCCGCCCGCCAAAATACCCATAACACCCAGATAAATGAGAAACTGGTTTGCCAGAGAAGCACTCTCTTTAATACTTGCCAGCGGGCTCTGCATGAGAAACCACGAGCCATCGCTGAGTCTTCCGCCCATCTTCAGATATTCCACATTTCCTTCCACGCCCTGAGCGCTGTCCCGATAGATCGTATAATTACTTGTACGTCTGAGCACATCCCTCTCTTCTACGCCCATCAAATTGAGAAAACCAGAGAACATCTCCTTAAATCTCGGATCCTCTACACTGAGCGTATGCAGTACGGCATCCCCGCCCTTGTTTACAACGATTAGATCCACATTTGCCCGCTCTGTCCGGATAAGAATATTATTGACAGCAGTAACATCTGTCAGACTCCCTTGCTGAAGTGTCTCATCAATCTGTTTATAGGTCCGAATAAGCTCTTCCGATTTGTGAGAGAGATAGTATGTCCCGAGAAATCCGGTATTTATTATAAGTACGATTCCGAGTATAAAAGCAAACAACCCGATAAATATCGCTGTAATCTGCCTTCGGATCGAATATTTCATCACGTTCACTCCAGTCATGCCACTTCGAATTTATACCCCATCCCCCAGATGGTTTTGATGTACTCTCCCTTTGCCCCCAATTTACTTCGGAGCTTTTTCACATGCGTATCAATCGTCCTTGCGTCGCCGAAATAATCATAATTCCACACATTATTCAGGATCTTCTCTCTCGACAGGGCAATCCCTTGATTTTCTACAAAATACGACAAAAGTTCAAACTCTTTATAACTAAGTTCCACGAGAGTTCCGTCTATCTTCACAATATGTGCCGCTTTGTCAATGACAATGCCTCCTGCCTCGACCACGTCTCCGCCTGCATTTCCCAGTGACCGCCTTAAAATAGCATTGACTCTCGCTACAAGGATCTTCGGGCTGAACGGTTTCGATATATATTCGTCAACCCCCAATTCAAATCCCTGAAGTTCGTCCCGCTCTTCCGAGCGCGCGGTCAGCATGATAATCGGTACTTTTGAGGACTCTCTGATTTCACGGCACACCTGCCATCCATCCATTTTCGGCATCATCACATCAAGAATGACAAGTGCGATATCTTTTTCCTCATAAAAAATATCCATCGCCTCCATGCCATCTCCCGCCTCGATCACCACATATCCTTCACGCGCAAGGAAATCCTTTACCAGTTTACGCATCCTGCTCTCATCATCCACGACAAGTATCTTAATATTCTCCATCTGATTCCACCTCTTCACTGAGTTCCGTTTTGGCGCCTGTCCGGTCTATTCCGCCTGGAATCGCCTGCAATTCTGCCATTTTCACTAATATTGTAAGTCTAACAGAGAAATTTGTCTATCCTGTGAACATAAGACCTGTTTTCTGCTTATATACAGAAACCACTTTTCCCCTTGAAAATACATACCCCTGGTGATAATATGTTCGCAGTACATGTTTTCGTACTGACGGTGCTTTTACGCACCTGAATTTTTATGCGTGTACTCCATACAAAGGAGGAGGAAAATGGGACTGATCGAACTTTTTATCTTAGCGGTGGGCCTGTCCATGGACGCTTTTGCCGTCTCAGTCTGTAAGGGACTTGCAATGCCTAAAATCTCGGTTAAAAAAGCCTTCATCGTTGGCGCATGGTTCGGCGGCTTTCAAGCACTGATGCCTGCGCTGGGCTATCTTCTGGGAATCCAGTTTCAGGATAAAATCACATCCATAGACCACTGGATCGCTTTTATTCTTTTGGCGATCATTGGAATCAATATGATACGGGAAGCCTGTTCCTCAGAGTGTGAGGACGGATGCGATCAAGAGACTGATGCGCTGGACATTCGCACGATGTTCCTGCTTGCCGTCGCCACAAGCATTGATGCCCTCGCGGTAGGAATCACTTTTGCATTCCTAAAAGTGCACATTATAGCTGCTGTCTGTTTTATAGGCGTAATTACTTTCATCATCTCCGCCGCAGGCGTAAAGATTGGCAACGTGTTTGGTACGCGGTATAAATCAAAAGCAGAACTTGCAGGCGGCATTATTCTCGTCCTGCTGGGACTTAAGATTTTGCTGGAGCATCTGGGAATCATATAGCAGATAAGAAAAGGACTGATATATTAAGGATACTCCAAAATATATCAGTCCTCTTTCATGCGGATAACAGGCATAATCGCACACAATTTCAATCAACATACACCGATTTTACGCAGCATATCGCGACCGTTACATGTGTGTAACAACACCACTCAATTCAATTTTTGCCCCTTTTATGCCCCTATGAGATGATGCAATATTCCACCCCGGAGCTGATGCCCCGGGGTATTATTATGCCTTTAGAAGAGCTGGAATCTATCAATAGCCTTTCCGATCACTCCGGCATAGCCGTCCTGTCCGCCGCCGGTCTCGTTGTCGTACTGCCACGGCCAGTAATTTCCGTTCAGCGGGCTGACACGGTACTGGGCTTTCTGGTATCCGTGAGCAGCCACAACATCTGACGGGGTATTGTAATATACCTCAATAGCATCGATAAT
>DXAK01000003.1 GCA_019117065.1 Candidatus Mediterraneibacter pullicola | reverse complement strand
CCGCAGGGATTCACTGTTACGACAGAGGCTTGTACACAGTACTATGAGGATGGCAGACAGATCAACGATGAGATTATGTCACAGATCATGGAGGCTATGACAAAACTCGAGGAGATCACAGGAAAGAAATTCGGAGATAAAGAGAATCCGCTTCTCGTTTCCGTACGTTCCGGAGCAAGAGCTTCCATGCCGGGTATGATGGACACGATCCTGAACCTTGGTCTTAATGAGGAAGTTGTAGAGGCTCTGGCAGAAGCATCAGGAAATCCGCGCTGGGCTTGGGACTGCTACAGAAGATTCATCCAGATGTACTCTGATGTAGTTATGGAAGTTGGAAAGAAATACTTCGAAGAGCTCATCGACAAGATGAAAGAAGAAAAAGGCGTTACACAGGACGTTGAACTTACAGCAGAAGATCTGAAGACTCTTGCAGGACAGTTCAAGGCTGAGTATAAAGAGAAGATCGGAACAGACTTCCCGTCTGACGCAAAAGAGCAGCTGATCGGCGCTGTTAAGGCTGTATTCCGTTCATGGGACAACCCGAGAGCTAACGTATACCGCCGTGACAATGATATCCCGTATTCATGGGGAACAGCTGTCAACGTACAGATGATGGCATTCGGTAATATGGGAGATGACTGTGGAACAGGTGTTGCATTTACGCGTGACCCGGCTACAGGAGCAAACGGACTCTTCGGCGAGTTCCTTACAAACGCACAGGGCGAGGACGTTGTTGCCGGTGTTCGTACACCGATGCACATCTCCGAGATGGAGCAGAAATTCCCGGAAGCATTTGCACAGTTCAAAGAGGTGTGCAAGACTCTGGAAACACATTACAGAGATATGCAGGACATGGAGTTTACTGTTGAGCACGGTAAGCTGTACATGCTGCAGACACGTAACGGTAAGAGAACAGCACAGGCTGCTCTGAAGATCGCATGTGACCTTGTTGACGAGGGCATGAGAACAGAGGAAGAGGCTGTTGCAATGATCGATCCGCGTAACCTTGACACACTGCTTCACCCGCAGTTTGACGCGGCAGCACTGAAGGCTGCTACACCGATGGGCAAAGCGCTCGGCGCTTCACCGGGAGCTGCATGCGGTAAGATCGTATTTACAGCTGACGATGCTGTTGAGTGGGCTGCAAGAGGCGAGAAAGTCGTTCTCGTTCGTCTTGAGACTTCACCGGAAGACATCACAGGTATGAAGAGTGCTCAGGGTATCCTGACAGTCCGCGGAGGTATGACATCTCACGCAGCCGTTGTCGCACGTGGTATGGGTACATGCTGTGTATCCGGATGCGGTGACATCGTTATGGATGAAGCAAATAAGAAATTTACACTCGCAGGAAAAGAGTTCCACGAGGGAGACCCGATCTCTATCGACGGATCTACAGGTAATATTTATGACGGAATCATTCCGACAGTAGACGCTACGATCGCAGGCGAGTTCGGACGCATCATGGGCTGGGCTGACAAGTACAGAACAATGAAGGTCCGCACAAATGCCGATACACCGGCAGACGCTAAGAAGGCTCGTGAGCTGGGTGCTGAGGGAATCGGTCTGTGCCGTACAGAGCATATGTTCTTCGAGGGCAACAGAATCGATGCATTCCGCGAGATGATCTGCTCTGAGACAGAGGAAGAGAGAGAGGCGGCTCTTGATAAGATCCTTCCGGAGCAGCAGGGAGATTTCGAGAAGCTGTATGAGGCTCTTGAAGGCAACCCGGTAACGATCCGTTTCCTTGATCCGCCGCTTCATGAGTTCGTTCCTACAGAGGAAGAGGACATCAAGAAACTGGCTGACGCTCAGGGCAAAACAGTTGAGCAGATCAAAGCGATCATCGATGGACTTCATGAGTTCAACCCGATGATGGGACATCGTGGATGCCGTCTTGCCGTGACATATCCGGAGATCGCTAAGATGCAGACAAAGGCTGTTATCCGCGCGGCTATCAATGTGAAGAAAGCTCATCCGGACTGGAATGTAAAACCGGAAATCATGATCCCGCTTGTAGGAGACATTAAAGAGCTGAAATATGTTAAGAAATTTGTTGTTGAGACAGCAGACGCAGAGATCGCGGCAGCAGGCAGCGACCTTGAGTATGAAGTTGGTACAATGATCGAGATCCCGAGAGCTGCTCTTACAGCTGACGAGATCGCAAAAGAGGCTGACTTCTTCTGCTTCGGTACAAACGACCTGACACAGATGACATACGGATTCTCCCGCGATGATGCAGGTAAGTTCCTTGACGCTTACTATGATGCTAAGATTTTCGAGAACGATCCGTTTGCAAAACTTGATCAGGTAGGCGTTGGCAAGCTGATGAAGATGGCAATTGATCTTGGAAAGCCGGTTAATCCGAAACTTCACATTGGTATCTGCGGCGAGCACGGTGGAGACCCGAGTTCTGTTGAGTTCTGTAACAGCATCGGTCTTGACTATGTATCTTGCTCACCGTTCCGTGTACCGATTGCAAGACTGGCAGCAGCACAGGCAGCGATCGCCAAAAAGAATGCTTAATCAGGTAGTGTTAAGATCTGCGTATTGATGAGCATATAATAAAGGATTAGTAAGGCCCTGTTCTTCGGAACAGGGCCTTATATTAAAATATTTGCAACTTTTCTATCGTGATCTTAAGGATCATACATGCTGTCAGTTCAGAGATGACGCCGTTATCGCATACGGAATAAGACATAGCATTGTGAACCTTTTATTTCCCATCAATTAATTCTTCATATGTCACGCCGAATATCCCACACAATGCTTTGAGCTCAATATCGGTCACATATCTTTTATTCGTCTCGATTCTTGTAATGACATTCTTATCCATGTCGTAACCTGCAAGCTGGAGCTGATAGGCGAGCATTCTCTGAGAAAAGTGATGTTTTTTCCGGAGTTCAATGAGATTGTCCGCTATCAGGTTTTTCTGGCCAGTTTTTGTCCTTGGTTTTGGCATATGATTATTCCTCCGTTTTTAATGTCTCATTTTTTGAACCACATATTGATTTTAAATGCACCGAGAGATATAATCGGTTGTAAAAGTGATACAAAATGAAGCGATGCTATTGAAAGGTAACGAAATGGTGCAGAAAACTGGTAAAATGTTGTTTGTGGGAAGTGCAGTGTTGATCTTACTGTCTGGCGCAATATGTATTTTTTATAAGCATATAGAATTATATACGCAGGACAAACAGCCATATTCGGGAACGCCCGATGTGGTCAGCAGCCGCACAGAAGGAGATGAGTGCGTGCTGATCGTAGTGGCAAATGCGGAGCGCATAGAAGATGAGGAGAAATTCGCAGAAGAGACAGTCCGTATCTATGAAGAAAATACATTTTATACAACGCGGTTTTCAAGGGATCAGACAAAGATTTTAAAAAAAGTATACATGTCTGTGTATTTGCAAAAGAGCGATATAGGACATGGTCCGGCGCTTTTCACGATTTTGTATGATACAGAAAGCAGCAGAACTGAAATTATAGAGTAAATATATAAAATGTCCGGCTTTCGGTTGTATGGCGCAGGAAAAAGAGATAAAATAAAAGAGGTAAGAACTAAGGGTCACACAGAATGTGTGGTTTGTCACAGTGTAAATTTAATATGGAAGGAGATTTGAGACAATGGCAGACAGAATTATGCTCAATGAGACATCTTATCACGGAGCGGGCGCAGTTCAAGAAATTGCGGCGGAGGTGAAGGCAAGAGCGTTTAAAAAGGCGTTTGTATGCTCGGATCCTGATCTGATTAAATTTGGAGTAACTTTGAAAGTTACAGATGTACTTGACAATGAAAAACTTGCTTATGAAATTTATTCAGATATTAAAGCAAACCCTACAATTGAAAATGTACAGCATGGCGTACAGGCATTCAAAGATGCGGGAGCAGATTATATTATCGCTATTGGAGGCGGTTCTTCTATAGATACGGCGAAGGCAATCGGCATCATCATTACGAATCCAGAGTTCGCGGATGTGAGAAGCCTTGAGGGCACGGCTCCGACAAAGAAGCCTTGTGTGCCGATCATTGCGGTTCCGACGACGGCGGGGACGGCTGCCGAGGTTACGATTAACTATGTGATCACTGACGTGGAGAAGAAGAGAAAATTTGTATGTGTAGATCCTCATGACATGCCGGTCGTTGCAGTTGTGGATCCGGATATGATGGCTTCTATGCCGAAAGGATTGACAGCTTCAACGGGAATGGACGCTCTGACACATGCGATTGAAGGATATACGACAAAAGCGGCATGGGAGATGACAGATATGTTCCATCTTAAAGCCATCGAGATCATTTCAAGATCTCTTAGGGGCGCTGTTGCAAATGAGAAAGAGGGACGGGATGGAATGGCGCTTGGACAGTACATAGCGGGCATGGGATTTTCTAATGTGGGACTTGGAATCGCTCACTCTATGGCGCATACTTTAGGCGCAGTTTATGATACACCCCATGGAGTGGCGTGCGCGATGATGCTTCCCATTGTTATGGCATACAACGCGGATTGTACAGGGGAAAAATATCGTGAGATCGCAAGAGCGATGGGCGTAAAAGGAGTGGATGAAATGTCGGCGGAGGAGTACAGAAAAGCTGCGGTAGATGCGGTCCGGCAGCTTTCTGTCGACGTGGGAATCCCGACGAAACTGGAGGTAGTCAAAGAGGAAGATCTTCAATTCCTCGCTGAATCTGCTCATGCAGACGCATGTGCCCCGGGTAATCCCAAAGATGCAAGCGTAGAGGATTTGAAAGATCTGTTCCGGAAAATTATGTAGGAAATATAGAAATACAAAGTAAGACAGTATGTAGAAGCTTAATATAAAAAGCAGTATGTGAAATAGATCTTGAGATGGGGAGCCTGTCCCCGGGAAAATGCGGAAGCACTGATCTCGGGGCAGGCTTTTTTCTTTTCTTATGACAGTACTAGACGCGGTGTCATGGAAGTTGTAAAATCAAAATATAAAAGCAGCGTGCCGCAGAAGGGAGAGAACCGTATGAGATCATTTATCTATGAGATCAGGGACAGGGCAGGAATTCATGCAAGACCTGCAGGAATCGTGGCAAAGGAGGCAAAAAAATATGGAGCGGAGATCACTTTTTTCCACGGGGAGAAAAAAGCTGATGCGAAAAAACTGACGGAGCTTATGGCCATGGGTATCAAGTGTGGGGATAAGCTTACGGTACAAATGGAAGGGACAGATGAGGAAGCTGCCTGCAGCGCTATGGAGGAAGTGTTGAAAGAATATTTATAGGAAATAAGGGAGGCCATTATTATGGGAAATATTTGGCATGATATCAGCGAGGAGAGGATATTTCCGACGGATTTCATCTCAGTGATCGAGATATCCAAGGGAAGCAAGAAGAAATACGAGCTGGATAAAGAGACAGGATATATTATACTGGACCGGGTGCTGTATACATCCACTCACTATCCCATGAATTATGGATTTATTCCGCGCACACTGGGCGACGATGGCGATCCGTTGGATGTGCTTGTTATGTGCTCAGAGCCGCTGGAACCTTTGACTTTAGTCCGCTGTTACCCCATCGGAGTGATGAGGATGACGGACGGGGACGCGGGCGATGAGAAAATTATCGCAATCCCATGGGCAGATCCTACATACGAGGCGTACACGGATATTTCTGAGCTGCCAAGACATATTTTTGATGAAATCCGGCACTTTTTTACTGTGTATAAGGATCTGGAAGGAAAAAAGACCGCCGTAAATGAATTTGAAGGAGCGTTGGGGGCTGTTCAGGTGATAGAGGAATGTATCGACAGATATAAGGAAAAATATGGAGATAAAGAAGAGAACAAATAAAGGAGAAAAACCATGGAAAAATTAAGCGATAACATTAAAAAAATAATCCTTGCAGGCATTGGAGCTGTGGCCGTCACAGCGGAAAAGTCGAAAGATCTGCTGGATGAGATGGTAGAAAAAGGTGAGCTGACAGTAGAGCAGGGCAAGGTACTTAATGAGGAGTTAAAACACAATATTAAGAAAACTGTCAGGGAGAAGGTAAACTTGGTAAAACCTGCGTCAGAGGAAGAAATCTCGGAGCTTCTTGATAAGATGACGCCGGAGCAGCTCGCAGCTCTTAAAGAGCAAATATTGAAGAAAGAACAGGCATCAAAAGAAAATGCGGAAGAACATGGATCTTCGAGGGAAAATGCAAAAGATGCAGCAGATTCCGCGGAAGAATAGACAATGAGCAATATGAGTACGATAGAACCAATCCAATATAATTCGAGATTGCGGGAGATCACTGCTGTGCTGCGCCGGCACAATATTACAAAGGGTGTGACGCCGAAAAAGTTAAGGGCAATTCTTGAAGATCTGGGTCCTACGTTCATCAAGCTGGGACAGATTATGTCCATGCATTCAGATATCCTTCCCAAAAGGTATTGTGATGAATTGATGCTTCTTCGGACCGAGGTAACACCCATGCCTTTTGATGAAGTGGTGTCTGTGATCGAAAAGTCCTATGGCAGGTCATGGAGAAGAGTGTTTTCTTCTATGGAAGAAAAGCCGCAGGGCTCTGCTTCGATTGCTCAGGTGCACCGGGCGACATTGCGAAACGGTGAAGAAGTGGTCGTAAAGGTTCAGCGCAAAGGCATTTACGAAAAGATGGCGAGGGATATCGCCCTTCTCCACAAAGCAGTGAAACTAATGCCTCCTGTGAGCATCAAGGGAATGGCAGATCTGGATCTCGTGCTGGATGAAATGTGGTCCGTGACACGGGAGGAAATGAACTTTTTGACAGAAGCGTCGAATATGGAAGAATTTGCCCGGAGAAATAAAGAGGTAAATTTTGTCGGCACTCCGAAACTATACCAGCAGTATACAACTGTAAATGTGCTCGTGATGGAATATATTGACGGGTGCGGGATTGACGACAAAGAAGAACTTACCGAACGTGGGTATGATCTGAAGGAGATCGGTACCAAACTGGTTGACAATTACATCAAACAGGTGATGGACGATGGCTTCTTCCATGCGGATCCCCATTCAGGCAATGTAAAGATTCGGGACGGAAAGATTATCTGGATCGACATGGGGATGATGGGGCGCCTGACGGAGCATGACCGGGAAATGATCGGGAAAGCCGTGCAGGGCGTGGCGCTAGGTGATGTGGGTTTGATTCAGCAGGCGGTGCTGGGCATTGGAGAGTTCAAGGAACGCCCAGATCAGAGAAAACTGTATGAGGATATTGACGGACTTCTTATGAAGTACGGAAATGTGGATATGGGCAGCATGAACGTGGCAGAAGTCATGACAGACCTTATGGATGTAATGAAGAATAATAAGATCAAAATGCCTCACGGGCTGACCATGCTGGCGAGAGGATTGACCCACATGGAAGGGGTGCTGGCCGACATTGCTCCGGACATCAATATGGTGGAGATCGCCACGGCACATGTATCAGGACAGTTTTTCCGCAATCTTGACTTAAAAAAGGAGCTGAAAAGCAGTGGAAAAAGTGTGCTCAAATCTTTCCGCAAGGCTCTGGATATCCCATCTATGATATCTGATATGATGAGCGGATATCTAAAGGGGCAGGCAAAGGTTAATCTTGATCTTCAGGTTACAGACGATCTGGCACAGCTTCTGCGCCGTCTGGTTAGGAATATCGTTATGGGTCTCTGGGTCATGGCGCTTTTGATCAGCTCCAGTATCATATGCACTACAGATATGACACCGAAGATTTTAGGGATTCCAGCGATCGGAGCATTTGGGTATATGCTGGCGTTCCTGATTGTGATGTATGTATTTATCAAGCATTTGTTTTCAAGAAAATAGGGTGGACTGCTTATGAAGGCAGCGACGCTTCCCTGATACCGATATTAAGATAAACAGCGAAAGTAGAGATCATCATGAAAAAAGGAAAGAAAAATCCGTTGACAAAATGTTTTGGATATGCCTTTGAAGGGATATGGACAGGGATTCAAAAAGAGAGGAATATGAAGATTCATTGTCTGGCAGTCATCGCCGTGACACTGGCGGGAACCCTGTTTCACATTACGGCGGCAGAGTGGTGCATCTGCCTGCTTCTCTTTGCGCTTGTGGTGTCTCTGGAACTTGTAAATACGGCGGTAGAGGCTGTGGTTGATCTTGTGACAGAGGAGAAAAAACCTCTTGCGAAGATCGCAAAAGATACAGCGGCGGGAGCAGTGCTCTTTTCTGCGATCGTGTCTGTGATCATCGGATGTATTATATTTGTTCCGTATTTATTGGAACTGGTGAGAAAATTATGATACAATAACCAACAGGAACGAGAAAGGAAAGATACGAAAATGAGCCACAATAATACAACAGTGACAAAACAGGAGACCCTTGCGGCGCTCCGTAACCCCGGGGAACTCTATGTAATTATATCCAGTGCAACAAAGCTTCCGTTTGTTTGTTGTGACGGGGAGACATATGACGATGAGGTGTTCTTATATTACAGGGAAGAGGATGCAAAGGAAAAAGCAAAACATCTTTCAGAAGAAAAGTATGCCACGGCGGTGGCAAAGATGGAGGATAAACAGCTTTTGCCTTTCTATACGAGTCTTTATACAATGGGGGTGAACTGTCTGGCAGTCAATTACGGGACAGACACCCAGACCAGCGTACAGCTTTCTGAGTTAGTTACAAGAAAGATGCCTGATAAGTTTCCGAATGGTCAGAAGCTGGTGGAAAATCCGGCCCTGCATCTGACGGCGATTTATTTTGTGCAGGAAATGTGGCGTCAAGTGTCGCCGCAGCCTACGGAAGGGCTAGAGGAACTTCAGGAAGAAATGCTGGCGCATTACAGGAAAGGCACATTTCTCATGGTTGTGCAGGAGGACGGTCAGATTCCTCTGCTTAAGCAGAAAGATGGAACCATGTATCAGCCGGTATTTACCGATATGTTGGAAGTACAGCGGTTCAGCCGGGGTCAGAAGATCAAGACAGCGGTTGTAACCGCCGGTCAGATTCCCGGGATGCTCGCTGAGAACACAAAAGGCGTGGTTATCAATCCGTTTGGGGTCAATGTACAGCTTAAGATTGAAAGACAGAACATGCAAAAGACAGATGCGTAGACCGCTGAAGTGGAGAGGGCAATGCCCGGCTGCCGGAGCAGATCGCAAAGGCTAAAAGAATCAGGAAGAAAAGAGTATGTCAATACCAGTATACATTAGAAAAGAATATTTCCGGGCGGTAGATCTCAAAGATAAGAGCGCCCATATATTAGAGTTTCAGTACCTTCCGCGCACGGTAGATGTGTATGAAAAGGGGCTTTCCGTATTTCATATGGAGTATCTGCTGGAGACAAAGACAAGGGCAGATATTGTAGAGTTCTATCTTACAGATTTCGGTCTGAGGGGGAAGGGCTATGGGACAGTGTGCATGAATGAGATTATCGATCAGCTGCAGAAAAAAGGAGTTACACTGATCACAGCTCCGCTGGGATACAAGCTGGCTCCGCTGGGTTATACCGGGCCCGACCAGTACAGGGAACTGATGGCAGGATTCTACGAGAAGGTTGGGTTTTCCCTGAACGGTGACGGTGATATGGCGATGAAGATATTAGATTAGGCTGTTTCAGACTAACATACTGTAGATAATGCACAAATTTTTTACTGAAATTTAGGTGATATTTCTGAATTGACTATTTCGCAGGAATCCGTTTATACTGGACAAGGAAATTAAATATGCAAGATAGTGTGTTACTGTTAGGCAGGCATAAACTATCCTTCACATGTAAATTACAATACATGCCAGAGAGGATAAGTTTATGCTTTTTTTGCGCGTAAGCATCAAGCCGTGCATCCGCACCAAACAACAAACGGCGAGTTTGCTCGTCAGTTTGCTGTCTGGTGCGGATATAGGGCGGAAGCCCGCGACCGAGGCGAAGCAAAGCGAAGACGAGGTGCGCGGCACGGCGTAAAGCCGAAGGGAAGCGGAAGCCCGCGACCGAGGCGAAGCAAAGCGAAGACGAGGTGCGCGGCACGGCGTAAAGCCGAAGGGAAGCGGAAGCCCGCGACCGAGGCGAAGCAAAGCGGAGACGAGGTGCGCAGCACGGCGTAGAGCCGAAGGGAAGCGGAAGCCCGCGACCGAGGCGAAGCAAAGCGGAGACGAGGTGCGCAGCACGGCGTAGAGCCGGAGGGAAGCGGAAGCCCGCGACCGAGGCGAAGCAAAGCGGAGGCGAGGTGCGCGGCACGGCGGGGACACGGTCTTGCAGAGGAAGACAAGGAGGAAAACAGATGAAAGACAAGATTTTTGGAGTATTGCAAAGAGTAGGGCGAAGCTTCATGCTCCCCATTGCGATTCTCCCGGTGGCAGGGCTTTTGCTCGGTATCGGAAGCTCGTTTACCAATGCGACCATGATCGAGACATACGGACTTCAATCCATTCTCGGGGAAGGTACTATACTTCACGCACTGCTTACGGTCATGAGCAAGGCAGGAAGCGTTATTTTTGATAATCTGCCGCTCATTTTTGCGGTGGGAGTTGCCATTGGAATGGCAAAAAAAGAAAAAGAAGTGGCTGCTCTGGCGGCAATGATTTCCTTTTTTGTTATGCATATATCCATCAATGCGATGCTCGTGCTTCAGGGGGATATCCTTGGGGATGGGACCATTGCGGAGAATGTGCTTGGAGGAACAATTTCTTCGATCTGCGGAATCCAGACGCTGCAGATGGGTGTGTTTGGCGGTATCATAGTCGGGCTTGGAGTGGCAGCTCTCCACAATAAATTTTACAAGATACAGCTCCCGAATGCGCTGTCATTTTTTGGAGGGTCAAGATTTGTACCGATTATCTCCACGATTACATACGTGGGCGTGGGAATTCTGATGTATTTCCTGTGGCCCTTCGTTCAGGACGGCATCTATGCATTGGGCGGTCTGGTAACAGGGACAGGATATGTGGGAACGCTGATCTTTGGTATTATTAAACGTGCGCTTATCCCGTTTGGACTGCATCACGTATTCTACCTTCCCTTCTGGCAGACAGCGGTCGGCGGATCCATGGAAGTGGCAGGGCAGCTTATACAGGGCGGACAGAATATTTTCTTTGCGCAGCTTGCAGATCCCAGTACCGTACATTTTAGTGCAGACGCCACAAGATATTTCTCGGGAGAGTTCATTTTCATGATCTTCGGACTTCCAGGCGCGGCATTAGCCATGTACCGCTGCGCAAAACCTGAGAAGAAGAAACAGGCGGGCGGCCTTCTGCTCTCCGCTGCGCTGGCATGTATGCTGACAGGTATTACAGAACCGATCGAATTCTCGTTTCTGTTCGTGGCGCCGATGTTGTTCGTGGTACAGGTAGTGCTGGCAGGGGCAGCATACATGATCGCTCATATTTTGAATATTGCGGTAGGACTAACATTCTCTGGCGGCCTTCTGGATCTGTTTCTTTTCGGTATCTTGCAGGGCAATGAGAAAACCAGTTGGCTTTTGATCATCCCGGTTGGTATTATTTATTTCATTCTGTATTATGCGATTTTCACTTTCCTAATCAAGAAGTTTAACTTAAAGACGCCGGGACGTGAGGATGACGACGCTGAGACGAAACTATTTACAAAAGCAGACTATCAGGCGAAACAAAGCACGGAGGAGGCAGGCACGCAGACAGGCAGCGCTGCAAATGAAAGAAGTCTTCTGATCACGCAGGGGCTTGGCGGAAAGAAAAACATCTCGGATGTGGATTGCTGTGCCACAAGGCTGCGCTGCACAGTTGTGAAGCCCGAACTGGTAAATGAAGACATCTTAAAGGCAACTTCCCCTTCGGGCATCCTGAGAAAAGGACAGGGTATTCAAGTTATATACGGACCGTCCGTGTCAGTGATTAAATCAGAACTTGAGGATTACCTTGAGACGGCTCCGGACGAGGAGTATATCCCGGATGCTTCTGTGGCCGCCGGACAGGAGGCGATTGACGCAGGAGGGGCTGTTTCCGAAGATAACTCTGATGCAGAAAAGGGAAACATAGGCACGGGAACTGTGAAAAAGATCCTTACAAGCCCGGTCAGGGGTGAGGCGGCGTCTATCACAGAAGCTTGTGATGAAGCATTTGCAGGGAAAATGATGGGTGACGGATATATTATCCGCCCGGAGGAAGGCATGGCTTATGCTCCGGAGGACGCAACGGTATCTTTTGTGTTCCCATCAAAGCATGCGGTGGGCCTGATGAGTGACGATGGAACAGAATACCTGATCCATATCGGAGTTGACACTGTAAACTTAAACGGAGAGGGATTTGAGGCATTTGTGAAAGATGGTGACCGTGTGAAAAAGGGTGACAAGCTCATAGAGTTTGATATACAATATATTAAAGAGCATGCCAAGTCAGACGAGTGTATCGTCGTATTTACAAGCCTTCAGGAAGGTGAGGAAATCCGTCTGACAAAAGCCGGCAATGCAGATAAGTTGGACGAAGTGGCGGAGATCATTTCTTTCAACTAATGGGAAATGTGCGACATCCTGAAAGGATAGAAAATGCTGCGAGATAGACCAAAGGCAGAAGGAGTATAGGGGAATGTATCGGGTGATAAAGGTATTGAACAATAATGGAATACTAGTCTATCACAGTGAGACAGGGAAGGAGATGATACTGCTGGGAAACGGCGTGGGATTCGGTAAACGTCCGACCCAGCAGATAGACTGCCTTCCCGGGGCAAGAGTATATTCCCTTGTTACGCGGAAAAAGGATCAGTCCGCCCTCAAAGCGGTCAATGGAATCCAGCCCGTATTCATCGAAGCGGCGGGGAGGATCATCGAGGAAGCAGAAAAAGTGTTTCAAAATATGAACAGGGATATTCTTCTTCCTATGGCAGACCACATTGCTCTTGCGGTGAAGCGGGCGGAGGAAAACCGGCAGATACCAAATCCGTTTACTCCCGATATCCGGGTCCTTTTCTCAAAAGAGTATACCGTGGCGCTGCGCGGGAGAGACATTATCCGTGAGATGATGGGATACGAGATATCGGACGACGAGGTGGGATTTATCACGATCCATATCCATGCGGGACTGTCTGATGAGCAGGTATTCCAGACTCTTGACACAACACGCATCATCAATGAAGGGATCCGTATGATAGAGAATGCCTTCGGACAGAAGTTTGAGGAGGATTCACTGGCCTATACGAGACTGATGAGTCATCTGTATTATATGGTGGCGCGGACGCGGAACGGAGAATCCACGAAAGCAGACTTTAATGATTTTATATTCAGCAACTATCCTGAGACAGGGAAGGCGGCTGAAGATGTGTGCCGTTTTATGGGGCAGGCACTGAAAAAGGAAGTGGCGCGGGAGGAGATTGGATTTCTTGCGATCCATATTCAGAGAGTGATTGACCCGGATGCGGTGTGAAGAGATAAAAATATAGATAACATGTGTTCCCGGGGTGTGTCCTATCGCAAAAGCATTCTGTTTACTTCGAAGAATTGCTCATAGGATAACATCTCCGGGAACTTCTTTGCTCATGTCAGAAAAATCTGTGATTGTATGTATAAGAAAGATGGTTTTACTTAACTGTTCTGTGTTTTATAGTCAATTCCCCACTGTTCCATCGCCTTGATAACGGGGCGCATAGATTCTCCTAGCTCGCTCAAAGAATATTCCACTCTGGGCGGAACTTCCGGATAAACGGTCCGGGTGACGATTCCGTCCTCCTCCATGGAGCGAAGGGAATCGGTCAGCACTTTTTGGCTGATTCCCTCTAAATCTTTCCTAAGCTCATTAAAACGCCACGGGCGGACAAGCAGATTTCTTATAATCAGAAGTTTCCATTTGCTTCCGATCAGCTGTACAGTCGTCGCCACAGGACAGGCAGGCATTTCTTCTTTTGTCAGCATATTTAATACCTCCCGGATTTTTATTCGTTCATATTCCGATATTACATCACGATTATAATGCAGGATACCCGGTAGAATCAAGTGAGGTATGCCGTATCTTCAAAAAACTTTAAAAATTTTTTGCCCTGCGACACCTGAAATAACACAAAAGTCACACAAAGGTAACATAGGTTATAAAAAGGTGCGTACTTGTAAGGAAGATAAACAACGGCTACAATGATGTCAGAATGAGGGACGGAGGTAGCGGTTATGAACAAGGCAAATTTTATTGTTGACACAGATAAATGTGTGGCCTGCGGGAAATGCGTAAAGGTCTGCCCCGGAGGAGTGCTTTTTTTGAATCATTCAAAAAAGGCTGAAATTGTGGATTTCAAAGAATTCGGGTGGAACGGATGCTGGAAATGTGAACATTGTCTTGCGGTCTGTCCGACGGGCGCTATTTCCATTTTTGGGCACGAACCGGAGAACAGCCTGCCCGTTGCCGACTGTGCAACAACTGCGCCGGTGATGGATTCGCTGATCGCTAACAGACATTCCTGCAGAAGGTATAAGGATAAAAATGTTGACGCCGCCATCATAAACGGCATGTTAAAGCAGCTGGCAAGCGCGCCGAACGGCGGCAATAAGCAACAGGTGGAATTTACATTGATTGACGATAAAGAACAGATGAAACGGTTCCGAAGGCTTGCGTACTCCCGGATGGAGGAGCTGGCGGTGCAGGGCGTTTATCCGAAAGGTTTCGAAAGGGAGGCGTACGGGGATATGAAGCGGTGGGAGAAGACGGTTCGTGCCGATATGCTGTTCTGCGGGGCACCGCACATTTTGATTCCTCACGCGCCGCTGGGACAAGGGGAACCTGTTCAGGATGTGTTGATTGCCGGGACATATTTCGAATTGCTCTGTGCCTCTCGCGGGCTTGGGGCCGTGATGCTTACATTCCCTCTGGGGGTGCTGGAGCGGATGCCTGATATCAGAGCAATGCTGGATATTCCGGATCATCACTACATCGGTATGATCATCGGATTCGGTTATCCTGAAATCAGATATGCAAGAGGCGTGCAAAGAGAAGTGGAACAAAGCCGTATCCAGCGGCCAAGTTTTGAGAAAGATGATAAAGAATAAGGAGTGTGCGGACATGATAAGAGATATGTGGTCTGTTTTTGCTGACAGAAAGAGTTTTTTCTTAGAGTTATTATTGGAGCATTTGGGAATATCGCTGGTTTCCATTTTCATTGCCATCCTGCTTGGAGGGCTTGTGGGAATCCTGATTAGCGAATTTCAAAAAACTGCAAAACCAGCTTTGGGCGTAATCAATTTTCTGTATACGATACCGTCCATTTCCATGCTAGGTTTTCTAATTCCCTTCTCTGGCGTGGGCAATGTGACTGCGGTCATTGCGCTGACAATTTACGCGCTGCTCCCCATGGTGCGGAACACGCATACAGGGATTGCCAATGTAGACCCTGCCATTTTGGAGGCAGCAAAGGGTATGGGAAGCACAAAAACGCAAATTCTGTTTAAAATCAAACTTCCTCTCGCCATGCCTGTGATTATGTCAGGGATGCGCAATATGGTGACCATGACGATTGCCCTTGCAGGTATTGCTTCCTTCATCGGCGCAGGTGGTCTGGGCGTTGCAATTTACCGGGGCATCACTACGAACAACGCGTCAATGACCATGGCGGGCAGCCTAATGATTGCGCTTCTTGCGCTTGTGATGGATCTAGCGCTTGGATTTATTGAGAAACGGATGGGCAGACACAGTGTGAAAGCAAAGAAGACTAATAAAATTATGGCGGTTATTGCCGTTGTCCTCTGCCTGAGCATCGCGGGCGGCGTGTTTATGAACACACAGCAAAAGGATACTCTGCATATTGCTACAAAACCTATGACGGAGCAATATATTCTCGGTGAAATGCTGGATATCCTCATTGAACAGAATACAAATCTGAATGTGGAGCTGACGCAGGGCGTCGGCGGCGGGACGTCGAATATCCAGCCCGGGATGGAGAGCGGAGAGTTTGATCTGTATCCCGAATACACTGGTACGGGCTGGAATATGGTGCTCAAGCACAACGGTCTGTATACGGAGGATTTGTTCGGCACCTTGGAGGATGAATACAGCGCGCAATTTGATATGAAATGGGTTGGAATGTACGGCTTTAACAACACGTACGGATTAGTTGTCCGTCGTGAAATTGCAGAGAAATATAACTTGGAAACCTATTCAGATCTGCAAGATGTGGCAGACAGCCTCACTTTTGGCGCGGAATATGATTTCTTTGAACGAGAGGATGGTTATGACGCTCTTTGTGAGACTTATGGATTGAATTTCGGACAAACAATGGATATGGATATCGGGCTGAAATATCAGGCGATCAATCAGGGAAAGATCGACGTCATGGTAATTTTTACAACAGACGGACAGCTCTCAGCTTCCGATGTGGTTGTTCTTGAAGATGACAAACAGTTTTATCCCTCCTATATCTGCGGGAATGTGATTCGCGCAGAAGTACTTGAGAAACACCCGGAGCTGGAGGTAATATTTGAAAAGCTGAACGGACTAATTACCGACAGCGATATGGCGGCGATGAATTATTCCGTTGAGACAAAAAATAAGGAACCAAGAGGTGTGGCGGAAGATTTTCTCCGCAGTCACGATCTTTTACAGTGAGGTGGAACAAAATGAAAACAGCGATTGAATTTAGAAATATTAAAAAAGCATACGGCGATAAGGTTATTATGGAGGGATTTAACCTCTTTGTGGGAAAGGGTGAATTTGTAACGATTATCGGTTCATCAGGCTGTGGAAAGACAACTGCCCTTAAAATGGTGAACGGGTTAATCCTGCCGGACTCAGGGGATATCTTTGTGGACGGCGAGAATATCCGAGACAAAGATCAGACACAGCTACGGCGGAATATCGGCTATGCCATTCAGGGAAGCATGCTGTTCCCCCATATGACAGTGGAACAAAATATTTCGTATGTTCCGAACCTTTTGAACAAGCGCGATAAAGAAAAAACGAAAGCCGCCGTATCCAAATGGATGGAAATTATCGGGCTTCCTGAAGATATGAAGCACCGCTATCCATCCGAACTTTCGGGCGGACAACAGCAAAGAGTTGGCATTGCCCGCGCTCTGGCGGCGTCACCGGATATTCTTCTGATGGATGAACCCTTCGGCGCTGTGGACGAGATCACGCGGGGACAGCTTCAGACAGAGCTAAAGCGGATTTATGAGCAGACAGGCATTACAGTGCTGTTTGTTACCCATGATATTTCCGAAGCGCTAAAGCTTGGTACAAAAGTTCTCGTTATGGATGGTGGGAGGATCGAACAGTTTGCGGAGCCGGGCGAACTGCTCCGAAATCCTGCGACGGAATTAGTAAGAGAGCTTGTAAAAAAGGAACGCCGTACCTGCTACCTGCCGGAAGAACAGCTAAGTTCCTGCGAGTTCAGCGGCGCTGCGGTTGAAGGGACAGCTGTGGTGTAAAGTGAAAGATGAAAAGCAAAATAGAGGTGATTTTTCATGTTTTTAAGAGAACCGGTTACATTATTTACGGGGGATTACTCCGGGCAAGCCGCCAGACTGAAAAAGGAGATAGAAACTGCTGACACTGTTGTAATCGGCGCGGGGGCTGGTTTGTCTACCGCGGCGGGGTTTGTTTATACAGGGGAGCGTTTTCACAGTCTTTTTGGTGACTTTGAGAAAAAGTATGGTTTTCATGATATGTATTCCGGCGGTTTTTATCCTTATGAAACGCTGGAAGAACATTGGGCATACTGGAGCAGATATATTTACTTTAACCGCTATGCCGACCCGCCTAAATCCACCTATGCGGATCTGCTGAAAATTATAAAAGACAAAGATTATTTTGTCATTACCACGAATGTGGATCACTGCTTTCAAAAGGCGGGTTTTGACAAGAAGCGCCTATTCTATACGCAGGGGGATTACGGTCTGTTCCAGTGCTCTGAACCATGCTGTCAGGAAACCTTTGAAAATGAAGACGCAGTGCGCAGGATGATGGCGGAGCAAAAGGATATGCGCATCCCGCCGGAACTTGTGCCCATGTGCCCACATTGTGGGAAACCGCTTACGATGAATCTCCGCTCCGATGATAAGTTTGTGGAGGATGCAGGCTGGCATCAGGCGGCCGCGCGCTATGAGAATTTTCTGCGGACAAGAATCAGCGGGCAGATCTTGTTTCTGGAGCTGGGAGTGGGATATAATACCCCGGGGATCATTAAATATCCGTTTTGGCAGATGACATATCAGAATCCAAGGGCAGTGTATGCGTGTGTCAACTGCTGGGAAGCAGCCTGCCCGAAGGAGATTGCCACCCGTTCAATCTGTATCGACAGCGATATCAGGGAGGTGCTAGAGAGAATCAGGAATTAAAAATAAGGAAAGGATATAGTATTTCGCTGTTTCAGTTGACAGTCTCCCATCTTTGCGATAAAAAAGATATATGACAGACTATCGGAGGGATAAGGCATGTATAAAATACTCATCGTGGAGGACGACTTGCCGATGGCGCAGGCGATACAGAAAGAAATGACAATGTGGGGCAATGAGGCACAGTGCGTTCAGGATTTTCAGAATGTGCTTGCCTCTTTTACGGAATATGACCCGCATCTGGTTCTTATGGATATTACGCTTCCATTTTATAATGGATATCACTGGTGCAGTGAGATACGCAGGATCTCGAATGTCCCGGTTGTTTTTATCTCGTCGGCTTCGGATAATATGAATATCATCATGGCGGTGAATATGGGCGGGGATGATTTTGTGGCGAAGCCGTTTGACCTAAGTGTTCTGACCGCAAAGGTTCAGGCAGTTCTGAGGAGAACCTATGATTTGATGGGGAAGATCCCGGTGCTGGAGCACTGCGGGGCGATCCTGAATTTGAACGATACGACACTGACATATAATGGGGAAAAGATTGACTTGACGAAAAATGAATTCCGCATTCTCCAGACGCTGATGGAGAACAAGGGGCGGCTTGTGAGCAGAGACACTTTGATGACAAGGCTCTGGGAGACGGATGATTATATTGAGGAAAATACTCTGACTGTCAATATTGCCCGCCTAAGAAAGAAGCTGGAGAAAGCGGGGCTTACGGGTTTTATTACGACAAAGGTGGGCGAAGGGTATATCATACAGCAGAGATAATGCTTTTGGAGGCTAAATTTCTGCGCATAAGGATAAAAGGACTGAACCGGGCGTGTGTACGGCCGGTTCTCACTGAGAAGATGGAAAGGCAGGACGTGGGAGGATGAAACCAGTATTCACATATGTATATGATCACAGGCATGTATGTCTCTGGATCGTGTTAAGCAGCATTGTATTTGCAGTAGTGTTTGCCTTGTACGGAATCACATTAAAAGCAGTGTGGTATCCCCTTCTTATCTCAGGCATGATTGGCATTGTCTTGCTGGTGCTGGGATTTATCCGCTTCGGGAAGAAACATAGGGAATTGGATCATATTTTTATAGAAAAAGGGGCGATTTCGGATATTACAGACGCGCTTCCGTCTGCAGAAACACTCGAAGAGGAGGATTACCAGTCGCTGATTGCACGCATAGAATCGGTATACCGCGCAGAGAAAGGAGAATGGGAGGCTGCCCGCAGGGATATGGACGATTATTATGCCACATGGGTGCATCAGATCAAAGCGCCCATCGCTGTGATGAAGGTATTGCTTCAACAGGAAGATACGCTGGAGAACCGGGAACTGTCAGCAGAGCTGTTTCGGGTGGAGCAGTATGCGGAAATGGCGTTGTCCTACATACGTCTGGGCGAAGGCGCATCAGATCTGGTCATACAGGAGTATGCGCTGGATGGCATCGTGAGAAAAGCTGTGCGCAAATATGCAGGACAGTTTATCCGGCGTAAGATCCGCCTTGTCTATGAAGGAACGGATATCCGCGTGATCACAGATGAAAAATGGCTGGCCTTTATGATTGAGCAGATTCTTTCCAATGCGGTCAAGTATACGCCAGAGGGGGCTGTAACAATCACAGTGGACGACAGAAAATGTTTGTCCATCACGGATACGGGCATCGGCATATCGCCGGAAGACATGCCCCGTATTTTTGAGAAAGGATACACAGGGTACAATGGAAGGCTGGATAAGAAATCCACTGGGATCGGGCTGTATCTGTGCAGGATGGCTGCGGACAAACTGGGACATAAACTAACGGTGCAGTCTGAACCGGGAAAGGGGAGCAGGTTCACCATTGATTTGGAGAACTATCCCTTTGTGGCGGAGTAGCTGCGTCACAGTTGAGCGAGCGCCATTCGTAAAACCGCGCTTATGCGCTAACTGTGGCTGCCACCACTGTTTTATTCATTGGCAGGCACTCGGCCCATATATCTTCCCGCTCGCAGTCTTATGCGAGCATGGCCTGCGTTCGCGTTTGATGTATGGCTGAACTGATATTACAATATTGTCACATGGGGCAGCCGGAATGTCACAGGATTCGATGTCAGCATTCCGGCTGTCTTTGCTATACTTGGCATAGTTCAAAGGTATGCCGTAAAAAGCGCCGGACCATATTAGTAAAGGAGAGGAAAACATGGCAGTTTTGGAAGTGAAAAATCTGAAGAAAATATACAGGCCCCGTTTCGGCGGCAATCAGGTGCAGGCGTTGTCCTGCGTGAATTTTTCCGTGGAAGAAGGGGAGTATGTAGCGATCATGGGAGAGAGTGGTTCGGGAAAGACGACGCTTCTCAATATCATGGCGGCGTTGGATAAACCGACGGAAGGAGAAGTGTATCTGGATGGGAAACCGCTCTCAGAGATAAAGGATAAAGACATTTCAGAGTTTCGCCGGGACAATTTGGGGTTCGTGTTTCAGGAATTCAATCTTCTGGACACCTTCAATGTAAGAGATAATATTCTTCTTCCGCTTGTGCTCAAAGGAATGTCTCACAAGAAAATGGCGGGGATGGTCAATCCAATTGCAAAAGAACTGGGGATTGCGGCTCTTCTAGATAAATATCCTTACGAAATATCAGGAGGGCAGAAGCAGAGGGCTGCCGTTGCCCGGGCGTTAATCACCGGTCCAAGGCTGATTATGGCAGATGAGCCTACGGGGGCGCTGGATTCCCGCTCGACGGATGAGCTTCTCTCGCTGTTTGCCAAGATCAACAAGAAAGGGCAGACTATCTTTATGGTGACCCATTCCGTAAAGGCGGCAAGCCGCGCAGGGAGAGTTTTGTTTATACGTGATGGTGAGGTGTTCCATCAGATTTACAGGGGCGGCATGTCGGATGAGCAGCTCTACCAGAAGATCTCCGACACGCTGACAATGCTGGCGACAGGTGGTGAGAGTCGATGAGGGGCAGTTTTTATCTCAAACTAGCAAAGGACGGCATGTCAAAGAACCGAAAACTCTATTTACCGTATATTTTGACCTGCATCTGTATGGTCATGATGTTTTACATTGTATGTTATCTTGCTGTGGGCGCTGACTTTCAAAAGGTTTACGGCGGGGAAACGGTGCAGATGGTTATTGGGCTCGGCGTGTCTGTAATCGCCATCTTTTCACTTATATTTTTGTATTACACAAACTCATTTCTCATCCGGAGGAGGCAGAAAGAATTCGGACTTTATAATATTCTTGGTATGGGGAAGCGCAGTTTGATCAAGCTGCTTGTCTGTGAAAACTTGATTATGTCGTCAGTCTCCATTGTAGCTGGGCTTGTGCTGGGCATTCTTTTCTCAAAGCTGGCGGAAATGGCAGCTATGAAGATGCTGGGCGGGGACATTGGGTTTGACATTCATGTGGAGGTGGCTCCGGTTCTATATACGGTAGTGTTATTTGTGCTCATTTTCCTGCTGATTATGATGAGGATGCTTTATGCCATTTTAAGGCTCCGCCCAGTAGAACTGCTGCGAAGTGAAAGTATCGGTGAAAGGCCGCCCAAGACCAACTGGGTGCTGGCTCTTATTGGTCTGGCGGTCATGGCTGTGGCTTATTACCTTGCAGTATCGATTGAAGATCCCATGACAGCCATGATGACATTTCTCATCGCGGTCATCATGGTCATCGTGGCGACCTACCTCTTATTCATCGCGGGTTCTGTGGCTCTGTGCAGGGTTCTTCAGAAGAATAAGAAGTATTACTATAAGACGAATCATTTCGTATCGCTTTCATCCATGGTATACAGGATGAAACGAAACGGGGCGGGGCTTGCATCCATCTGTATCCTGTCTACCATGATGCTGGTGACCATATCTTCCACGGTATGCCTGTATGCCCAGAATGAGAATGCTATTGCCGCGCGGTATCCTCATGACATTTCTGTACAGATCAGTGCAGGAGGCGGGACGATGTTTGACAGCGGCGACATGAATCTCTATATCAGCGCAGTGGACGAAGTACTTGCAGAGTACGGACAGATCCCGCAAAATGCTGAACAGTACCGCTCCTATACGGTTTCCGCCATGCAGTCGGGGGAGGAGATACTGCTCGACGTCTATGGGCTGGAAGCATCGGGAGACTGGGATTATGGAAAAGCGGTCAGTGTGAACATGATCCCGCTGGAGGATTATAACCGTCTTACAGGAGCGAACAGGGAATTGACAGAGGGCGAAGTTCTGTACTATCCCTATAACATGAACTATGACGGAGACACCCTCAGTATGGAGCACTTCGGTACATGGAAGGCGGAACGCCTGAAGTCTAGCCCAGTTAATCTGGGAGAGGCGACGGTAGATCTTCTAGGAACACTTTTTGTAGTGGTAAGAGACACATCTGTCATTGACAAGGCTTATCAGTACGAAATTGAACTAACGGAGAAAAATAATGAAGGGTATGTGCCGCTCATGTCCCAATACTATGATTTTGATCTGGGGTGTGACGAGGATATGCAGATTGAGATATACAATGACCTTTACGATCGTATCGCGCAGATTTCGACAGAGTCACAGGAGCAGGCAAGTATTATGGTGGAGTCGCGGGCTCAGGGTAGAGGCGACATCATAGCGTTGTACGGCGGGTTGTTCTTCCTAGGTATGCTTCTTGGGGCAGTGTTCCTCTTCGGTACAGTGCTTATCATCTACTACAAACAGATATCCGAGGGATATGAGGATCAGGGGCGATTCGGCATTCTGATGAAAGTCGGTATGACCCGCAGGGAAGTGAAGAAGAGCATCAATTCACAGGTGCTTACGGTATTTTTCCTTCCGCTTTTAGTAGCAGGACTTCATTTAGGGTTTGCGTTCCCCCTTATATCAAAGATACTGGGGCTGATGGCGACAGGAGGAACGGTCAAGTTCTTAATAAACGTGACGATAGGATGTTATCTGATATTTGCCTTCTTCTATGTGGTCGTTTATATGGTGACATCGAGAAATTATTATACAATTGTTAATTCAGGTGATAAAAAATAGAATATTATAATAAAAATGCAGAATTATCTGTTCAAATTATAACCGATAAATGGTATACTATATAATAAGATCAGCGCGGGGAATACGTTGAGGGAACAGGCTGCCGTTTTTGCAGCAGCCGGAAAAATACAGCGGTCCGCAGAGAGGAGTGACAGATATGATGCAGCACACGATAATCACAATAGGCAGGCAGTTTGGTAGTGGGGGACATGAAGTAGGGAACCAACTGTCAGAGCGACTTGACATCCCGCTCTATGACCACAATCTGATTCGCATGGCGGCACAGGAACTGCGCATCAGCAATGAAGATGCCACAAAAGTAGATGAGACCATCCTCGGACGTTTCCTTTCCGCATATGTGGTAAGCACAGGCGACTACACTGCGTTTATGAGCGGTGAGGAGTCAGGGAAGCCTCTAAGCGACAGAGTATTTGAGAGACAGTCGGCGATTATTCGTAAACTTGCGGAGCGTGGGCCGGGAATCTTTGTCGGGCGATGCGCGGATTACATATTGGGAGATTATTCCAATTGCGTTAATACTTTCATATATGCGTATAAGGATGACCGGATCCGGCGTATCATGAAACTCTATAAGCTGGAGGAGAGACAGGCGGCTGATAAAGTAAAGAAGATGGATCGTGACAGGAAGCTCTATTACGAAGCGCGTACGGGAAGAGAGTGGGGAGGCATCGAGTCAAATGCAATGATGTTTAATACGAGCCTTCTTGGAATCGACGGCGTAGTAGAA
This sequence comes from Candidatus Mediterraneibacter pullicola, assembly GCA_019117065.1. Lineage (GTDB taxonomy): Bacteria > Bacillota > Clostridia > Lachnospirales > Lachnospiraceae > Mediterraneibacter > Mediterraneibacter pullicola. The sequence continues at coordinate 36,379 of DXAK01000003.1, read as the reverse complement.
GCTCTAGAAGCGATTTATCAAAAATGGGAGACAAGATAAACGCGATTGGGGACGTAGTAAAATCGAATTTTACTACGTCCCCAATCACGTTTTACCCTGTCCCTAACCGACGAATAAATTGACTTCTTTTCTTTATGAGTATATAATAGCAGTTGAGAAAAATTATCAAGAGCGCTGTGCGCGGAATTATATTTTTCCCCCACAGCGCTGATTTTTCATATAAGAATATAAGAATGTCTATATGCAAAAAGACATAGGCGTCAATGGACATGTTTACAGAAGAATGTATGAGGGAAGAGGCGTTATGAAGCTGAAAGAGGGAAAGAATCATCACACTTATGTGGTAGAGAAGATCAGGATTGAACTAAATCTGGAGCGCAGGCTGGAGGCTCTTGGGCTTACGGACGGAGCAAAAATTACTGTTTTAAACAATGATAAAAAAGGAGCGATGACGGTCCGTTTCCGGGGGACCCGTTTTGCTCTTGGAAGACGTATCGCTGAAAATATTTTGGTAAGGGAGGCACAGGAATGAGCAAAGAAGTGATAAACGTCGGGTTCATTGGCAATCCCAACTGTGGAAAGACGACTTTGTTCAATGCCTATACAGGAGCGAACTTAAAAGTAGCCAATTGGCCCGGCGTTACCGTGGAAAAGAAAGAAGGGAAATTTACATATAAGGGGCAGGAGTTTAAGCTGATTGATCTGCCCGGCATATACAGCCTTACGTCCTATACGATGGAGGAGAAGGTTTCGAGAGAATGTATTATGAGCAATGAGGTGGATGTGATTGTAGACGTAGCAGACGCGTCTTGTCTGGAGCGCAACCTTTATCTGACCTTACAGCTCATTGAGCTTGGAAAGCCGGTAGTGCTGGCGCTTAATATGATGGATATTGTAGAGGAGCGGGGTATGGAGATTGACCTGCACCGTCTGCCGGAGATGCTTGGTATCCCGGCCATCCCTGTGTCCGCAAGGAAGAAGAGCGGTTTGGAGATCCTGATGCATGCCGTAGCTCATCACAATGAATATGCGAATCAGGGACCGTTTATCCACCATCATTCGGAGACGACGGGGCATCCGCACAATCATCACAGTGAGTATGCGATGGTGTACAGTGATGAGATTGAAGATAAGATTGACGGGATTATGGAATTGTTCCACAGAGAATATCCCGACATGGAAAATCCGCGCTGGCATGCAATCAAGGCACTAGAACAGGACAAGGCAGTTCTGGATAAATACCCGGTGGATCTGACAGGGATCGCGGACCGCAGTTATGAGAAGGACATTATCAATGAAAAATATGATTTTATAGAAGAAGTAATCGAGGAGACGCTTGTAAACAAAAATGCCAAAGCAGAAAGAACGGAGAAAGCGGATCAGTTTATGACGGGGAAATGGCTGGGACTTCCAATATTTCTCGGGGTTATGGCTTTTGTGTTTTTTCTGACGTTTACCGTGGGGGATTGGCTGAAAGGGTATTTTGAGACAGGACTTGAGTGGCTGACCGGGACGGTGGGAGGTGGCCTTGAAGCAGTGGGGATATCGCCTGTGCTCAATTCTCTTATCGTGGATGGAATTATTTCCGGTGTGGGAGGGATCTTGACATTTCTGCCAAACATCTTTATTCTTTTTCTTGCACTTGCATTTCTTGAGGATAGCGGTTATATGGCAAGGGTAGCGTATGTGATGGATGATATTATGGGCCATCTGGGGCTCTCGGGAAGGGCGTTTCTCCCCATGCTCTTAGGATTCGGGTGTTCAGTCCCTGCGGTTATGGCTTCCCGCGCGCTGGAATACAGAAGAGACAGGTTAAAGACGATCCTTGTAACACCATTTATGTCGTGCAGCGCGAGACTTCCCATTTATGTGCTGTTTTCCTCAATGTTCTTTGGGAAACACGCGATGTTCGTCTGCTATTCCATGTATTTGCTCGGTATTGTAGTAGCAATTATGGTGGCGTTTATCCTATCCAAGATTGATGGAAGCAAGGCAGAACATGCGTTGCTTATCGAACTGCCTGAGTACAAGGCTCCTAATGCAAGGACGATCGCAGTGTACGTATGGGAAAAAGTGAAGGATTATCTGACGAAAGCAGGAACTGTTATTTTCCTTGCATCTATTGTGATGTGGCTGCTTTTAAATCTTGGCCCAACGGGATATGTGACAGAGATTGGCGAGAGCTTCGGCTCTATTATAGGAAAAGCAATCGTGCCATTTTTCCGGCCTTTGGGGCTGGGCTACTGGCAGATCGTAGTGGCGCTCATTGCAGGGATTGCGGCGAAAGAAGTGGTGGTATCAAGCTGTAGTGTTCTTTTCGGCATTCAGAATATTACTACATCCCATGGGATGGACAGTTTTGTAACTGTGCTGGGGACAATGGGATTCGGTCCGGCAAATGCTTACGCGCTCATGGTATTCTGCCTGCTGTATGTGCCCTGCACTGCGACCATCGCGACGATTCACCGGGAGGTGGGAAGCAGGAAGATCACGGCGGGGATCATCTGCTTCCAGCTTGCGACGGCGTGGGTCATAAGTTTTATTGCATATCATGTGGCAGGGTTGTTTCTGTAAGAGCAGAGATATTTTTGTGGAGAAAAATGTGCGTACAGTGTGGCCAGGCTGCTGTCAATATTGAATAGAACGAAGCAGCAGTCCTTTCGCCTCACAGGAAACGGCAGATGCCTCCTCCCCGGAAAAAATCCGTGTGATGTCGTCTGCCCGGCGTTTGCGTGTTCCAATCTCCAGTAGTACGCTGACGATGCGCAGAGGCATCTGATAGAGGAAGTCATCTGCGGTCAGGGAGATGACAAAGACTTCAGTGTTACCGGAACCGGGGAATATATTTTTTCTCATCTCTTCTTTCACATTATTAAACTGGATATTGAGCAGATTTTTTTCTGTTCCTTTTTTTCTGCGGACGCCGCAAAAACCGTTAAAGTTGTGTCTGCCCTTGAGAAGACCCGCGGCTTTTTCCATAGCATCCTGATCGAGAGAAAAGGGAAAGTGAGCCGTATAGGACGCGGAGAATATGTCATATACTTTGGACGTGCAGACACGGTATTCGTAAGTGCGGCTCTTTGCGTTCAAATCCGCGCGGAAGCGCTCAGGCGCCGGCTCTGCTTCAAGGACAGCGATATCCTGAGGCAGATAGCGGTTCAGGTTTGTGCAAAACTGCTCTGGCGAAAGTGCTGACCCGGTGAGAAAACTGACAGTCTGCGAGAGGGCGTGGACGCCCGGCTCTGTCTTTGCTGCAGCGTGGAGAAGGATGTCCTCTCCGGTCATTTTTTGGAGAACAGAGAGAATTTTATAAGAGACTGTCTTTTCATAGCCATCCTTTTGCGGGCGTTGCCATCCTTGATAACGGGTTCCGTCGTATTGAAGAGTGAGTTTTATATTCTGCATAATATTTCTCCCGGATCGTAATTGTCAGATTTGAAAATGCTTAGCTTGGATATATTTTGGATATAACTGCAGCATATATTCCGTTTATAATTGTAACAGAAGCAGAAGCAGATTTCGAGTTTTTATGTTATACTGCTGTTAAGAACAGGAAGATTTTACCGTCGTTGAATGGGGCGGTATGGAAATGGAGTAAAAATATGAATTCAATAGAGGAAAGAAAAGTATCAGACTCAATCGTAGAGACCGTGCATACGGTGCGGCCTAATCATATGAACGCGGCGGGCAGGCTGTTCGGCGGCATGCTCATGCAGTGGCTCGACGAGGTGGCGGGCATGGTGGCAAAACGGCATACAAGGTCAAACATTATTACTGCTTCCGTGGATAACCTGCATTTTATGCACGGGGCATATCAGGGAGAGATGGTTGTTATTGTCGGAAAAGTGACCTATGTGGGGAAAACTTCTCTGGAAGTGCGGGTAGATACTTATGTGGAGCATTTGGAGGATGGGAGGCGCCATCCGATCAATAGGGCATATTTTACGATGGTAGCGCTGGATGAAAATGATAAGCCTAAGAAGGTTCCACGGCTCATCATTGAGACAGAGTCGGAAAAGGCAGAGTGGGAAGCCGGGGAAAAACGGCGCAAGATGAGGATTAGACGCAGAGAGGAAGGCTTTTGATTCATGGAGAAAGAAGCAAAGATGCAGATCATTATCAGGCAGGAGACGCCTGAGGATTACAAAGAGGTATATGAACTGATCGCAGAAGCATTCGCGTCAGCAGAACATGCGGACGGAAATGAGCAGGATTTAGTCGTTGCTTTGAGAAAAGGAAATTCGTTTATTCCGGAATTATCTTTGGTCGCTGTATCGGACGGAGTGGTTGCGGGGCATATCCTGTTCACAAAGGCAAAAGTGGGAAATGATGAGGTGCTTGTTCTGGCTCCTTTATCGGTGAAGCCTCAGTATCAAAGGAGAGGGATCGGGAAAGCCCTAATCATGGAAGGACATAAAATCGCCAAAAGGCTGGGATATCAATATTCGTTAGTGCTGGGAAGCGAGACGTATTATCCCCAAACCGGGTATGTGCCTGCGGAGCAGTTTGGCATCGAAGTTCCGGGCGGCATACCCTCCTGCAATTTTATGGCGGTTAAGCTTCGGGAGGACGCAAAGCCTGTCAGAGGCAAAGTCACCTATGCCAAAGAGTTTGGGATGTAGGCAAGAGACGGAGATTTTTGGCTTATACCCGGCCCTGATACTCACTTTTTAAGATTTCAAACATATCCTCAGGACTTTCGCGACAGTCATTTTCCAGCCACATTTTTATGATCTGCGTAATACCGCTTTTGAAAAATTCCATGTGGTACTCTATAAACTTGTTCTGAAAATGCTCCCGTGCAAGCTCCAGATCATAAGCAAAGATTTTATAGTTATTGTCGTATCCGAGTTTGAAATATGTCTTATAGAAAATCTGATTATCTTTAATGTGGCGAAATAATTTCAAATAGTCATTGCTATTGAAACCTTGTGTGATTTCTTGTTTATACAGGTCGGATACATCGTTTTCCAGTCTGTCCCGTATTCTATCGGCTAATCCATATATATCGGGATAATTTGCGTAAAAGGTCGTGCGGTTTAGCCCGGCTTTTTTACATATATCGGATACGCTGATTTCAGCTAAGGTTTTTGCCTGAAGCAGTTCGACGAAAACCTTTTCAATGCGTTCCATGGACTCTCTTTTTCGTTTGTTATTAGGTGTATTCATAAATTTCTCCTTTATCCCAATACTTGTTGGCAAATTGATGATTGTTTTTGTTTTCTAATGTCATTATACTTGACTTGTAATAAAACAACAACTGTTGTTTTAATGGTTTTGGAGGTGTTTTAAAATGAAAAAAAGCAGTTTTGCAGCAATGGTATTGGGAACGGTCAGCATGGTATTATTTGCCCTTGGCATGTGCATGGCGCTTATCCCGGAGTGGGGCACTTTTAAGCCGGGGATTGTCTTCGGTTGTGTAGGTTTGGCACTTGGGCTTATAACACTGATCGTGTGGAGAAAGATGGAACATAAGGCTCCGATCCGCATTTCGGGAAAACTTGTCCTTACGGTTGTTATCGGCGTTGTGGGCGCCTTGGCACTGGGTGTTGGAATGTGTTTTAGCATGGTCTGGGGGAAAATGGTTATGGGTATCGCGATCGGTCTTGTGGGGATTGTGATTCTACTCTGCCTGATCCCGGTGACAAAGGGGATTAAGGATTGAAGTTAAAGCAGACCGCCCTGTCACCTTTTACAGGCACAAAAATAGGAGAAAGGATTGTTTCGGATCAGCGCTATCGTATCGTTCTGTCTGCCGCCGTTTCATTTGTGATCAATCTGCTCTACGCTCTGTATCATTGTGTGCTCGGCATTATGAACCTGTCGCTTTGGTTTACTGCGATGTGCGCTTACTATGGAATTTTAGCCGTTATGCGCTTTTCTGCTGTTTTGTGTGAATATAAAAACAAGCAGTCATCCTGTGACAGGATGGAAACATTTGTAATGAGACTGTCCGGGGTATTGCTGTCGGCATTGAGCCTTGTGCTCGCGGCAATTATCTATATCAGTTTATCGCAGAATATCGCTGTCAGATATGGCGAAATCATTATGATAACGATTGCGGCTTACACATTTTGCAAAATCACCATGGCTGTTGTTAAGGCTGTGAAACAACGCAGAAATTCCTCTCCGCTGCTTAAGACAATCCGAAGCATCAGCTATGCGGAAGTGGCTGCTTCTGTATTCACCTTACAGCGTTCCATGCTTGTATCTTTTGACCCGGTGGACGCTGGACAGAACCATTTCATGAACGCTACAGCTGGAGCGGTTGTCTGCTTGTTTGTCTTGATACTTGGCATATCTGTGACAATGAGTTCAACAAGAAAGGAGGATGAATTATGGCAAAATCAAAACTAGTAAAGGCAAATGAAAAAATTGCCGAGAAGGCAGTCGGCGCTTATAAAAAAATTGAGGATACTGTTGTTGGCAATTATACGAAAATTGAAGATACAGTTGTCGGCGGTTATACGAAAATCGAGGATGCTTTTGTTGACCGTTATCTTACGAAAGACGGCGAAACCGTAGAGGAAGCGAAAGCAAGGATGAAGCAGGGGCAGGGAAAGAAAATGGAATAAATCATGACTGTACGGAGGGAGCCGGAAAGTTCCCTCCGTTTTTCATCTTAAACTGGCTAGTTATTTCGTATGGTTTTTAAACAGCGAACTTGTCATCTTTACTGTGCGATCTATCTGTTCTTGTTCTTCTTTACTTTTTCCTTGTTTTAGTATTTCCAGTATCAGCGTAACCTCATCGGGGGAAAAGCGGATTCCCTGTTTGTTTGCTCCTGAGATAAGAGCCAGCATGATTGGGGCAAGTTCTCTTCCGGATTTGCCCTTCGTCCGCGCGGCCGCCATCTTAATTAGTTCCAGCTTCGCCGGATCTAAGTTCTTTATCGCTGGATTGTTCATCCATTCTTCCATCTGAATCATCTCCTTTCCGGGTGTTGTATTCATATTCATTTTCTGTATTCATATTCGTGTCTTTTTCCTTTTGGGCGCTGGAAGTATATTCCTCTGAGGCAGCAGGATTCTCTGGGGTATGTTCCGCTGATCCGGCAAAGAACATATCGCTGTACATGTGGAACATTTCCTGCTGTTCAGGGGAGAGCATCCCAGCTAAGAGATCTGCAGGATTGAAAGATGACCCCTCCTTCCCCGACGATTCCGATGATGGAGTGTTCTGCATCATTTCCATGACAGACATCATTTCTTTTAAATTGATAACCATATCAAGAGCGGAAGCTTCCCGGGGACCGAGATAAGGTCGGAAACTGTTTAAAATATCAAAGGGAGTAAGCGGGTCTTCCTCCTCAAACATCTGCGCGCGGATGTCTCCGTATCTGTTGCCGAAAATGCGGAGTGTTTCCCTTAGTTCCATAAATTTTACACATGCCGCCAGCGTACGCCGTCCGCGGGCAGGAGCAAAAGGAATCATAAGCTTCATGATCTGAAGCTCTGGGGATGTGACAAGTTCGTCAAAAGGTGTCATAGGCACGGGAGAATTGTTATCCATAAGCGCTCCTGCACATAGCGTTGTAAATATATATGCGTCTGCGGATATAATTATGAAACATGGAAACGCTGTAAATAAGAGTTGTGAACCGTGGGACGAGATGGTTCCGTAGCTTTTTGGGGCACGGCTCATAAAATAATAAGGAACAAAGAGAAAGGAATGAAAAGACTATGTCAAGAAAACTGATCATTGACGGGAACGCAGTGTATGAGATTGATGAGGATTGTATGCTCAAAAACCGTCTGGATGAAAAGGAGGACGGAAAGTCTTCCAATAAAGAGGAAAAGACAATAAAATGGAACAAAAGAGAAGATATAAGATGAAACCATAAAATGAAAGAAAGAGAGGATGTGCGGGCAGGGCGCATCCTCTCTTTGATAGGAAGAGGGCGGACGTTTTTTATAAACGCCCGCCCTCGCTGGCTAAGCCGTCAGAATTGATTGAGATGCGATTAGCAGCATCCGTTGTTGCCGAATCCGCCACAGCAGCAGAGAAGCAGGATAATCCACAGACAATTGTCGTTTCCGCAGCCATTGCCGCTAAATGTGTTTCCGCATCCGCCGCAGCAGATAAGAAGCAGGATGATCCACAGGCAGGAAGACATGCCGTTTCCGTTGTCGCATCCACATCCGCAGTTTGTAGCAGTTAAATCACTCATGTTAAATCCTCCAATTAGGTTATTGTTTACAGTTCTATAGTATGCAGAGGCTGGGGAAGTGTTCCTTACGGACCAAAAGCGGAATTTAAGAATATTCTGATTAAAAAAGGGATTTATTATGAGATGGGTAAAACAGGCAGTCGGCTACGGCCATGACAATATAATAGAGAGTAGATATTTGGGGGAAGGAATCTGCGCGGCGGTGTTGGATACGGGAATCTCGCGTCATCCTGATCTGGAAGGACGCATTGTTGGATTTAAAGATTTTACAGGAGGCTGCACGCAGTGTCATGATGACAGTGGACATGGGACGCATGTTGCGGGAATTCTGGCAGGAGGAGGGGAAATATCAGGCGGGTTGTATGCGGGGATGGCGCCTCGTGCCAACCTGCTGATCGGAAAAGTGCTGGACCGCGAAGGAAATGGGAATGTGAATAATGTGCTTAAGGGGATAGAGTGGGTACTGGAGGAGAAAGACAGGTACGGAGTGAGGATCGTGAATATTTCGGTGGGGACGCAGCCTGATCTTGCGGAAGGCCAGAAGCAGCTTTTCTTAAACGCTGTAGAAAGATTGTGGGACAGCGGGCTTGTAGTGGTTGTGTCCGCTGGGAATTACGGGCCGGGAGAAGGAACGGTGGCAGTGCCCGGCAGCAGCCGCAAGGTGATTACCGTAGGAGTGCCTGACTCGGAACTTCCGCCTGTACAGAGAAGAAGGAAGAATATGAATTATTCCGGGCGGGGACCGACGAAAGAATGTGTGGTAAAGCCGGACGTATTTGCCCCGGGGACGGGGATTATAAGCTGCAACGGGAAATACGGGCGTCCGGGAGAGCATCCTTATACGATGAAGACAGGCACATCCATGGCGACGCCGATTGTTTCCGGGGCAGTCGCATGTCTGCTGTCAAAGTATCCGGACATGACAAATGTAGAAGTGAAGCTGAAACTACGGGAATCCTGTGTGAAGATTCCGGGGACGGAAGCAGGATGGGGGATGCTCAATGTGGAGAGGCTGATGAAGGTGTAGAGCGCCATTCGTAAAACCGCACTCCGTGCTAACTGTGGCTGCGCCACTGTTTTACTCATAAGCATGTGCTCCGTACATGCACACATCCGCTCACAGATTTGTGCAAGCACAATCTGTGTTCGCAGCTGGTGCATGACTGAGTAGAGATTTTACAGTTCAGGGAGCGCCATTCGTAAAACCGCACTCCGTGCTAACTGTGGCTGCGCCACTGTTTTACTCATAAGCATGCGCTCCGTACATGCACACATCCGCTTACAGATTTGTGCAAGCACAATCTGTATTCGCAGCTGGTGCATGACTGAACTGTAAAGAAAAAATACTTGACACCTTGGTTGGGTTCGTGTATGATAGCAAAGGTGACAGCAATGGATAAGATTTTAGAGCAGGCATTATTGTATGATTTTTACGGGGAATTGCTTACTCCTCACCAGAAGGAGATCTACGAGCAGTTTGTCCTTGACGACCTTTCTCTGAGTGAGATCGCGGAAGGTGAGGGCATCAGCCGTCAGGGGGTGCATGACCTTGTCAGACGGTGTCAGAAGGCGCTGGAGGGATATGAGGCGAAGCTTCATCTCGTGGCGCGTTTCCTTGCGGTGAAGGAGAAGGTCGGTGAGATTGACAGAATTCTTCAGAGATGGGAAGAGAAGGATCAGGACCCGGAAGAGATCATAAAAGAGATCCGCGGCATATCAGCCACGATCATTGAGGAGTTATAGAATGGCATTTGACAGCTTAACGGAGAAACTTCAAAATGTATTCAGGAACCTGCGTAGCAAGGGAAGACTTACGGAGGACGACGTAAAAACCGCGCTGCGGGAAGTCCGGATGGCCCTTCTTGAAGCGGACGTGAACTTTAAGGTTGTGAAAGGCTTTATCAAGGATGTTCAGGAACGCGCAGTTGGTCAGGACGTAATGAACGGGCTGAATCCCGGGCAGATGGTCATTAAGATCGTAAATGAAGAGCTGATAAAGCTGATGGGTTCCGAGACGACAGAGATTAAGCTCCAGCCGGGCAGCGCTGTGACTGTTATCATGATGGCTGGCCTTCAAGGTGCCGGTAAGACAACTACCACGGCAAAGCTGGCGGGAAAGTTCAAGCTAAAGGGAAAGAAGCCGCTGTTAGTGGCGTGTGATGTATACCGCCCTGCGGCTATTAAACAATTGCAGATAAACGGTGAAAAGCAGGGGGTGGAAGTGTTCTCCATGGGAGATAAGGCTCGCCCTGCGGACATTGCGAAGGCCGCGCTTAAACATGCAGAAAAGAATGGCAATAACCTTGTGATTCTCGACACAGCGGGAAGGCTGCACATTGATGAGGATATGATGGCAGAACTTCAGGAAATCAAAGACGCGGTGGAGGTGCACCAGACGATCCTCGTGGTAGATGCTATGACGGGACAGGATGCAGTGAACGTCGCAGGATCGTTTAACGAAAAGATCGGCATCGACGGAGTTATCGTCACGAAGCTGGACGGTGATACGAGAGGCGGTGCGGCGCTGTCTATTAAGGCGGTGACAGGAAGGCCGATCCTCTATGTCGGCATGGGGGAAAAGCTGTCTGACTTAGAGCAGTTCTATCCAGATAGAATGGCGTCCCGTATCCTTGGAATGGGAGACGTCTTAAGCCTGATTGAAAAAGCGGGCGCTGAACTGGACGAGGAGAAGGCCATGCAGATGGCTGATAAGATGAAAAAAGCTCAGTTTGACTTTGACGACTATCTGGTGAGTATGGAGCAGATGCGCAAGATGGGCGGTCTGTCCGGAATCATGAGTATGCTTCCCGGAATGGGAGGACTTGGCACCAGAGGAAAGATGCCGGATTTGGATTCTGAGGAAAATGAAAAACGGATGGCAAGAATGGAGGCAATGATCCATTCTATGACCCCGGAAGAGAGACAGAACCCGGATCTTTTGAATCCATCTAGAAAACACCGTATCGCAAGAGGCGCAGGCGTGGATATCGCCGAGGTGAACCGGATGGTAAAGCAGTTCAATGAATCGCGGAAGATGATGAAGAAACTTCCGGGAATGATGGGCGGCAGAGGTGGCAAGAAGGGCAAGTTCAGACTTCCCTTTTGACACATAGATTATGCTAAAGGCAGCGGACTTTCGTCTGCTTTGGCGGTAAGAGAACCAAGAAAAAATTAAAAACAGAGGTGACAAAAATGGCAGTAAAGATCAGATTAAGAAGAATGGGACAGAAGAAAGCTCCTTTTTATAGAATTGTGGTAGCTGATTCAAGATCCCCAAGAGACGGAAGATTCATTGAGGAGATCGGAACATACGATCCGAATTGTGAGCCGAGCGCAATCAAAGTTGACGAGGAAGCGGCTAAAAAATGGTTGAACAACGGTGCACAGCCGACAGAGGTTGTAGGAAAGATCTTCAAGATCGCAGGAATCGAGAAATAAGATATTTCCGCGGAGGTGCGCGTAAATGAAAGAATTAGTTGAAGTAATTGCAAAGGCGCTGGTGGATCATCCAGATGAAGTCTCAGTGAATGAGAAAAAAGAGGGAAGGACTACAGTGCTTGAACTTCATGTCGCAGACGGCGACATGGGGAAGGTCATCGGCAAACAGGGCCGCATCGCGAAAGCGATTCGTTCCGTTGTGAAGGCGGCTGCGGCAAAAGAAGACAAAAGAGTGGTTGTCGATATCGTATAGCGGCAGTTCAGTCATGCACGATAGGATGCTTGCATACTCGCGCGAGCTGAACTGGAAGGAAAAACCATAAAGGGGCAGGAGGATCTGCCCCTTTCTTTTTCATGAAAGGGATCAGAGACATGGAACAGTTTCTTCAGGTGGGAGTGATCTCTTCCACACATGGGATACGGGGCGAAGTGAAGGTGTTTCCGACAACGGACGATGCAGCCCGGTTTAAAAAACTGAAAAAAGTACTTTTGGACACAGGAAAGGAACAGCTTGAATTAGAGGTTCAGTCTGTGAAGTTTTTCAAGCAGTTTGTGATTGTAAAGTTCAAGGGTATTGACAATATAAATGATATTGAGATATATAAGGGGAAGAGCCTGCTTGTTCCGAGAGAGGACGCGGTGGCTCTCGGGAAAGACGAGTATTATATTGCAGATCTCATCGGTATGGAAGTATTTACGGAAGAGGGAAGGTTGGGTGTCTTGAAGGATGTCATGGAAACCGGCGCAAACGAAGTGTATATCATTGATTCAGACAGGCATGGCGAAGTCCTCATTCCGGCGATCAAACAATGTATTCTTGACGTGGATATCGAGGGCAGAAAGATGAAGATCCATTTGATGGACGGGCTGATATAAAGCAGGAGAACGGTTTTGCCACAAAATACGGCCACCTCTTGCAAAAGGAGAATACAACATGAATTTTCATATACTTACATTATTTCCCGACATGGTTATGAACGGGCTGAATACGAGTATTATCGGCAGAGCGGTAAATGCGGGGCTGCTCTCCATTGAAGCGGTGAATATCCGGGATTACGCTTTCAATAAGCATCAAAGTGTGGATGATTATCCCTACGGCGGAGGGGCAGGGATGCTCATGCAGGCAGAACCGGTATACCTTGCGTATGAGGCCGTGGCGGAGAGAATTCGGAAGCAAGGGGAAAAGCCCCGCGTGGTCTATCTTTCTCCGCAGGGGAATGTGTTTGACCAGAAGATGGCAGAAGAACTGTCTCAGGAGGAAGACCTGATCCTGCTCTGCGGTCATTATGAAGGGATCGATGAGCGTGTTCTGGAGGAGATCGTGACAGACTATGTGTCCATTGGAGACTATGTGCTTACGGGGGGAGAGCTCCCTGCCATGGTTATGGTGGACGCCCTCTCCCGTCTTGTTCCCGGTGTGCTTCACAATGACGTGTCTGCGGAGTTTGAGTCCTTTCAAGACAATCTTCTGGAATATCCGCAGTATTCCAGACCAGAGGAATGGCATGGGAAGAAAGTTCCATCGGTGCTTCTGTCCGGACATCATGCCAATATTGAGAAGTGGCGCAGAGAGCAGTCTATTATCAGGACATATGAGAGACGATCGGATCTGTTTGAGAAATGTGAACTGACAGAAAAGGAAAAGCAATGGCTTAAAGATTATCTGGATGATAAAATATCCAGACATCAAGAGTGAAGGTTTTATTCATCTGCTACTTGCAAAAATGAAAAAATCCTTGCAAATTCTATAGAAGTATGGTAAACTACAACAGTTGTGAAAAGAAGAGCGATGGTCCTCTGGCACAAAATGTGTTAAGAACGTCAAATATGAAGGAGGTCACACAAAATGAACGAGATCATTAAGAAGATCGAAGCTGAGCAGTTAAAAGAGCAGGCACCGAAATTTAATGTTGGTGATACAGTAAAGGTATACGCTAAGATTAAAGAGGGAAACCGCGAGAGAATTCAGGTCTTTGAGGGAACAGTCCTCAAGAGACAGGGCGGCGGCGCAAGAGAGACTTTCACTGTGAGAAAGACATCCAATGGAATCGGTGTTGAGAAGACATGGCCGCTTCACTCTCCGCATGTTGAAAAGGTAGAGGTTGTCCGCAGAGGTAAAGTAAGAAGGGCGAAACTGAACTACTTGAGAAAACGTGTCGGCAAGGCTGCAAAGGTAAAAGAATTAGTAAAATAGTAACTATGAGAGGGACAATTACAGAGCTGTGTATTGTCCCTTTTATTCTTCTATAAGAAAGTCCTTTGGAGGAGGAAAGATGCGGGGGTTGGATTTTCGGAAAAAGCGCAGGAGATCATCGACCGGACTGCGCGCGCAAAAGAGCAGAGCTGCCCGCAGAGGGCTGCGGTTTGAAGATAAAAGTGAAAAGCTGCACTTTGCAAAGGAGAAGCTATACAGCCCTACAGGGATAAAAAGTTTGGTTTTGTGGAGTGTGGAGATCTTGATTGTCTGTATGGCGGCTGTGTTTCTGGTGGCTGCGTTTGGCCAGCGGGTGAGCGTGGCGGGAGATTCTATGGCGCCGGCTCTTAGAAACGGGGACGTGACTCTTGTCAACCGTCTTGTTTACCGGTTTGTAAAACCGTCAAGAGGGGATATTATTGTCTTTTCTCAGAGCGGGGACACGCATTATTCCGTAAAGAGGATTGTGGGACTGCCAGGGGAAACTGTGCAGATCAAAGAAGGAAAGATTCTGATCGACGGGGAAGAACTGACGAAAGACGTAAGTGCGTCTGACATCGCATACGCAGGGCTGGCAGAAGAGCCGGTGGAACTGTCAGCCGATGAATATTTTGTCATAGGTGACAACCATACTGCCAGCGATGACAGCCGTGTTCCCGGCGTGGGAAATATCAAGGAGGACGATATTTACGGAAAGGCGTGGTTTATCGCCGGGCCGTGGGAAGATATGGGATTTATCTGAGAATAGGGAGGAACAAAATGCATTTTCAATGGTATCCGGGGCATATGACAAAGGCACGCCGGATGATGCAGGAAAATATTAAACTGATCGATCTGATCATTGAATTGGTGGATGCGAGGATCCCTCTTAGCAGCAGGAATCCGGATATCGACGAACTTGGGAAAAACAAGGCGCGGCTCATTCTGCTGAATAAGGCGGATCTGGCAGAGGACGCGCTCAATGATGAGTGGATCAGTTATTTTAAAGAGAAGGGATATTCTGCGGTAAAAGTCAATTCGAAAAAGGGCGGAGGGATCAAATCCATCCAGTCTGTTATTCAGGAGGCATGCAGGGAAAAGACAGAGAGAGACAGAAAACGAGGCATCTTAAACCGTCCTGTCCGCGCGATGGTCGCAGGCATCCCCAATGTAGGAAAGTCTACGTTTATCAATGCACTGGCTGGAAAAGCGTGCGCAAAGACTGGAAATAAACCGGGAGTGACAAAGGGAAAACAGTGGATCCGGCTCAATAAGAATGTGGAGCTTTTGGATACACCGGGGATTCTCTGGCCGAAGTTTGAGGATCAGGAGGTAGGTCTGAAACTGGCGTTTATCGGCTCTATTAAGGATGAGATACTCCAAACGGAGGAGCTGGCGGCAGAGCTTGTAAAATTTATGAAGAGTGTTTATCCGGGCGTGCTAGAAGAGAAGTACGATATTTTGGCCGTGGAAGACATATATGGGTGCCTGCGGGATATTGCCGAGAGCAGGCATTGTCTTGTCCGTGGCAGCGAGCTTGACACCGGGAAGGCGGCTGCGATCTTGCTGGATGATTTCCGAAGCGGGAGACTGGGCCGCATTACGCTGGAAAGACCGTAAAATGACAGACATAGGAAGGGGCATTTCATGAAAGGCATAATAAAAGAGCTGCTAGCTTGGCTTGCTATGATCGCTGTGGTTGTGGCGGCGACTTATCTGGTGGTCACTTTCGTGGGACAGAGGACTCAGGTCAGCGGGGAGTCTATGGAAACGACGCTCTCTGACGGGGATCATCTCATTGTGGATAAGATTTCCTACCGTTTCAGAGATCCGGAGCGTTATGATATTGTTGTATTTCCTTATCGTTTAGAGGAGAATACTTATTATATCAAGCGTATCATCGGACTGCCGGGTGAGACCGTACAGATTGTGGATGGTTATGTATACATAAACGGAATACAGCTTGATGAGCATTATGGGAATGAGATCATGGAGAAGCCGGGGATTGCGGCTGAACCGGTTACTCTCGGGGAGGATGAATATTTTGTGCTGGGAGATAACCGAAACAACAGTCAGGACAGCCGTACAGTGAGCGTGGGAGTGATCCACAGAAATGAGATTCTCGGCCGCGCTTGGGTAAGAATCTGGCCTTTAAGTGATTTTGGGGTGATAAAACATGAGTAAAAGTATCGCAGAGATAAAACGGGAATTTGAACAGGCAGACTCATCGCGGAGAAAGGCGATGTTTGAGGAGTATGCGTCTGATGAGCGGGTGGGGGTCCGCAGGCTACTCGACGGGTACCGTAAAAAAGAAGAGGCGCTCCGGGTAGAGAGGGAGCGCCTTTTGGTTATGAAAAGTTTCGAGAGGAAATATGCAGATTGCCGCTTTATATGCGGGATAGACGAGGCTGGAAGGGGACCCCTTGCAGGACCGGTGGTTGCAGGAGCAGTGATACTGCCTAAGGACTGCGAGATCCTGTATCTTAACGATTCCAAAAAACTTTCCCCGGTAAAGAGGGAAGCACTCTATGATGAGATTATGGAGAAAGCGGTTGCTGTGGGAGTCGGGATGGCGTCCCCGGCTCGGATTGACAAGATCAATGTTCTTCAGGCTACATACGAGGCTATGAGAGAAGCTATATCAAAACTTCATGTGCGGCCGGATATCCTGTTAAATGACGCGGTCACCATACCAGAGGTTGATATTCTTCAGGTACCGATTATCAAAGGGGATGCAAAAAGTGTATCCATCGCTGCGGCGAGCATTATCGCCAAAGTAACAAGAGACCGGCTCATGGTGCAGTATGATGAGATCTTGCATGGATATGGTTTCGCGCAGCATAAGGGTTACGGTTCGCAGGAGCATATCGCCGCTATCCGCCGGCTGGGGCCTTCCCCCATACACAGACAGTCATTTATCAAAAATATTATTTAATACCGCTTAGGAGGAGCTCGGCTATGAGGAAAAATCACAGACAGGTTGGCGCAGATTATGAGCAGGCGGCTGGATATTATCTGGAACAGTTCGGCTATATTGTGCTAGAATACAATTATAGATGCCGGGCAGGGGAGATTGATCTGATCGCGAAAGACGGAGACTGTCTTGTGTTCTGCGAGGTAAAGTACCGTGCGGACAGCGGGAAGGGAAACCCGCTTGAGGCGGTGAACATCAGAAAACAGCGGATCATTTTCCGTTGTGCTATGCAATATCTGACAGAGCACAGGATGCAGGATGTGCCTTGCCGGTTTGATGTGATTGGGATAGATGGCGGTAAAATGACACATATTAAAAATGCGTTTGAGGGATGAGCAGATGGATTTAGGCTTGGTTTATAAAAACAGAGAGCATATTTTCGACGAGGCTGGCGGTGAGGTGCCTTATCTGGAGTACCCGATGCTGCGGGACACAGGGATTGTGAAACATGGATTCTCTACCTGCCTTGGCGGAGTCAGCGGGGGATATTATAAATCCCTGAACTTAAGTTTTGACAGAGGGGATGACCCAGAAGCTGTGCGGGAGAATTTTCGCCGGATTGGAGAAGCGATCGGCGTACAGGTGGAAGATATGGTGATGTCAAAACAGACTCACACGACAAATGTACGTGTTGTCACAGAGGAAGACCGTGGGAAGGGAATTGTCAGAGACAGGGATTATACAGATATAGACGGTCTGATTACAAATGTGAGAGGGATCTGTCTTGTGACTTCCTATGCGGACTGCGTTCCTCTTTATTTTGTGGATCCCGTGAGAAAAGCAATCGGCCTAAGCCATTCTGGCTGGAGGGGAACAGTGGGAAAGATCGGGAAAAAGACAGTGGAACTTATGACGGAGAGTTTTGGCTCGGACCCGGCGGACATCCTTGCCTGTGTGGGACCTTCCATCTGCTCAGACTGTTATGAGGTGAGCCAAGATGTGATAGACAAAGTGAAAGAGGTTTTTGACGAAGCGCTCTGGGAGTCTCTCTTTTATGAAAAGGGAAACGGGAAATACCAGCTCGACTTGTGGAAGACAAACGAAGAGGTATTCCAAGAAGCAGGGATTCTGCCAGAACACATCGCAGTGACTAATGTATGCACCCGCTGCAACAGCCGGATTCTTTATTCCCACCGGGTTCAGGGAGATAAGAGAGGCAATCTGTGTGCGTTCCTTGCGCTGAAATAAGCAGGGAAGGAAAGGGAAAGATATATTGAAAATATATTATTCAGAAGGGAGACAGTATGACGGGGAACT
The DNA here is from genome assembly GCA_019117065.1 of Candidatus Mediterraneibacter pullicola. Classification (GTDB taxonomy): domain Bacteria; phylum Bacillota; class Clostridia; order Lachnospirales; family Lachnospiraceae; genus Mediterraneibacter; species Mediterraneibacter pullicola. The sequence continues at coordinate 18,367 of DXAK01000003.1, read as the reverse complement.
TTTTTTCTTTAGCAGTTTGGAAAATATTTCCGGCGATGGCGGTAGGTATTACAGATGTGACAGATGAATCGCTGGGGACAGATGTTCAGGAATCTGTAAGCGAGGTGACTTCACAAGCGACAGAGGAAGTTAATCAAGTTGTCCGCTATTTTGAGGATCATATTCCAGATATTATCGCATTTGGGCTGAAGGTAGTTTTTGCGCTCATATTTTTCTTTGTTGGAAGCAAACTTATCAACTGGCTGAGGAAGATTGTCAGGAAGTCTTTTGAACGCACCGGGACAGATGCAGGGGTCAGCCAATTCATTGACTCAATGCTGAAGTTCGGACTGTACGCGATATTGATCTTCATCATTGCAACCAAATTCGGGGTAGAGTCTTCCTCCGTAGCGGCGCTTATCGCTTCTGCCGGCGTGGCGGTTGGCCTTGCCCTTCAAGGAAGCCTTTCTAACTTTGCGGGAGGCATCCTGATTCTTCTGCTTAAGCCGTTTTCAGTCGGGGACTATGTAATTGTTACACAGGAGAACATTGAAGGCACGGTGAAAGAGATCCAGATCTTTTATACAAAGCTTGCCACTGTAGACAATCAGACGGTGGTCGTACCGAACAGCATTCTGACAAACAACAGCCTAACCAATGTAACGGCGAGACCGGAGCGCAAGCTGAACCTGAAGGTGGGTATCTCATATGACGCAGATCTGAAGAGGGCAAAATCTCTGGTGGAAGGTATGCTTCTTCACGATCCGTCGGTCATACAGAATGAAGAAATAAGGGTGTTCGTTGATTCTCTGGGTGAGAGCGCTGTGGTTATTGGGATTCGCGCATGGGTCAGCACAGAGGAATATTGGAATACAAGATGGCGGCTTCTGGAAGATATCAAGCTGGTGTTTGATAAAGAGGGGATTGAAATTCCATATAACCAGCTTACTGTGCACATGAAAAAAGCCTGTGAAGAATACGAAAATTGTAATGGGAATCACACGAAAATCATGACGCAAACTATGGAGGAAAAAAATAGTTGAAATTTTGTGTGAAACGAGATATAATAGTCAAGGCTCTTCGGTGAGAGGAGCCATAAGCCGGAATAGCTCAGTCGGTAGAGCACTTCACTCGTAATGAAGGGGTCGTCAGTTCAAGTCTGATTTCCGGCTTTGCAATGGAAAGAAGCGTAATCCCAGAATTAAAGGGATTGCGCTTTTCTTAAATCATAATTAGAGGAGGCGGATGCTATGCAACCATCGGAAGAAACAAAACGTTTGTTTCAGAATGACCGTTTCGCTACGGAGAACGGCGCGGTCATAGACGAGGTGGAGGACCATTATGCAAAATGCAGTCTTAAAATCGAAGACAGACACAGGAATGCCATGGGCGCGGTCATGGGCGGCGTTTATTTTACTCTTGCGGATTTTGCCCTTGCAGTGGCGGGCAATTGGCAGGAGATGGGAAATGTCTCGTTAAATTCTGAGATTACATACCTTACTCCTGCAAAGGGGGAGCGATTGATTGCGGAGGCTGTCTGTGTAAAGGCAGGCCGAACTACAAGTTACTACAGGATTGATGTGAAAGATGATCTCGGAAACCTTGCCGCAGCGGTAACGGCGACTACATTCTGCGTGGCGAAAGGGACTACAGGCACATCAGATGTCGGGAAGACAGAACGCATGGAGACAGCAAGGACAGGAAAATGCGCAGACGGGAATGTATAAAGATAGAAAAATAGAAAAGGAATAGATGAAATATGGAAAAATCGAAGGTGTTTTTTACGGACATGAGAGCTCTTCCGGGCACAAGCCTGCCGGACAAGCTCAAAAAACTGATCAAAAAAGCAGGGATTGGTGATATCGACTTTGAGAAGAAGATGACAGCCATCAAGATCCATTTCGGCGAGCCAGGTAATTTATCCTTCCTACGCCCGAACTATGCGAAAGCGGTGGCGGATGTAGTAAAGGAACTGGGAGGGCGCCCCTTCCTGACAGACTGTAACACACTGTATGTGGGCAGGAGGAAGGACGCTTTAGAGCATATCAGCGCCGCTTATGAAAACGGTTTTAACATCCTCTCCACAGGATGCCATATCATTATCGGAGACGGTTTAAAAGGAACAGATGATGTGGCTGTGCCGGTTGAGGGCGGCGAGATGGTGAAAGAGGCAAAGATCGGCCGCGCTGTCATGGACGCGGATGTGTTTATCAGCCTGAGTCATTTTAAAGGGCATGAGATGGCGGGCTTTGGCGGATGTATTAAGAATGTCGGCATGGGCTGCGGAAGCCGTGCCGGAAAGATGGAGCAGCATAACAGCGGGAAACCAACGGTAGATCAATCCTTCTGCGTGGGATGCCGTGCCTGTTCCAAGAACTGTGCTCACGGAGCGATCACATTCCCGGAGAAGAAGGCGGTGATCAATCATGATAAATGTGTGGGCTGCGGGCGCTGTCTTGGCTCATGCAATTTTGACGCCATTTATAATGAGAATTCATCAGCGGTGAAGGAGCTGAATATGAAAATGTCGGAGTATACCAAAGCGGTTGTGGACGGCCGTCCGGCGTTTCACATCAATCTTGTCATTGATGTATCGCCTTATTGCGACTGTCATTCGGAAAACGATACGCCTATCCTTCCGGATGTGGGAATGTTTGCAAGTTTTGATCCGGTGGCTTTGGATCAGGCGTGCGCGGACGCGTGTAATGCGCGGGAGCCTATGCCGGGAAGCCTGCTGTATGAACATGTGCATGAAGAAGGATTCTGCGACCATCACGATCATTTTGTGAACACAACTCCAGAGAGCGAGTGGGAGACATGTCTCGAGCACGCGGAGAAGATCGGACTCGGGAGCAGGGAATACGAACTGATCGAGGTAAAGTAAAGAAGAACTGATCATAATTTTTTAGTCCTGCGCACCGATGCGGAGGAATGGGAAAAGAGGAAAAGAGGAAGAGAGGAAAAAGAAGATGCAAAGAGAAAAATTCGGCTCTCGGCTGGGATTCATCCTGATCTCAGCGGGATGTGCCATCGGACTGGGAAATGTGTGGCGCTTCCCTTATATCACAGGACAGTATGGAGGGGCGGCGTTTGTCCTGATTTATCTTGTGTTTTTACTGATACTCGGACTGCCGATCATGGTAATGGAGTTCTCCGTTGGGCGCGCGTCCCAGAGCAGTGTGGCCCTGTCCTTTGACAGGTTGGAGCCGCTGGGAACGAAATGGCACTGGTACAAATGGTTTGGTATGGCGGGAAACTATCTTTTGATGATGTTCTACACGACCATTGGGGGCTGGCTTCTGTTATACCTTGTGAAGATGGCTGCGGGAACATTCGAAGGGATGGATTCGGTGGCGATCTCGGATGAGTTCGGGAAACTGATGGGGCAGCCTGTGATCATGACTGTGTTTATGATCATTGTTGTGGCGCTTTGCTTCGGAATCTGCTGTATGGGATTTCAAAAGGGAGTGGAAAAGATCACGAAGGTGATGATGGTGCTTCTGCTGGCGCTGATGATCATTCTTGCCGTTCGCTCTGTGACCCTGCCGGGAGCGGGAGCGGGGCTGTCGTTCTATCTCCTGCCGGATTTTGGCAAGGTAAAAGATGCGGGACTGATGGAAGTGGTGTTTGCCGCTATGGGACAGTCTTTCTTCACACTGAGTCTTGGCATCGGGGCAATGGCAATATTTGGAAGCTACATTGACAAAAAGCGTAGCCTGACAGGGGAGGCCATCTGCGTGACAGTGCTGGATACCTGCGTGGCGCTGATCTCTGGTCTGATCATTTTCCCTGCATGCTTTGCATTTGGTGTGAATCCGGACAGCGGACCAAATCTAATCTTTATCACACTGCCGAACATATTTAACGTCATGAGCGGCGGAAGAATATGGGGAAGCATTTTCTTCTTGTGCATGTTTTTTGCATCCGCATCTACAATCATAGCAGTGTTTGAAAATATCATCTGCTTTGCTATGGATCTGACTGGGTGTTCAAGGAAAAAGGCGGTGGCTGTGAATCTGGTTGCAATTATTGTGCTGTCTATACCGTGTGTTCTTGGATATAATGTACTCAGCGGATTCGCGCCTCTGGGAGAAGGAACGGCAATATTGGATCTGGAAGATTTCATCGTCAGCAACAACCTGCTTCCTCTGGGAAGCCTTGTATATCTTCTATTCTGCACCTGCCGGTACGGCTGGGGATGGAAAAACTTCCGGGCAGAAGCCAATGCGGGGGAAGGGATCAAATTCCCGAAATGGACAAGGATCTACGTATCATACATCCTCCCCCTGATTGTACTCTTCATCTTCATCCAAGGCTACTGGAGCAAATTTGCAGGCTAGGCTCAAGCCTTGCGTATGAATAAATAAGAGGGAGTTCACCGTGCTCGCACGGGTGAACTCCCTCTTATTTATACATAGGGTGCAGCCCGTGAGTGAGATGAAGCCAACTGGAAACGAGCTGCAAGGTAATTAAAATTCCGAGATACGTTACAAATAAAATTCTAAATTCGGATAAACATTGCTAAAAAACACCTTGCTCTGTTCGCACTGGTGTCAAAGCAAGGTGTTAAATTATAGTTTTTTGACGTAGAATTTCTCGATTGCTCCGATTACTGTATACAACACCATCGCCATGATGCACAGTAGAATGATGGACATGAGCAGCCAGTTCATCTTGAACACCTGACTGGAATAAATGATCAGATATCCCAACCCATTTCTTGCCGCTAGAAATTCTCCGATCACGACCCCGACCAGACACAGTCCGATATTGACTTTCATATTGCTGATGACCGCGGGTATGGAGCTTGGAAGCACCACTTTCGTCAGGGCGTGTCTCCGCGTACCGTGGAGTGTATAGATGAGCTTGATCTTTTCCGGGTCCACAGTAATGAAACTAGTGTAAAGATTCATAATGCTGCCGAAAATAGCCACCGACATTCCGGCCACAATGATTGTTGTGGGCGTGGCGCCCAGCCAGACGATAAGAAGAGGGGCAAGGGCGGATTTTGGCAGGCTGTTTAGGACCACCAGATATGGCTCAAGTATCTCGGAGAGCTTGCGGCTGCACCAGAGCAGAACGGCTGCGAAGATACTGAGCACCGTGACTAGCAGAAAGCTTACGATCGTTTCGTAGAGTGTGATGCCAGTATGAAGAAAGATGGAGCCGTCCTCAACCATTTCCCAGAAGCACAGTGCGATCCGGTAAGGACTGCTGAAAATAAAAGAGTCGATGATGCCCGTGTTGGCGCAGACTTCCCATATTGCGAGAAAGAGAATAAGGATCAATAGGCGCGCGAAAAGAACGATCATGCGGTGGCGTTTGACCTTGGAGAGAAATAATTTCTGTCCGTGTGAGATTTTATTCATCGCGGTTTAACTCCTTCCATATCTCGTTGAAATAATTTTTGAATTCCGGCGCGTTTCTGCGGTTCAGAGGGGTGTCATTTTCAAGGGAAAATGTAATAGGGATGATGCGGAAGATACGCGCCGGACGTTTACTTAGGACGATGACCCGGTCGGAGAGGCTGACCGCTTCGGACAAGTCGTGCGTCACAAGAAGAGCGGTCTTGCCCGAATGGCGGATGATCTGCCCGATATCATCACTCACAGTCAGCCGGGTCTGGTAATCTAGCGCGGAGAACGGTTCGTCAAGAAGCAGGAGCTCTGGTTCCAACAAAAGCGTCCGTATGAGCGCTGCCCTCTGCCTCATGCCTCCAGATAACTGCGAAGGTCTCGAACTGGAAAAACGCTGTAAGCCATATTGTTCTAGAAGATCATCGGCGCGCTTTTTGATATCAGGGGTGGGGGAGCGGTTGATCTCTGCGCCTAGAAGGACATTACGCCGTACGGTCCTCCATTCGAAGAGATGGTCATGCTGGAGCATGTAGCCTATTTTTGATGAGTTTTCTGTCAGGGGTTTCCCGTTTAAGGACATATGCCCACTCTCCGGCTGCATAAGTCCAGCGATCAGGGAGAGCAGGGTGGATTTTCCGCATCCGGAGGGGCCGACCACTGCGGCGAACTCTCCGGGGTCAAGGGAAAACGAAATATTAGACAGGGCTTTTGTTTCCCCGCCCAGTGTATGATAAGAGTAATTGATATGATCCAGTTCGAGGATCGGGTTCATGATCTCACATCCATCCGTGTTGTATATATATTTAATGTATGAAATATCCTCGTTACTGTTCATGTTGTTTTCCATATATATGGCAGTGTTATATTGGCACATGTACTCAGAGCAGACTAGTTGTAGTATATCGGAGAAATGTGGTACAATAATCGGGCAGGATGTGAGGAAGCAGAGTTTTCCCTGCGCGCGTCAGTTTCAGAAGAAGGTATAGGCGATGAATGTACAGAAAGTAAATTATCAGAAAGAACTTGAAAAACTATTAAAAAATCTGGAGAGGGAGCAGAGGGTTCCGACGCTTCTAATCCATAGCTGCTGCGCGCCGTGCAGCAGTTATGCGCTAGAGTATCTGTCGCAGTATTTTAAGATTACAGTTTTTTATTATAATCCGAATATCTATCCAGAAAGTGAATACACAAAGCGGATTTTGGAACAGCAGAAGCTGATACATGATATGAATCTTAAGTATTCTGTTTCCTTTCTGGCGGGGAAATATGAGAAAGAGAAATTCTATGCCGTGGCAGAGGGTATGGAACATTTAAAAGAAGGCGGCGCAAGGTGTGTGAAATGTTACGAACTGCGCCTCACAGAGGCGGCGAGACAAGCGGCGGCAGGCGGCTTTGATTATTTTACTACTACTCTGAGTATCAGCCCTATGAAGAATGCCCGGAAGCTCAACGAGATTGGAGTGCGTGTGGGGCAAGAGTACGGCGTAGAATATCTGGTGTCGGATTTCAAAAAGAAAAACGGATATAAACGGTCCATCGAACTCTCAAAAGAGTACGGACTGTATCGGCAGGACTACTGTGGATGTGAATTTTCCATGAGGGAGAGGGAAGAAAGATTAGACCGGGCGGGCGGTAGGAAGAGCGCCGGTGATCAGCGCTGAGGATAGGAAATGCAGATTCTTTTACATTTAATAGTAGACATTACACACTTTAGTGTGATAAACTAAGTGGAAAATGCTGAGGAAAAAGAAATTTTCTCAGTATTTCAAGAAGCAGGATAGAAAAGAGGATGGGAAATGGCACAGTTATGGGGTGGCCGTTTCACAAAAGAGACGGACAAGTTAGTTTACAATTTTAACGCATCTATCTCCTTTGACAAGTGCTTTTATGAGCAGGATATCCGTGGGAGCATCGCTCATGTAACGATGCTTGCGAAGCAGGGGATCCTTACGGAGAAGGAGAAGGAGGAGATTATAGAAGGGCTTGAAAGCATCCGCAGAGACGTGGACAATGGCACCTTGACGATCACGGACGAATATGAAGATATTCACAGCTTTGTTGAGGCGAACCTGATCGACCGGATCGGAGACGCGGGCAAGAAGCTGCACACTGGCCGGAGCCGAAACGATCAGGTGGCTCTGGACATGAAGCTTTATACCAGAGATGAGGTCACTGCGCTGGATAGATTGTTAAAAGAGTTGCTGGAAACGCTTTTAACACTTATGAAAAAGCATATGGAGACTTATATGCCGGGCTTTACTCATCTGCAGAAGGCGCAGCCGATCACGCTGGCACATCATATGGGTGCATATTTTGAGATGTTTAAGAGAGACCGTCAGAGGATGAAAGATATTTATAGAAGGATGAATCTTTGCCCGCTGGGCTCAGGAGCCTTGGCGGGAACTACATACCCTCTGGACAGGGAGTACACGGCAGAGCTTCTAGGATTCGATGGGCCGACGCTCAACAGTATGGATTCGGTTTCTGACAGAGATTATCTGATTGAACTTTTATCCGCGATGTCTACGGTAATGATGCACCTGAGCAGATTTTCCGAGGAAGTGATTATCTGGAACTCGAACGAATATAACTTTGTGGAGATCGATGACGCATACAGTACGGGCAGCAGCATCATGCCGCAGAAGAAGAACCCAGATATTGCCGAGCTGGTGCGCGGAAAAGCGGGAAGAGTATACGGCGCGCTGATGTCGCTTCTCACTACGATGAAAGGAATCCCCCTTGCATACAATAAGGATATGCAGGAGGATAAGGAACTGGTATTTGATGCCGTTGACACGACGAAGGGCTGTTTGGCATTATTTACAGGGATGCTAAAAACTATAAAGTTTAATAAGAGCCGGATGGAAGAGAGTGCGAAGAATGGATTCACCAATGCCACGGATGCGGCGGACTATCTTGTGAATCACGGGGTTCCCTTCCGGGATGCTCATGGTATCGTAGGCCGTCTTGTCCTGTATTGTCTTGAGAAGAAGATTGCACTAGATGATATGTCTTTGGAGGAATTTAAGGCAATTTCGCCAGTATTTGAAGAAGACATTTATGAGGCGATCAGCATGCGGACATGCGTGGAGATGAGAAATACAATCGGAGCCCCGGGACGGGCAGCGATGGAAGATGTTATTGCGGCGGAGGAAGCATATCTGGCCGCTGAGTGAAAAGTACTAGATAATATGGAAGGAGTTTAGAAGAAAATGGATCAGAAATTAAGAGTAGGTATCTTAGGAGCGACAGGAATGGTAGGACAGAGATTTATTGCCCTGCTTGAGAATCATCCTTGGTTCGAGGTGGTGACTGTGGCGGCAAGCCCGCGTTCCGCAGGAAAAACATACGAAGAGGCAGTAGGGGGCCGCTGGAAGATGGACACTCCGATGCCGGAAGGGGTAAAGAAGCTGGTTGTGCTCAACGTAAATGATGTAGAGCATGTAGCTTCTACAGTTGATTTTGTGTTCAGTGCGGTGGACATGGGCAAAGAAGAGATCAAGGCGATCGAGGAGGCCTATGCAAAGACCGAGACCCCGGTTGTGTCAAACAACAGCGCGCACCGCTGGACCCCGGACGTTCCTATGGTCGTGCCGGAGATCAATGCAGATCACTTTGATGTGATCGTGGATCAGAGAAAACGTCTTGGCACAACACGCGGATTTATCGCTGTAAAACCGAATTGCTCCATCCAGAGCTATGCGCCGTGCCTTGCGGCATGGAGAGAGTTCGGGCCAAAGGAGCTGGTTGTGACGACTTATCAGGCAATCTCAGGAGCGGGAAAGACATTTAAAGACTGGCCTGAGATGGAAGGGAATATCATTCCGTTTATCGGCGGGGAGGAAGAAAAGAGTGAGCAGGAGCCGCTTCGTGTTCTTGGTAAAATAGAGAACGGCGAGATTGTGAAAGCAGAACTCCCCAAGATCACATGCCAGTGCGTGCGTGTGCCTGTACTGAATGGCCACACAGCCGCTGTGTTTATCAATTTTGAGAAAAAACCGGCGAAAGAGCAACTGATTGAAAAACTGACAAGCTTCAAAGGATTCCCGCAGGAGGCAGAGCTTCCTAGTGCTCCGAAGCAGTTCATCCAGTATCTGGAGGAGGACAACCGTCCTCAGGTGACGCTGGATGTTGACTATGAGAAGGGGATGGGTGTGTCCATCGGACGTTTACGGGAGGACAGCATGTATGACTTCAAATTCATCGGCCTGTCACACAATACGGTCAGAGGAGCAGCAGGCGGGGCGGTTCTGTGTGCGGAGGCGTTAACGGCGAAGGGTTATATCGCAAAAAAATAAGAAAAGGGACAGAGCTCTTTTCGATTGGGAACGTAGTAAAATCCGATTTTACTACGTCCCCAAAGAAGAATGAGATAAGGAGGCGGTACCGATGGGAATGACAATGACTCAGAAGATTCTGGCGGCTCATGCAGGACTTAATTCTGTAGAAGCGGGTCAGCTCATTGAGGCGAAACTGGATGTAGTCATGGCGAACGATATTACAGGCCCCATGGCTCTGCCGATCATCAGACAGATGTCGGACAAGGTGTTTGATAAGAACAAGGTGATTTTTGTGCCGGATCACTTTACTCCGAATAAGGATATCAAGTCTGCGGAGAATTCAAAAGCGATCCGGGAATATGCGAAGGAACAGGGACTGACATGGTATTTTGAACAGGGAAAATCCGGTGTGGAGCATGCGATTCTTCCTGAGGCGGGGGTTGTGACTGCCGGGGAGTGCATCATCGGCGCGGATTCCCATACTTGTACATATGGTGCTCTTGGCGCGTTCTCCACAGGGATGGGGACAACGGACGTGGCGACAGGCATGGCTACAGGGGAGATTTGGTTTAAAGTACCTAGCGCGATCAAATTTGTGCTTACAGGGAAGCCAGGGAAATACGTGAGTGGTAAGGATATCATCATCCACATTATTGGAAAAATCGGCGTGGACGGCGCATTGTATAAATCTATGGAGTTTACCGGGGATGGTATCGCGAACCTGTCTATGGACGATCGTTTTACAATAGCGAACATGGCGATCGAGGCTGGCGCGAAGAACGGTATCTTCCCGGTAGATGAAAAGACGCTTGCTTACATCAAAGAGCATTCAAAAAAAACCTATACCGTGTATGAGGCTGATGAAGATGCGCAATATGACGACGTTATCACGGTCGATCTCTCAGAAGTCCGTCCGACGGTTGCCTTCCCGCATCTTCCGGGAAATGCAAAGACCATCGACGAGGTGGAGGCGATGGAGCCGATTAAGATCGATCAGGTTGTGATCGGATCTTGTACAAATGGACGTATGGAAGATATGAGAAAAGCAGCGGCGATCCTTAAGGGGCACACGGTACATCCAGATGTGCGTGTTATGGTCGTTCCTGCAACACAGAAGATTTACAAAGAATGTATTAAAGAAGGCCTGCTTGATATTTTTGTGGATGCAGGCTGCGCAGTGAATACACCGAGTTGTGGGCCGTGTATGGGCGGACACATGGGCGTCATGGCGGCGGGAGAAAAATGTGTGTCTACGACAAACCGTAATTTCGTGGGACGTATGGGACATACGGAATCTCTCATCTATCTGGCATCGCCCGAAGTTGCGGCAGCTAGCGCGATCGCAGGATGTATCGCAAATCCGGAGAAAGTGGGTGAGGCACAGTGAGAGCAAAAGGACATGTTTTTAAATATGGCGACAATGTAGATACAGACGTAATCATCCCGGCAAGATATTTGAATTCTTTCGACGCGGAGGAGTTGGCAAGCCATGCAATGGCAGATATTGACCCGGATTTTGTGAAGAAGGTACAGCCGGGTGATCTGATCGTCGCTAATAAAAATTTTGGCTGTGGTTCTTCCAGGGAGCATGCGCCTTTGTGTTTAAAGACAGCCGGTGTAAGCTGCATTATTGCGGAGACATTTGCAAGGATTTTCTTCCGTAATGCCATCAATATCGGCCTTCCAATCATTGAGTGCCCGGAAGCAGCGGAAGGCATCGAGGCAGGCGACGAGGTTGAGGTGGATTTTGACAGCGGAAAGATCTACAACCGTACAAAAGGTACAGAGTTTCAGGGACAGCCGTTTCCAGAATTTATGCAGAAACTTATTGCCGCAGGTGGATTGGTAAATTATACAAATAGTAAAAAGAAATAAAATAGTGAATAAAGAAATGGGATACTGCACAATTGTGTGGCATCCCTTTTGTGAAAGGGGAAAAATGGAGAACAAAAATAATTCGGGACGACTGTCGGCACTTCTGCCGATTGGGGTCTTTCTACTCATCTTTCTTGGAGCGGGGATTGTGTTCAATGATTTTTATGCAATGCCCGCTATTGTAGCATTTCTGATTGCCCTGTTTGTGGCTTTCCTCCAGAACAGAAAAGTTGGATTTCAGGAGAAGTTAAAGCTGATTGCAGATGGAATGGGAGAGGAAAATATTATTACTATGTGCCTTATTTTCCTCTGCGCGGGTGGATTTTCAGGAGCAGTGACTGCGGCCGGCGGCGCGGACAGCGCGGTGAATTTAGGACTGTCTCTTATCCCGCCTCATTTGGCAGTAGCAGGGCTCTTCTTGATCGGATGTTTTATTTCCATATCAATGGGGACATCGGTAGGAACCGTCACCACATTGGCTCCGATCGCTGTGGGTATCAGTGAACAGACCGGATTCTCCCTTGCTATTTGCTCTGCGGCTGTTGTGTGCGGTTCGATGTTTGGAGACAATCTGTCCATGATATCTGATACGACCATTGCCGCAGTAAAAACTCAGGGGTGCGAGATGAAGGACAAGTTCCGATCAAATTTCTTGATTGTTCTTCCGGCGGCTGTTGCATCTTTCCTGTTCTTCTGGTTCGTGACAAGAGGCGGGGATTTTGAACTAAATGGCGCCTTGGATTACAGTATGCTGAAGGTGCTTCCTTATCTTGTTGTCCTTGTGGGAGCACTCATAGGAATCAACGTATTTATCGTGCTGATTAGCGGGATAGTGCTGTCGCTTATCGTCGGTATTGCGACGGGAAGCATTGCCCTCTCGGATATGTTTAACGTGGTTGGAGACGGCGTGGTATCTATGTATGATATTACGGTCATTTCGATTATCGTAGCCTGCATTGTATCTCTGGTGAGGAACAACGGAGGCATCACATTTATCCTGAATCAGATCAAAAGCAGAATACGAGGGAAAAAGGGTGCACAGGCAGGGATTGCGCTGCTAGCGCTGCTTGTGGATATCTGTACGGCAAACAATACGGTAGCGATCGTAATGACAGGCCCAATTGCGAAAGAGATCAGTGATGAATATGGTGTAGACCCGAAACGCTCTGCTTCTCTTCTTGATATATTTACATCCGTGGGACAGGGTATGATCCCGTACGGAGCCCAGCTTCTTACAGCAGCGGCTCTGACGGGAATTGAGCCTTTTCACATGATACCTTATCTGATCTATCCGATGCTGATGGCAATGTGCGGTGTTGTGGCGGTCATTGTAAGCCGGGATTGACCGATTGCGCAGGGGAATAAGCTATGATATAATCACAGGGTGAGATTAACATATTGTAGAGAAAAAAGAGGTAGCAAGATGAATTTGTTATACAATAGTACGAGAAACGGAGAAAAGAAGGCAACCGCATCCGAGGCAATCTTAAAAGGGCTTGCAGATGATGGCGGACTGTTCGTCCCGGAGTATATCCCGAAGCTGAATGTGACGATGGACGAGTTGAAAAGCATGTCCTATCAGGAGACTGCATTTGAAGTGATGAAGCAATTTCTGACAGACTTTACGGAGGAGGAACTGAAACATTGCATTAACAGCGCATATGATTCCAAATTTGACACAGAAGTAATTGCTCCTCTGGTGAAGGTGGGTGATACTTATCATCTGGAGCTGTTCCATGGCGCAACCATCGCGTTCAAGGATATGGCGCTTTCTATACTTCCCCATCTTTTGACGACAGCCGCGAAGAAGAACCGTGTCACAAAGGAGATTGTTATCCTGACCGCCACTTCTGGTGATACAGGGAAAGCGGCTCTTGCAGGATTTGCTGACGTGCCGGGCACGAAGATCATCGTATTTTATCCGAAGGGCGGGGTAAGTCGTATCCAAGAGCTTCAGATGGTGACTCAGAAAGGGGATAACACTTCGGTTGTAGCGATTCATGGAAACTTTGACAATGCACAGAGCGGCGTGAAAGCCATATTCGAAGATAAAGAATTGGAAAAAGAGCTCGCGGAAGCAAGGTATCAGTTTTCTTCCGCCAACTCTATCAATATCGGACGCCTCGTGCCGCAGGTCGTATATTATGTGTACGCTTACGCGAAATTGCTTGAGAATGAGGAGATTGCTCCCGGTGAGGAGATCAATGTGACAGTTCCCACAGGGAATTTCGGAAATATCCTTGCCGCATACTATGCGAAGCAGATGGGAGTGCCGATTGCAAAGCTGATCTGTGCTTCTAATGAAAATAAAGTGCTCTTTGACTTTTTCCGCACAGGCGTGTACGACAAAAACCGTGAATTTATCCTGACGTCTTCACCGTCCATGGATATTCTGATCTCCAGCAATCTGGAGCGCCTGATTTACACGATCGCAGGGCAGGACGCGCAGAAGAACGCGGAACTCATGGCGGAGCTTCGGGAGAAAGGCGTCTATGAAATCACGCCTGAGATGAGGGAGAAGCTGGCGGATTTTGAAGGTGGGTTTGCGACCGAGGCAGAGTGTGCGGAAACGATCCGCAAAACGTATGAGCGGACAGGATATGTGATGGATACCCACACCGCGGTGGCGGCGTCCGTGTGCGCGAAATACCGCAGGGACAGCGGAGATGGAAGGAAATGCCTCGTGGCGTCTACGGCCAGCCCGTATAAGTTCATCCACAGCGTAATGACAGCGATTGATGAGAAGTACGCTTCAGCTGATGAGTTCAGCCTGATCGATGAGCTGAGCAGTATTTCCGGCACAGCTATACCGAAGGCTGTCGAAGAGATCAGAAATGCTGATATTAGGCACCGCCGTGAGTGCGACGCTGACTGTATGAAGGAGATTGTAAAAGAGATTCTGAGTGTTTAGACCGGATATTGCTGGAAAATCGAAAGAGATTTTTTGTTATAGGGAGTGTGGAAGACCATGGACAGTATTTGGGGATTTATCGGTATTATTGTGTTTGGCTGCGGTATTTATGCCCTGTATTCTTATGGGAAGATGAAGAGCGCAGGGGAAATCAATGCCAACCTGCTCCTCGGGAAAGAGTTCATGAATAAGACATGTAAGGATAAAGAGGCATATATCCAAAAAGCCGGCCCGGCACTTTTGGTATTTGGGATCGCGGGATTGATATACGGGGGAATCGATATTATTCACTGTTATGTATATCCTATGCCTGTGCCTGACATAGTGGGAATGATTTTGTTTTTTATTGTTCTTGTGTGGTTTGGACTCTATACAACAAAATTAAAGCAGAAATATTTTTAGAATACCCAGAATAGCTCTGTGGTATTTTGAGAACCTATAAAATGCAGGATTTGTTTTTTGATCCTGCATTTTTCCTTTTCAAAAACTTTTTTATACACGGGATAAAACTTTTAGATGAATTTACAGAAAAATTTTCTTTCAAAATACAAGAAAAGTCTGGAAAGATTATTGTTGATTTTTTGTCAATTTTTTTGTATAATGAGAAATGTGCCGATGCCAGAGAACGTTTTTAATATCTGGCGGACAATACTATTATAGAAAGAAAGAGGTAGAGCGAAACATGTCAAAGATTGATTTAACTCAGTACGGTATTATCGGAACAACAGAAATCGTTTATAATCCTTCTTACGAGACACTGTTCGAGGAAGAGACAAACCCGAATCTGGAAGGCTTTGATAAAGGTCAGGTAAGTGAGCTTGGAGCTGTCAATGTTATGACAGGGATTTACACAGGACGTTCCCCGAAAGACAAATATATCGTAATGGATGAGAATTCCAAGGATACAGTATGGTGGACATCCGATGAGTACAAGAACGATAACCACCCGGCTACACAGGAAGCGTGGAATACTGTAAAAGAGATTGCGAAGAACGAGCTCTCTAATAAGAGACTTTTCGTTGTAGATGCATTCTGTGGCGCGAACAAAGACACGCGTATGGCGATCCGTTTCATCATGGAAGTGGCATGGCAGGCTCACTTCGTTACAAATATGTTTATACAGCCGACAGCGGAAGAACTTGAGAACTTCGAGCCGGATTTCGTTGTATACAACGCTTCCAAGGCAAAGGTAGAGAATTATAAGGAACTGGGGCTGAACTCTGAGACAGCGGTAATGTTCAATATCACAAGCCGCGAGCAGGTGATCGTGAACACATGGTACGGCGGAGAAATGAAGAAAGGTCTCTTCTCCATGATGAACTATTATCTGCCGCTTAAGGGCATCGCTTCCATGCATTGCTCCGCGAACACAGATATGAATGGCGAGAACACAGCCATCTTCTTCGGACTTTCCGGAACAGGTAAGACAACACTTTCCACAGACCCGAAGAGACTTCTCATCGGTGACGACGAGCATGGCTGGGACGACAACGGTATCTTCAACTTTGAGGGCGGATGCTACGCAAAGGTTATCGACTTAGACAAAGAATCTGAGCCGGATATTTACAATGCGATTAAGAGAAATGCTCTTCTTGAGAATGTAACTCTGGATGAGAACGGAAAGATTGACTTCAAAGATAAGAGTGTGACAGAGAATACCCGCGTATCCTACCCGATCGACCACATTGAAAAGATCGTGCGTCCGGTATCCGCAGCGCCGGCAGCGAAGAACGTAATCTTCCTGTCAGCAGACGCATTTGGCGTACTTCCGCCGGTATCCGTACTGACGCCGGAACAGACAGAGTACTATTTTCTGTCTGGTTTTACAGCTAAGCTTGCAGGAACAGAACGCGGCATCACAGAGCCGACACCGACATTTTCCGCATGCTTCGGACAGGCGTTCCTTGAGCTTCATCCGACAAAATATGCTGAGGAGCTCGTCAAGAGAATGAAAGCGAGCGGTGCAAAGGCATACCTTGTAAATACAGGATGGAACGGAACAGGAAAACGTATCTCCATCAAAGATACACGTGGTATCATCGATGCGATCCTTGATGGTTCCATCGAGAAAGCGACCACAAAGAAGATTCCGTACTTCAACTTCGAGGTTCCGACAGAGCTTCCGGGAGTTGATCCGGCAATCCTTGATCCGAGAGACACATACGCTGACGCTTCCGAGTGGGAGGCAAAGGCAAAAGACCTTGCGGGAAGATTCATTAAGAACTTTAAGAAATACGAGAGCAACGAGCTTGGAAAAGCGCTTGTTGCAGCTGGTCCGCAGGAGTAAGACTAATCGGCAGTCATAATTAGATAAAAGACAAAGCCTGAAAGTGAAGAAGTTACCTCTGGTGAGCAGACTTCATTTTCAGGCTTTTCTTTCAGAAAAACTGTCTCAGTTTCTCGATGGCACTCTTCTCGATCCGGGAGACGTAAGAGCGGGAAATACCAAGTTGCCTGGCGATTTCCCGCTGGGTGTATTCTTCTCCGTTATAAAGTCCATACCGCATTTTTAAAACGAGCTTTTCTCTTTTGGAAAGCTCGTTTTCGACTTTTTCATATAGCTTCTGTATATTTTCTTTCAGGTAGAGCTTGTCGGGGACATCTGCCTCATCCGTTTCGATGATATCATAAAGTTTGATCTCGTTGCCCTCCCTGTCCGTGCCGATGGGTTCATACAGGGAGATTTCTTTTGACGACTTTTTCTTAGAGCGCAGATGCATGAGGATTTCATTTGCAACCCCTCTCCATTGGCTCTGAAATATCAGGGATGTCAGTATCAGAGAAAGTATCTTCACTTCCTGTCAGGTACAGGTGTACTGTGTTTCCATCCCACAGTACAGTTTTTACCAGTTTTCTTAGGGCAGTCCGTTTATCATCAATGGGCATTAAGTCAAATGTACTGGAAAAATCAGAGAGTTTATCCCGTAATGCTGATAGTTCATCATATATTTTTGACTTATCTTGTTCAACGAGTTCCAATTCTTTTATCTGCCGTTCTATATCCTCTTTCTCGGAGTGGAGTTTACTGATTTCTCCGTTGATATACTGGAGTGTTATGCTGTTGTCGATTTGGGATAATGTTTTAAGAAGTGTATTGATACGGTTATCCTTGTCTTTCAGACTTGCATTTAGCAATGTCAGTTCGGACTGGCTTTGATTTGATTCTTTCAGCAACAGTTGTTCGGCACTGTTTAGCTGATGAATAAATGTACTGCCGTCACGAGGAAGTCTTTTGATTTCATTACATATGAAATAATCCACATCGTTTCCACGGGGATTTTTCATATTACAGTTCTGCCCTTTGCTCTTTGATTTCTCCTCACACATATAGGCGAATATCTTATTACCATTCTGGTCGGTACGGTTATAGTTTTTCGGTCGCATATAGGAATGGCAGTTTGCACAGCGGATCAGCCCGGATAATAATGCCGTGTTTTTACGGGGGCGTCTGTATGCACGTTTCTGACCATTTTTTAATCTGTCCTGAAGAGCAACCCATTGTTTGCCGGATATAAATGGTTTATGTTGTCCGACTGCTACAATCCATTCTTCAGTGGGGTGTTCAAGGTGGGATTGTTCTGCACTCTGGTCGAGCTTATTGTATACCATCAGTCCGTGTTTTCCGTCAAATAGGGAGATGTCCATACAGATTTGAGCATTTATTGATTTGAAATAGTGGTAGGTGTCAGTGTCAGCAGCGGCATATACGGGATTTTTGAAAATAGTCTGTAATGCGTATCGTGAGAAATATTTATCATTTCGTGTTTTCAGTCCAGTCTGATGGCTGAATGTCTCGACTGCGGTTAATGAACCTTTTTCAAAATATTTATTTACGAGAGTGTGATAGATTATTTCTTCTTCTGGTATATATTCCAGCTTATGTGAATACCGGACTTTCCCGGTCATGCTGTCAGTATGTTCCAATTGGACGCTCTCATAACCGAGGGGAGTTGTTCCGCCGAGCC
>DXAK01000015.1 GCA_019117065.1 Candidatus Mediterraneibacter pullicola | reverse complement strand
AGATAATGTTGGCAATATTCCTGTGGACTCGGCTTTTCTGTTAGTGTACGCAGCTGATGGTGATGGTCAAATCATAAAGATACAGACACTTGACTCGCCTGCTCAGATTTTTACATCGGGTAAGCAGTTTATGGCTGATAACTCAAAAAGAGAATCAGCAAGGTGGATAGAGGCGTTAGACCGACTTATAGAATGGGGATGGGTTAAAGCTTTAGGGTATAAAGGAGAAATATTCGAATTGACAGGAACTGGTTACAATAAAGCTGATTGGTTGAAAGATAATATGGGGATTGATACTTCAAAAGATCCGATTGACGAGTTAAAAGAGTTTGAATGATACTATGATAATAAAAAATAAAGAAAGCAAATCAGTAAAAGATTTTGTGGGAAAAACGTAATACCGTCGAGACGGTGGATTTGCTTTCCAAACTTAAAACAGATAAACATATCAATGTGGAATTGGATATGGATGAACTTGGTTGTTGCGGCGAGTAAAGTACCGTAGGATATTTTTGATTGGAGGCATCGTATGTCAAATGATATTTTTGCAAGATGCATGGCGATTTCTATGTCACATTTTTTAAATACTCCATATAAAGAGCAGACTATCACAGAAATGTATGCTCCAGATGGATTTGCAAATAAGGCATCAGGAATTTGTCATTATTGTACTGTAGCTACTCTTAAAGAGATTCTAAACAACGGATGTTTACGTTTTAGTGATGTCCGCTTTTTGAATGATTCTACAGAATTTATAGAGATTATTCCTTTAATTGAAAATGTGCTTTCATGCAAGGAGTATACTTCAGATTTCATGAAGTTGATTCTTGAGAGTGTTGAAATGGAAGAATTAAAAAAATATCACCAATCTTATACGGGGTTGTCAAGGATTACACATAAATATGAACAGAAGATATATAGAACATATACGTGTTCCTTTTCGACAGAGAATGATTCGCTTAGTATGTGGAATTATTATGCATCATCTGGAGAAGGTGTAAGTATAGCATTCAATCATTCGTGGGATATGTTTGAAGGAAGCGATAAATCGGAAGTTAATATTGGTGAAAAATTGAAGAACGATATTATGATTTATAGGGGGCTTATTGTATATAAAAGAGAAGATAAGAAGAAATGCATAATGGAATTACTTAATGCATTACAGCAAATATATAACGAGGCAAAGGATGAAATTAAAAAATATCGAGGAAATATACTGTTTGCATTTAAGGAATCCATAAATCATATGCGATGCTTTTTTAAAAATGAATCTTTTGCATGTGAAAATGAATATCGTATAGTGTTAAAAATACCGGAGGAATTGTTACTAGCGGAAGAATGTAGTGGTGATATTTTTAAAAAGGGACAATTCAAACGAGGTAATATATTAATTCCTTTTGTTGATTATAAGTTTAAGAGAGACAGTATAAAACATATAGTGACAAATCCGTTTATTAGAGAAGAAAACAGTATGTTTGAACTAGGAATAAGAGAGCTACTGTGGCAGAATAAAATGGAAGATGTACATATTTTTTCCTCTGGTATTCCAATCAGAAAATACAGTTAACAATAAAAAGTTAAGCAGATTACTAGGAGGGGTGAAAGGTGGAGAATAAAAGAGATATTTCTGAAAGTGTTGGGAGCGAAATTCTCATATATCAAACGGAAGATGGGTACACAAAAATTGACGTTAAGTTTGAAGATGAGACCGTTTGGCTTACACAGGCACAATTATGTGAACTCTACCAAACTAGTAAATCCAATATCAGTGAGCATATTAAACATATTTTTGAAGAAGGCGAACTGGAAGAAATTTCAGTTGTTCGGAAATTCCGAACAACTGCTTCTGACGGGAAAAAATATAATACAACACATTATAATCTTGACATGATTATTTCTCTTGGATATAGAGTGAAATCCAAGATTGCCACAAATTTCCGTCGGTGGGCTACCGAACGATTAAAAGAGTACATGATAAAAGGCTTTACGATGGATGATGAGCGGCTGAAAAATCTGGGCGGTGGTAACTACTGGAAAGAGCTGTTAGACCGCATACGGGATATACGTTCGTCTGAAAAGGTTATGTACCGACAGGTTCTTGACCTTTATGCAACGAGTGTTGACTATGATCCTAAAAGTAGTGAATCTATTGCCTTTTTTAAAATGGTGCAGAACAAATTGCATTATGCAGCACACGGACATACAGCAGCGGAGGTTATATACGAGCGCGCGGATGCGAGTCAGCCTTTTATGGGATTGAAGAGTTTTTCTGGTGACTTTCCTACTTTAAAGGATATAGGCATTGCAAAGAATTACCTTAATGATGAAGAATTAAAAATATTGAATAATATTGTATCGGGATATTTTGATTTTGCGGAAATTCAGGCTATGCGTCATAATCCTGTGTATATGTCAGATTATGTGGAGCATCTTGATAATGTTTTGAAGACTACAGGGGAAAAGGTGCTGCAGGGTGCAGGTACAATCAGCCATGCGCAGGCAATTGAGAAGGCGACAAAAGAGTATAGGAAATACCAAGCACAGAATTTGTCACCAGTTGAAGAGGAATATTTGGAAAGCATTAAAAATATTCAAAGCATAGCGAAGAAAAAAGGAGATAGTTGATAGAAAAATGTTTTCTAATCGAAAAGGGGCAAATTAAAGTTAGTGGTTTCTTTAGATGCTAGTGTAAATATGAGTTTGGACAATGATAATCATATCGGGACAGTGGTGTTGTTACAAAAGAAAGATTTGTAGAATTACATTGAAATTCTTAGGTTCGGCGCCTTGCGAAGCATTTCGTGTTCCCGCCGGATGCAAAATGGCTATAATAAGCACTTCAACAATCTTTTTTGGGGCGCGCCCTTTTTTGATATATGATTTTCCCGTCGTCAGTAACAGTAAGGTCGAGGGTGTCCCCATCTTTTAAGTCCAGTTTTTCCAATACCCATTTTGGAAGGGAAATCTGTCCTCCGTTAAAGAGTTTGGATCTAGAAGTATTGAGACACTCCCGGGTTACTCCCGGTATCAGTCCTTTATCAATCGCATTATATATAGTATTAGGTGTACGTGGTATGTCGGAAAATCCTTGATTGTCAGCTTTCAGAAGATTGACGATTTTTTCGGGACTTAGATGTTCGTTTAAAATCAGGGAAGCAATGAATCTGGCAAGTGCCTCGTCAGCAAGTTTGCTCTGCGGTCCGCCTTTTCCGAGATTTTCTTCAATTGTTTCTTGTGAGTAATATGGATTGTACAGATTGTTGATAGTTCCACGTTTCAATTCATTATAGATAGTAGCACGGTGTACGCCGAGGGAATTAGCTATTTCTATCACGGAATGTCCATTTTCTTTCATATTCTGTATCTGGATACGCTGTTCGAGCGATAAATGTTTGAACCGCCTAGCCATGAGCAAATCTCCCTTCTGATAGAATATTATTATAATAGCATAGAATGGAAACTTAGGTTACCAATTTTTATCACTTCTTATAGCCATTTTTAATCCAATAGAAGGTTGAACTTGTCAGACTGCCGATATAAAATGAAGTTACAACTTCAAGGAGCAAGGAAGCGTGAGTTCCTGCTCGGTTATTTTGCGTAAAAATCAAAAACAAAACACAAAAAGAAAATAACAGTCAGAGGAGAAGGTACGTATGAGCTATTCGGGATACGAAATAGCATGGTTATTCTTTGTTTATAGTTTTTTAGGATGGGTCATGGAAACAGTGGCAGCGGCGCTAAAACAGAAAAGATTTGTGAACCGGGGGCTTGTTAATGCGCCGCTTTGCGTAATTTATGGGATCGCGGCGTTGGCGATTACAGTCTTTTGTAGTGAATTGAGCGGATTTTGGCTATTTGCCGGAGGCATGATACTTTCTACGGTAATAGAGTGGACTGCGGGGCACTGGGTTGAGAGAATCTACCATGAGCGCTGGTGGGACTACACTGAAGTGAAATTGAATCTGGACGGATATATTTGTCTTCCAATGTCGGCGTTGTGGGGAATCCTCAGCGTAGTGGTCGTAAACTGGGGGAATCTATGCCTGACGGAACTGTTCGGCTGGATCCCTGAAATTGCAGGACAGATCGCGATCTGGGTTTTGTCCGGTATACTACTTGTGGATGTTGCAGCGACCTTGTTTATTTTGTCGGGAAGAAGCAGAAGGATTGAACAGTGGAAGGGTGTAGACTCGTGGCTTACGGGAATTTCATCGAATCTGGGCAGGAAGATTTACGGTTTGGCGGACCGCAGAATACAGAAGGCATACCCGGATGCGAGAGAAAAGGCGACAGAATCTTCCAAGACCAATACAGAGGTATTTGCATACGGATGCGGTTTTTACAAAATTGTTTGGCTTTTTGTTACCGGCGCTTTGCTTGGAGATATTACAGAGACATTGTTCTGCCGTGTGACAGCGGGAGTCTGGATGAGCCGCAGCAGTGTAGTATGGGGACCGTTCAGCCTTGTGTGGGGGATTGCGATTGCCGCGGCAACGCTTTTCTTACATAAGTATAGAGACCGTTCGGACCATTTTATCTTTATCGCGGGCGCGTGTATGGGCGGAGCGTATGAGTATGTTTGCAGTGTGTTCACAGAGTTGGTGTTTGGAAAAGTATTCTGGGATTACAGCGGGATACCTTTTAATCTGGGCGGACGAATCAATCTTCTGTACTGCTTTTTCTGGGGGATGGCGGCGGTTGTCTGGATAAAAGGGCTGTATCCGGTTCTGTCATCATGGGTAGAGCGTATCCCGGTGAAAGTGGGAAAAGTGCTTTCATGGCTGCTGATTGTATTTTTCTGCTGTAATATAGCTGTATCCTCTCTCGCCTTGATACGAAGCGATCAAAGAGCACGGGGCGTGCCGGCAGAACATACATGGCAGACTGTTATGGATGAAAAATATGATGACAGCCGTTTGAAAGAGATCTATCCGAACGCGGTTGAGACAGATTGATTCAGGGGAATAAATTTAAAATACAGAATGCCCTTCCGGGGAATGCTAATAAAAACATTCCGGGAGGGTAGTTTTATGTGTACTTGTATAACCTATAAAAACGGCGATTTCTATTTCGGGCGTAACATGGATCTAGAATATTCTTTCGGGGAGGCGGTAGTTATTACTCCTCGTAATTTCCCGCTTCATTTTCGTCATACGGAGTCTCTTCCTTCTCATTATGCCATGATCGGCATGGCAGCGGGGCAAAACAGGGAAGATAAGTTGCGGGGAAAACAAGGGGAATTATCACGCTACGACGGAGAAAACGATGAAATGAGGTGCTTTCCTCTCTACGCGGAGGCAGTTAACGAAATGGGATTGTGCGTGGCGGGGCTTAATTTTCCGGGCAATGCGTTTTACGGGAAAGAGCAGACAGGCAGGCTGAATATTGCGTCATTTGAGCTGATTCCATGGATTCTGGGAGGATGCGCCTCTGTGCAGGAGGCTGAAGAGATGTTTGCGGATCTCAATATATGTGACGATGCGTTTTCGGAAGATATGCCGCCTGCACAGCTCCACTGGATGCTTGCAGACAGGGAGCGGTGTCTTGTGCTAGAAGCGGTCTGTGAGGGAATACACATTTATGAAAATCCTATCGGGGTTCTAACGAACAATCCTCCCTTTGAATATCACAGGATGAATCTGAATAATTATTTGAATGTGACAGCAGGGTATCCGAAATCACGTTTCTGTCAGGGGGAGCCCCCATCTTTTTTTCCGTCTCTACAGTCTGCTGACCTGATGCTTTCACCGTATTCACAGGGTATGGGGAGCATAGGGATTCCCGGAGATTTTTCTTCTGCGTCCAGATTTGTAAAGGCGGCGTTTCTGAGATGGAATTCTGTCTGTAATCAGGAAGAGGGGGCGAATATTTCCCAGTTTTTTCATATACTGGATGGTGTGGCTATGCCGAGAGGGGCAGTGCTTACGCAGGATGGAAAATATGATATCACTACCTATGCATGCTGTATGAACGCAGACATGGGAGTCTATTACTATAAGACGTATGAGGACAACCAGATCCATACGACAGGGCTGGACAAGGAAAACTTGGACGGTGAACAGCTGATCGTGCATAAGCTGTAAAAAGATCGGAATTTGCTTTGCTTTTTCAAACTTCAGCTCTGAAATTTCGTACTTTAAAGTATTGAAGTAATCTTAAAGCCGTGTTATACTGTATCTGCATTTTATTTTGAAAATACATTGAGGAGGACGGACTATAATGGAAAGACGGATCAACGGACACACACGGCTCTATGCGCTTATCGGCTCCCCGGTGGGACACTCGGGATCTCCCGCCATGTATAATTACAGTTTTGAAAAGCTCGGGATAGACGCGGCATATCTTGCGTTTGACACGCCGCTTGAAAAAACAGAGGAGACAGTGAGAGCGCTTCGAACTCTGGATGTGGGAGGATTCAATATCACGATGCCGAACAAAACAGCGGTGGCGCAGCTTGTGGACAGGCTTTCTCCCGCGGCAAAGATGGTGGGCGCTTGCAACACGGTCGTTGTAGAAGAGGACGGAACGATGACCGGACACATCACGGACGGAACAGGCTTCATCCGCAATCTGAAAGAGCATGGCGTTGAGGTAAAAGGTAAAAAAATTGTGCTTCTCGGCACGGGCGGGGCGGCGACTGCCATTGCGGTGCAGGCGGCGCTGGATGGTGTGAAAGAGCTGGCCATATTTAACCGGAAAGACGAGTTCTATGCCAATGGGGAGAAGACAGTGGAGAAGATCCGGAAAGCGGTTCCCTCGATCGGCAAAGTATACATTGAGGATCTGGACGATACAGAACTTCTCAGGGAAACGGTTGCGGTCAGCGATATTCTTATCAATGGAACTCGCGCGGGAATGAATCCGCTTCAGGATGTGATTCCGGTTCCAGCAGAGTTCTTACATAAAGATCTGGCTGTGGCGGATGTCGTATACAATCCAAGGGAGACGCTTCTTGTCCAAAAGGCAAAAGAAGCAGGCTGCCGCGCGGCGATCGGAGGGATCGGAATGCTTTTGTGGCAGGGAGCCGCGGCGTTTGAACTGTTCACAGGAAAAGAGATGCCTGCACAGGAAGTGATGGAGAAATTCTTCCAATAGCCGGAAAAGCGCAGTATACGTGCAGCAGGAAGTATACAGCCGCGCATGCTGAAAAGATACAATTCTCTTGACTGAGGGAGATATAGATGAAACGTAAATCAACAAATAATTTTCTTTTGGCGCTGACCGCATTTATCTGGGGCAGCGCCTTTGTAGCGCAGAGTGTGGGCATGGATTATTTAGGGCCGTTTACTTTTAATTCCATCCGCTGCCTGATGGGCGGAATTGTGCTGATCCCGGTGCTCCTGCTTTTCAAAAGAAATGGCAGGAAGAAGAGCCAAGAACAGGTGGCGGAAGTCGCGGGTGCGGGAATTGGCAGCCGGAAGGATCTGATCGTCGGAGGTATCTGCTGCGGGCTTGCCCTCGCTGCGGGAAGCTCTCTCCAGCAGATCGGGCTTGTATATACGACCGCTGGAAAGGCAGGATTTATTACAGCGCTGTACATAGTAATCGTTCCGGTTATGGGGATCCTTCTGGGAAAACGCGTTGGGCTGAAGGTGTGGATCGGCGTGGTTCTCGCGGCAACGGGGATGTATTTTCTCTGTATCACGGAAGGTTTTTCCATCGCAAAAGGAGACTTCTTCGTATTCCTGTGCGCGGCTGCGTTTTCCGTGCATATTCTTGTGATCGATTCTTTTGCCCCGAAGGTGGATGGAGTCGCCTTATCCTGTATCCAGTTCTTTGTGTGTGGGATATTGTGTGCCGTGCCGATGCTTGTGTCCGAACAGCCGCAGATCAGCCAGATAATGGAAGCATGGGTGCCGCTTGCCTATGCGGGAGTGTTGTCCTGTGGTGTGGCGTATACCCTTCAGGTCGTGGCGCAGAAAAATACGGACCCAGCTGTGGCGTCTCTGATCCTCAGTCTGGAATCTGTATTCTCCGTGCTTGCCGGATGGGTGATATTGGGGGAACGGCTTTCTGGAAGAGAACTGTTTGGCTGTGCGCTCGTCTTCACAGCAGTGATTCTTGCGCAGTTCCCAGAGAAAGCTCGATAATCTTTGTCGCGATTTTCTCGCGAAAAGTCCGGTCGTGCTCCACGAAGAGCATGGAAGGCTGGAAGCTTAAGATCAGCTCTTCTAGCTGGATGCGTGAAAAAATATCAATAAAATTCAAAGGTTCATCCCAGAGAAACAGGTGTGCTGGCTCGCACAGTGATGCCGCCAGCAGCACCTTCTTTTTCTGTCCTTCGCTGAAATCTTCAATTTTCTTTTCAAACTGCACCCGTTCCAGTCCCAGTTTTTTAAGAACCGTATAGAAAAGTGTGTCGTCAAGCCCACGGCTTAAGGCAAATTCAAGAAGGCTGCCCTTAAGGTGCAAAGTGTCCTGTGAGATGTAGGATATCTTAAGTCCTCCCGCGGTGTAGACTTCTCCTGTGTGAGGAATATTTTCGTCCAGTATCAGTTTGATGAGACTGGATTTCCCGCAGCCGTTTTTCCCGGACAGAGCGATGCGGTCGCCACGTTGGATTTCCAGACTAAAATCCTTTAGAAGCGGCAGGATTCTATCTGTATTATCAAAAGAACAGTTAGCTGCATCACCGAAGCGGTAGTCTATGGTGACGTCCTTAAGGGAGACGAGCCTGTGGCTGTGATGCTCCAGTACATTTAATTTCAAGC
The DNA here is from genome assembly GCA_019117065.1 of Candidatus Mediterraneibacter pullicola. Lineage (GTDB taxonomy): Bacteria > Bacillota > Clostridia > Lachnospirales > Lachnospiraceae > Mediterraneibacter > Mediterraneibacter pullicola. The sequence goes on along the minus strand of DXAK01000015.1, from coordinate 29,332 downwards.
TGTCCAAGGTTTCTACGTCCTTTAAAAGCGCTTCCTTTTCTTGGACAGCGTGTTCTTTCCGATGTTCCAGCGTTTTCGCGCGCTTCATCATTTTTGCTGCCTGATGCCCGATGTGCCCTCTGTCGGGTCTAAGCCCCGCGATGCGGGAGCCGGTTTTCGTGCTCTCAACTTTGTCCGACCAACCCGCCGCCTGACGCGCGGCTTCTTTTAATTTGCGGATATCCTTTTTAAGCGCTTCATTTTGCTTTAATTCCAGACGGTCTTTTGCGGTTTTATCCATGTACCATGAGGAAAAGTTCCCCTTGCGGACTTCAATCGTCCTCCGGTTCAGTACAAGGACATGATCCACGCAGCGGTCGAGAAAATCCCTGTCGTGGGACACAAGGATAAAGCCACTTTTCCGGGATAAGTATTCTGCCACCTTCTCCCGTGCGAGGTCGTCTAGATGATTGGTCGGTTCATCGATCAGAAGAAAGGCGTGCTCTTTTAGAAACAGCGCGGCGAGGAGCGCTTTCGTCTGTTCACCGAAGCTCAGGGTGTGAAAAGGACGGTATAAAATTTCGGGATCAGTGTCAAGCAGGTTTAGCTCTCGGATCAGCTCCCACTGTTCCATGAGAGAGCTGGTATTTTCCAGAACCTCGTACGTCATGAGTGAAGGGTCTGCCACCGTAAAAGGAAAGTATTCAAAGCTCACGGATGAGGTAATGGAGCCGGTGTATTCATATGCGTTCATAAGCAGCTTTAGGAAGGTGGACTTACCTTTGCCGTTTCTCCCGATAAAGCCCAGCTTCCAGTTGGTGTCGATCTGGAAGGTCACGTTCTCAAAGACAGGATCGAAGCTGCCCTCATAAGTAAAACTTAAGTTATTTATCTGTATCAGTGACATTGTGTATACCTCCGTATAGAAAGGGTTGCTCTTGGTGGGGGCAGGATCGTCTCCCGTGCCCTCGCAGCCGGAGAGAAGATAAAAAGAAACCGCGGGAAAGTGATTTCCGCGGTTCTTATCTGCCATACTGCCTGTGCATTTCCAAAAGGGCGGGTATATGCGCTCTGTGTGCGTAAATACCGCGCGCCGTGAAAACGCAGATGTGTCTGTATACATAAGAAGATGAAATTACTTTCCTGCGTGTGCATGACAAGACAGACCGCCCTGATAAGAGGGGGTTGCGCATCGATAAAAAATGCAATGTATTTGTCATGCGGTTTTGTGATCAGCAGGAAGTAATAATCATCTTTTCAGCTCCAATCTTACGGGAGATATCTGTACCCTCCCTTATTCTGCGAAAAGGATAGCAGAAGGAACGGAAAATGTCAATAAGGGCGGGACATTTCTTAGAAATAGAATAATTCTTCAAATTTTTTATCCAGTGCAATACACAGGATGAGCGCTAATTTGGCGGTCGGATTAAACTGTCCCGTTTCAATGGAACTAATCGTATTCCGAGATACACCCACCATTTCCGCCAACGCTGATTGAGATGGCTTTTTTTTCTGCCCTCACATCTTTGAGATTGTTTTTTAATACCAGTTTATCATTCATATTTTCCACCGCCTTACAAGATTGTGGAAGATACTATCAGATTATAGATGTGGTATCCGGACATCACGGATATCAATATCGTGTAAGCGATTGCTATCGCAAGTTCGAGCTTACGGCGAAGTCTAATGTATTTCACCCAGTTGATCGTCATACTTGCGCTGAAAACAATCGCCCATAGGCCCCAGTTTATGCCTTTGCCGACAAATATCTGCGTTACGAAAAAAATCGTCGCAAAAGCCATCTGAACTACGACTGCACTTCTGCTTGCCTGTTTTAAGACTTCTTGCTCATATATGTCTTTATTTTTGTTTTCCGCTCTGCTTTTTGCTAAAATGTCCTCTCTTTCCATAAATACCTCACTTAAGTTGATGCCAAGTTTTATTTGTAATCCTAATGTATCACTGTCAAGTTTACTTGTCAATAATTTTTGACAAGTTTTCTGTGTAAAAATACTTTTACAGATATGCTATATTTCAGATAAGAGCACAGTGTGATATAATGAGCGCATAGCGACGAGCATACTACGATATGAAAGCCAACCGGGAATGGGTGCATTCCCAAATTGGCTTACATATCGTAGTATGTAAGTGCAACGGACAGCGAGAAGGAGCGCGGCGAATTCGAGCTGTGCTCGTCGCGACCGTACTTGACGAGCGTACCCGATATGAAAGCCAACCGGGAATGGGTGCATTCCCAAATTGGCTTACATATCGTAGTATGTAAGTGCAACGGACAGCGAGAAGGAGCGCGGCAAATTCGAGCTGTGCTCGTCGCGACCGTACTTGACGCATATGCCGCGCTTGCAGCTTGTCCTGATCGGGACGTACTACAGGAGGAAGATATGTCATTACAGTTTATTTTCGGAAATTCAGGCAGTGGGAAAACCCGCCGTCTTTATGAAAATATCATAGAGGACTCTATCCGCCGCCCGGAGAAGAATTATCTCATCCTTGTGCCGGAGCAATTTACCATGCAGACGCAGAAAGACTTGTGCCTGATGCACCCTGCGGGCGGAATTATGAATATCGACGTTCTAAGCTTCGGGCGCCTTGCGCACAGAGTGTTCGAGGAAATGGGAGAGGACGGGCGTCAGGTGCTGGACGACGAGGGTAAGAATCTAGTGCTTCGCAGAATCGCGGGAAACTATGAGGACGAACTGATTGTGCTGAAAGGGAATCTGAAAAAGCAGGGCTACATCAGTGAAGTGAAATCCGTCATATCGGAGTTTACCCAGTACGGGGTGGATACAGAGAGGCTTGACGGGCTGATGGAAGAGCTGGATGAGGACAGCTATCTGTATTATAAGCTGTCGGATATTCGAAAGCTCTACGAGGGCTTTGAGGATTATTTGCAGGAGAAATACATTACAAAGGAAGAAATGCTAGATGTGTTGAGCGACGTTGTTCCCAAGTCAGACATTTCGAAAGGGAGTATCGTCGCCATGGACGGATTTACCGGATTTACCCCGGTTCAGGATCATCTGTTGGGCGAGCTTTTAAAAGTGTGCGAAAAAGTGATAGTGACGGTGACGCTGGACGAGAGGGAAGATCCGTTTGTGTACCGTCATCCGTATCAGCTCTTTGCGCTCAGCAAGCAGATGACCACGTCGCTTGTTAAGATTGCACAGGAGGCGGGGATAGAAATAGACGAGCCTGTCTATATGTGGAAAGACGCGGGAGAGGCATCCGGAGGGAAATATGTGCCATACCGTTTCCGGGGCAACCCGCAGATGGCATTTTTAGAATCAGAACTGTTCCGATATTCGGGAAAGACATACTCAGAGGCGGGAGATTCCCCGCAGACAGAGAGCGGAGGCGCAGATACACATGACGGTGGCGCCATTTCCCTTCATGAAGCCCGTGATCCGCGGGGGGAAGCGCAGTTTGTGGCGGAGACAACCCGCCGGCTGGTACGGGAAAAGGGCTACCGTTACCGTGACATTGCGGTGATCGCAGCGGATATGGACGCCTATGCGGATGCGCTGGAAAAGGCGTGCGAAATGTTTGATATTCCGGTGTTTATGGACCATAAGAAAAGCATCTTGCTTAATTCGTTTGTAGAGTATCTGCGAAGCCTGCTTGCCATGGCGGAGCAGAACTTTACCTATGACAGTGTGTTCCGACATCTGCGGAGCGGTCTGTGCGGTTTTACGGACGGGCAGATCGACCGCATGGAGAACTATTGTCTGGCGCTGGGTATCCGGGGATATAAAAAATGGCAGCAGGCGTGGGTGCGTAAACCTGCCGGGACGAGTGAGGAAGAGCTTCAGGAGCTGAATCATCTCAGGGTACGTTTCGTGGAAAAGACGGGCGGCCTTATGTATGTGTTAAAACAGCGCAGAAAGACAGTGGGGGACGTGACGCTCGCCGTGTATGAATATATTGCAGGGGAAAAGCTTCAGGAGCAGCTTGCCGCCATGGAACAGGAGTTTCAGGCAGAGGGTGAGCTTGCCCTTGCAAAAGAGTATGCGCAGGTCTATCGGATTGTGCTGGAGCTGTTTGATAAGTTTGTGGAACTTTTGGGAGAGGAGCAAGTCTCTCTGAAGGAATACTGCGACCTGCTGGACGCTGGGCTCGAGGAGGCAAAGGTGGGCGTGATCCCGCCCAGTCTGGATCAGGTTGTGATTGGGGATGTGGAGCGGACAAGGATCAAGAGTATCAAAGCACTCTTCTTTGTGGGGGCGAATGATACTCTTCTGCCCGGAAATGCGGGAGCGAGGGGGCTTCTCTCAGAGCGGGACAGAGAGCGCCTTGCGGAGGGTGAGATTGTACTTTCTCCGGGGTCGAAGGAGCAGATCTATATTCAGAAATTCTACTTGTACATGAACTTGACAAAACCGGCGGAGCGGCTTTTCCTCTCGTGGTCAAAGGTGTCTGCAGACGGCAAGACACTGCGCCCGGCATACCTTGTTTCCGATATCCGTCGTCTCTTCCCCAGTATCCTCCCGGCAGATGAGGAGAAACGAACTCTCTGCGAGAGGGAAGTGACGAGGAAGACCGGGATACGGAAAGTTGCGGAAGGAATCAGCGAGAGGCGCACGGGCGTGGATGACGAGTGGAAGGAATTGTATGCGTGGTTTGTCCGCGACGGCAAGAGCCATGGAGAGATCGATCAGATTCTGAGGGCGGGATTTATCAGAAAAGACCGTCCAAGGTTAGGGAAGGAAAAGGCAGAGGAACTTTATACCGGCCGTGATCGTGTCAGTGTGACGCGGCTGGAGCAGTTTGCGTCTTGCGCGTACGCACATTTTCTAAGCTATGGGTTGAGGCTTTCGGACCGGGAAGAGTATGGGTTTGAGGCGCTTGACCTTGGCAATATCGCCCACCAATCCTTAGAGCGTTTTTCCAGAAAGGCCGACAGGGAGAAATTGCGCTGGACGGAGATGACGCCCAAGAAACGAGACGAGCTGATCGCGGAGAGCGTGGAAGAAAGTGTTATTGATTACGGCAATACCGTGCTGTTTAGCTCGGCTAGAAACGAGCATTTGATCGGGCGCATCAAGCGTCTGATTGGCCGTTCTGTTTGGGCGCTTACGAGACAGATGGAGAAGGGGGATTTTGAGCCCAGCGGATATGAGATGAAGTTTGGCAGTGGAAAGATCGACCGGATTGACACGTGCAAGACAGATGACGCTGTTTATGTAAAGGTGACGGACTATAAGACCGGGATGAAAAGTTTTGACATCACGGCTCTTTATCACGGACTGCAGATGCAGCTCCCAATCTACTTAAACGCGGCTCTCTCTGTGGAGGAGAAGGCGTATCCCGGGAAGAAGATCGTGCCTGCAGGGATCTTTTATTATCGGATACAGGATCCTGTCGTCCCAGATCAGGATAGCAGCGAGGATGTGGAAAAGAGTATTTTAAAAGAATTAAAACTGGACGGTCTGATTAATGGCGATGAGACTGTGATCCCGCATCTGGAGCGGGATCTGTCCGGTTCATCCATTTTGTTTCCCATGGGGCGGAACAAGGACGGATCTCTTAGCAAAAGTTCCCGGGCGCTTCCTAAAGAGGCATTTGAGACCGTGCTGGAATATGCGCGGGAAAAGGAACGCAGCCTCAAGGAAGAGATGTATGACGGGGAAGTACAGGCAAGACCTTATGAAATGGGGGATTCCACCGGCTGTGACTATTGTCCGTACAAGGATATCTGCGGGTTTGACCTGCGTCTTGAAGGGTGCGCGTACCGAAGGCTGGAGAAGATGTCCATGGAGGAGGCAGTGGCGGCTATGGAGCACGCGGCCGGGAGCGGCAAGGAACAGGAGAATGAGCGCAGCAAAGGACCGGGAGAAGAAAAGGTGGAAAACGGGTGCAAGGCAGAAGAAAGAAGAGAGGGAGGTGAGCGCCCATGAGTGTAAAATGGACGGAAGAACAGCAGAAAGTCATTGACTTAAGAGACAGAAATATTCTTGTGTCCGCGGCGGCTGGCTCAGGCAAGACAGCTGTACTTGTGGAGCGTATTATCCGAAAGATCACAGAAGAGCCCCGTTCTGTGGATGTGGACCGTCTGCTCATTGTGACGTTTACCGAGGCGGCGGCGGCAGAGATGAAAGAGAGGATCGGCGCGGCGATAGAGCAGAAGCTGAAGGAACGTCCGGGAGATACGCGTCTGGAGCAGCAGGCAACGCTGATCCACAGCGCCGAGATCACAACGATCCACAGCTTCTGCCTATCAGTTATAAAAGATCATTTTCATGTGATTGGCATTGATCCCGGATTCCGGATTGCCGAGGAAGGCGAACTTAAGCTCTTAAAACAGGATGTCTTGGACGAGATGCTGGAAGAGTATTACGCGGAAGGCGGCGAGGAATTCCTTGCATTTGTAGAGAGATTTGGCACCGGGCGGAATGACCGGAAGATCGAAGAGATCATCCTAAGACTGTATGAGTATTCCCGTAGTTATCCGCAGCCGGAGCGGTGGCTGGATTCTTGTGTCAGAGCTTATGAAACGGGACGGAACGAAGATCTTGTGCGCCGGGCCGCGGAGAGAGTGAGATCACGGGTGCGGGATATCCGGCATGTGCTGGAGCGGGCGCTGAAGATCTGCGAAGAAGCGGACGGGCCGTATATGTATTGTGAGATGCTGGAAGAGGATTTGGAGAGCGCGGGGAGGCTAGAGAAGGAAGAAAGTTTTGACAGTCTCTATGAGCTTGTTACTGGATTTTTTTGGAAACGGCTTTCTGCCAAGAAGGATGATACGGTTTCTGAGGAAAAGAAGGAGGCTGTGAAGAAGATCCGCAATCAGGCGAAAAAGCTCTTAAAGGAGTTGCAGGAGACATATTTTTACACTGCCCGGGAGGCATGGTCAAAGGACATGGAAGCCGCGTATCCGTCTATGCGTATGCTGTCAGAACTAGTCGGACGTTTTGCGGAGATGTTCCGTGAAAAGAAGAGAGACCGGAATATGATTGACTTCAGTGACATGGAGCAGTTTGCCCTTGCTATCCTGACTGTGGAGAAGGACGGAGAACTGATTCCATCTCCTTCTGCTAAGGAATATCAGGAGCGTTTCGAGGAAGTGATGATCGATGAGTATCAGGATAGTAATCTTGTGCAGGAGACAATCCTCACAAGCGTGTCGAAAGTGTCCCGTGGAATCTATAATGTGTTCATGGTAGGAGATGTGAAGCAGAGCATCTACAGTTTCCGTTTATCCAGACCGGAGCTTTTTATGGAGAAATACCATACTTATAGTCTTTCGGATGGCGAAAAGCAGAGGATTGACCTTCATAAGAATTTCCGGAGCCGCGCGGAGGTGCTGGACAGTGTGAATTACCTGTTTCGCCAGATCATGAGGAAAGACATGGGGGGCATTGAATACGACGATAGCGCCGCATTGTATGCAGGAGCGGATTTCCCGGCATTGCCGCAAACGGCACGGGACACGGCTTTTACAGATCGGACGGAGCTTCTTCTTCTGGACAGAGAGGATACCGGGAAGGCAGACGCAAGAAAGTCAGAAGCAAGGATGATTGCCCGCCGGATACGGGAACTGATGAGAAACGGAGTGGTTATTGACAAAGCCTCCGGCAGATACAGGAAGATACAGTACAGAGATATCGTGATCTTGACCCGGAGTATCCGGGGATGGGCGGAAGACTTCTCCGCGGTATTGGCGGAAGAGGGAATCCCCGCCTACTCTGTGAGCCGGGAGGGGTACTTTGAAACTTATGAAGTCAGTGTGCTTCTGGACTATCTGAAGATATTGGACAATGCAAGGCAGGATCTTCCGCTTGCTGCTGTCCTTACATCGCCTTTTGGCAGTCTAACCACGGAGGAGATGGCAAAGATCCGCATTGCACATCCGAACCTGCCCTTTTATGAGGCTGCGGAAGCGTATACAAAAGACGCGGCAGGAGATCCGGTATTGAGCAAGAAGCTTACCCGTTTTTATGCACAAACAGCATATTTCCGAAGAAAAGTTTCTTATACGTCCATCCATGAACTTCTTACAGAGATTATCGAACGGACAGGATACGGCATCTGCATTGCAGCGATGCCGGCTGGGATTCAGCGTACTGCAAATGTGGAGATGCTTGTGGAGAAAGCGTCTGCTTTTGAAGGGACAAGCTACAAAGGGCTGTTTAATTTTGTCCGCTATATCGGGCAGTTAAAAAAATATGACGTGGATTATGGGGAGGCCGGAATCATGGATGAGCAGGCTGACACTGTCCGAATTATGAGCATCCACAAGAGTAAAGGGCTGGAATTCCCAGTAGTGTTCGCGGCGGGCATGGGGAAGATGTTCAACATGCAGGATACCAAGGGGAGTGTGCTTCTCCATCATGAGTGGGGAGTAGGTCTGGATTATATCAATCTAGAGAGAAGGACCAAGAAACCGACCTTTTTGAAAAAGATGATGCGGGAAGAACAATGCCTTGAGATGCTGGCAGAGGAGATGAGAGTTCTCTATGTGGCGCTGACCCGCGCCAAAGAGAAATTGATCATGACTGGATGCGCAGATGTGAGCGCGTATGAAATCACAGACAGAGATATAGATGCACCGGGAGAAAACGCAGATATATCGGGGAGGAGAGTGGAGTTTCAAAGAATTGGCGGCGAGATTTTCCGCGTGGAAGGAGCCAGATGTTATCTGGACTGGATTCTGCCTGTTCTAGCAGGACGGGAACAGGAAGATTCTGCTGTGGATATTCGTTTATTTACCGGGGAGGCGCTTGCCGTGGGACGGGCAGAACGAAAGGCAGAGGAACTGGCGCTGGATGTGCTCGGGAACTGGGATGTATCAAGGACTTACGTGCCCGGGCTTAAGGAACGCTTTGACGCGCAGATGGACTATGTCTATCCTTACGAAGATGAAGGGAAGATGAAACTGAAGTTTACGGTCTCGGAACTCAAGAAGCGTGCTGCCCTCACAGAAGAGGCTGGTCAGGAGATGTATGAGGAGCCGGTGGCAGTGCCGCTGATCCCGGGATTTTTAAGAGAAGAGGAGACGCTTACCGGGGCTTCCAGAGGAAGCGCATATCATAAGCTGATGGAACTTCTGGACTTTGAGGTGGAATATGATGAAGACAGCATGGCAGAAGCAATCAGGCGGTATGAGACAGAGGGCAGGCTGACCTCTGAGATGGCAGAATGTATCCGCGCCGGTGATATCCTGCGCTTCCTGCGCTGTGAGAGCGGCAGACGGATGCACGCCGCGGCGCAAAGAGCCAGACTTTTCCGGGAACAGCCCTTTGTCTTAGGAGTGGACGCCTCGGAGATCTATCCCGGAGACACCTCCGGGGAAACGATTCTCGTCCAGGGGATCATCGACGTATATTTTGAGGAGCCGGACGGTCTGGTTGTGCTGGACTATAAGACCGACAAAGCAAAAAGCGCGGTTGATTTGACGGAAAAATATCACGCGCAGCTTGACTATTACGCGCAGGCTCTGTCCCGGCTTACGGGGAAGCCGGTGAAAGAAAAGATTATCTATTCGTTTACGCTGCGGGAGGAGATAAGCGTATGAGTTTTCTGACGTATTATCTGGCGGTTATCAATTTTCTGACATGGGTCACCTACGGACTGGATAAAGGTCGGGCAAAGGAGGGAAAATGGCGGATCCCCGAGCGGACACTCCTTGGTCTCGCCGCCGCGGGAGGCTCGGCAGGAGCTCTTGCTGGGATGCTGATGTTCCGGCACAAGACGAAGAAAGCGAAGTTCGTCGTCTCGATCCCAGCGTTGTTGGTGATACATTGTGTGCTCGTTGGATTTATTGCGCAGTGGTCTTTGAAATAAATATTGAAAAACCAATGGGTTTCTGCTAAGATACCCTTGTAGAAAATAAAAGCGGGTTCTGTTACTCCTGTGTTTCCGCAACGGCGCGGCATGGCAGGAGTGGTCCCGCTTTTCTCTTTTATGAACGGCAGAAAGACAGGACTATGATAAAAAGGAAATAAAAGGAGATGTGGAAATGCCAAAGTTAAATGAAAATTATCTGAATGTTCAAGACAGTTATCTTTTTGCGGAGATCGCCCGCAGAGTCAGAACATACGAGGAAAAGCACCCAGACAAAGCAGCCTCTGTGATTCGTCTCGGTATCGGCGACGTGACCCGCCCGCTGACAGCGGGCGCGGTGGCTTCACTTCACGAGGCTGTTGAGATGCAGGCGGACCCGGAGACGTTTAAGGGATATGGGCCGGAGCAGGGGTATGCCTTCGCGCGCAACGCAGTGGCAGAATATTATGGAAGGAATGGCGTGAAAGTCGATCCGGACGATGTGTTTATCTCTGACGGCGCGAAGAGTGACACGGGAAATATCACGGAGCTATTCTCAAAAGACAACGTGATCCTTGTTCCAGATCCGGTGTACCCGGTCTATGTGGATACGAACACGATGGACGGCAAACAGATTGCGTATATGAACGGGACAGAGAAAAATGACTTCCTTCCTATGCCGGATAATTCTGTGAAAGCAGACATCATCTATCTGTGCTCCCCGAACAACCCGACAGGAGCATGTTATAACAGGGAACAATTACAGGTATGGGTAGATTATGCTTTGGAAAATGAGGCGGTGATCCTCTTTGATTCCGCCTATGAGGCGTTTGTTTCCCAGCCGGAGCTGCCCCGCAGTATTTACGAGGCAGAAGGTGCGGAAAAATGCGCGATTGAGTTCTGCTCGTTATCTAAGACGGCAGGGTTTACAGGAACCCGATTCTCTTACACTGTTGTCCCGAAAGAGCTTGTGTTTACCGCGTCGAATGGTCAGATAATGAGCCTGCGCGATATGTGGAACCGCAGACAGTCCACGAAATTCAACGGAACACCTTATATCATTCAGTATGCGGCGGCGGCAGTGCTGTCTGAGGAAGGAATGAAGGAGTGCATGGAGAATATTTCCTATTATATGGAAAATGCGCGCATGATCGCAGAGACATTGCGCAGGAAAGGGATTTCCTTCACGGGTGGCGTAAACTCGCCCTATATCTGGTTCAAATGCCCGAACGGCATGGAATCATGGGAGTTTTTTGACTATCTGTTGGAAAATGCGCAGGTGGTGGGCACGCCGGGGGCTGGCTTCGGCGTAAATGGGAAGAATTACTTTCGCTTGACTTCCTTCGGAACTCACGAAAATACGAAAAAAGCAATGGAACGTTTTGAGAAACTGTTGTAAAATTGATTTTGATAATAGATTAACAATGTGCAGTGTGGCGGAGGATGTCATGAAATTTGTGATTGAGCATTTGTCAAAAAGTTTTGAGAAAAAAGAAGTTCTTAGAGATATCAATTTTACGTTTGAAGAAGGGAAAATTTACGGGCTTCTCGGAAGAAACGGCGCGGGAAAAACGACTTTGTTTAATTGCTTGAACCGTGACCTTAAGACAGACAGCGGCAGCTTTTATATAGATACAGACAGCGGCCGCCGTGAAGTGGCGGCGGATGATATCGGGTATGTGCTGTCCACGCCTACTGTGCCAGAGTTCCTTACGGGCAGGGAGTTTTTGAAATTTTTTATGGATATTAACGAGGAATCGATTGACAATCCCAGAAGCACAGATGAGTATTTTGATTATATGAGTATTGAGCCGGAGGACAGAGACAAACTGTTAAAAGACTATTCTCACGGTATGAAAAACAAAATGCAAATGCTGATCAATATCATTGCTCAACCGAATATCCTATTGCTTGACGAGCCGCTGACCTCTCTTGATGTGGTTGTCGCTGAAGAGATGAAGCAGTTGCTTCGTTCATTGAAGCAAGACCGCATTACCATCTTTTCCACGCATATTATGGACTTGGCTCTCGATCTTTGTGACGAAATCGTGCTGCTCAACCACGGCGAACTGGAGGTTGTGGAAAAAACCGATTTAGACAGCAGAGAATTTAAGGATAAGATCATTGCCGCATTGCGGGAGGAAGAACATGAATAAAACTTTGAAAATTTCTTTTTCCCTGAAAAATACATATCGTGTAAATGGTATTTTGTTCTCATTAAAACAGATTCCGCTTTTAAAAAGACTGCTTCCCGCAACGCTATATAGAGTGAAAGGGCTTAAAGTTTTTGCCAATATACTGTCGGTATTATGGGAAATTATCTCCACGTTCATCGGGAAATTTCTTTACCTTTTTACCATGATATGGGGGATAGGCATTCTTTATAAGGGACTGCCTGAAGATCAAGTGTTTCTCCATATTTTGCTGTTCCTTACCGTGATCGGCAGTTTTGCAAACACCAGCCTTTTTAATCCTACGAAAGATAAGTATTATGCGATGTTCCTCATGAGGATGGACGCAAGAGAATATACGCTGGTCAATTATCTCTATTCCATTCTCAAGGTTGCTGTCGGATTCATACCGTTTACGATTTTATTTGGAGTGAACAGAGGTATACCTTTGTGGTTTTGTCTGCTCCTGCCGTTTTGCATAGCGGGGATGAAATTGTTTGTGGCGGCTGTTAGTCTATGGGATTATGAGAAAAGAGGTTTTGGCTACAATGAAAATAAGCTTTCTAAATATGTTTGGGGCTGTATTGCCCTGCTTTTAGGGGTGACCTATGGCCTTCCTGCATTCGGTTTGGCCGTGCCAGCAATTATGTCAATGGCGGCTTTTTTGCTTTGTATCCCCTTGGGAGCGGCGGGTATAGTAAAAGTTCTAACTTTCCGTGATTACCGTGCGGTCAATAAGAAATTATTATCCGGGTTAACCGATCAGATGGACTCCGCGGCAAAGACGCAAATCATCAAACAGGCCAATGAGAAAAAAATATCGACGGATACTTCAATTACCAGCAGCCGCAAGGGGTTTGAGTATCTGAATGAGTTATTTATCAAAAGACACAAAAAGATATTATGGAACTCAACCAAAAAAATTTCCTACGTCTGTTCCTTCTTTGTGATTGGAGTATTGATGATGACTTTCTTGAGGCCGGAAGTGAAACCGGGAATCAACGAAATGATGATGACATGGCTTCCATACTTTGTGTTTATCATGTATGCGATTAACCGCGGAACAAATTTTACTCAGGCGCTTTTTATGAATTGTGATCACAGCTTGCTGACTTATTCATTTTACAAGCAGCCAGACTTTGTATTACGTCTGTTTCAGATACGTTTGCGTGAAATTATGAAAATCAACGCAGTACCCGCTTTGATAATGGGGATTGGGCTGGCGCTTATTCTCTTTGCCACAGGAGGAACGGATAATCCTTTGAATTATGCTGTGCTGATTGTTTCGATTCTTTGTATGAGCATATTTTTTTCTATCCACTATCTGACTATTTATTATTTGCTCCAGCCTTATAACGCAGGAACGGAATTGAAAAGCGGCACCTACCGCATTGTTATGACAGTGACATATGCGGTTTGTTTCTTTTTAATGCAGCTACGCATGTCAATTCTGATATTTGGAATAATGACCATTGTGTTTTGTGTGATTTATAGCGTTGTTGCAAGTATTTTGGTTTATAGATTTGCCCCAAAGACATTCCGAATCAGAGCATAAAAGCATCTTGTGGCATACATGGCAAACTCGCGGGAACCAATTGTATCATTTCGGGTTGGAAAATCAAATTCCCTGTAGGTGAATCAGCGCCTGTGGGGAATTTTTATATGCAAATCATTATTCGATTTCTACTTCTTTGAGATGCCGGTTTCTTTGGAAAACCTTTAGAAATGCTTTCGTATAAGTTAAGCAATATTATATTGACAATATATATTATACAAAATATAATATAAAAAACAATACAATATAGAAAGGATGATCGCATGGTATTCAATACAGGCGCGGCTCTTCTGGATGCTATCGTACTGGCGGTTGTTTCCATGGAGGACGAGGGAACATACGGCTATCGGATCACGCAAGATGTGCGCAAAGTGATCGATGTCTCAGAATCAACACTGTATCCTGTGCTCCGAAGACTTCAGAAAGATGAATGTTTAGAGGTCTACGACAGACAGTTTGACGGGAGAAACAGACGATATTATAAGGTGACGTCCCGCGGGGCGGTACAGCTTAATTTATATAAGGCGGAATGGAAGGCTTATATCCAGAAAGTCAACGCGATATTTGAGGGAGGTGTGACTGCATGAACCGTGTGGAATTTTTGAATGAACTTGAGCGGCTTTTATCTGATATGCCTGCGGATGAGCGGCAGGCTGCGGTTCAGTATTATGCAGATTATCTGGCGGATGCCGGAGAGGAGAACGAGGCGGAAACGCTCCGTGAACTGGGAAGCCCAAAGAAGGTGGCAGAGTCCATCAAGGCCGACTATTACGGTACGGCGTTTGATGAAGAAAAATTTGATCATAAAGATTACATGGAAAAATATGGACGGCGTTTTGAGGAGCATGGACAGGGAGCCGCACCAGACAGCGCGCAGACACAGAATGCGAGGAACGGCGCTCAAGGGAAAGATCCGGGGGAGGAACAGGAAGATACTGGCGAGAAGAAAGAGCCTTGGACGAGCGGCTGGCTGAAGCTCATTCTCATTGCACTGATTGTGATTGTAGCCGGTCCGGTGGCGATCGGGATAGCCTGCGCCGTGTTTGGATTGATTGCTGGGATTATCGCACTTTTCATAGGTCTGGTAATCGCGGCGATAGCAGTTATGATTACCGGGATCGTGATGGTGATTGCCGGGCTGGCCTTGATTGTCATACCTCCGGCAGCGATGGTTGTGATAGGGATCGGCATCCTGCTTTTTGTGCTGGGGCTGATGGCAACTGTCGGGATAGTGAAGGCATGTATGGTTGTATTCCCGGCAATGCTCAGAGGCTTTGTAGATCTGTGCAGGAGGCCATTTCACAGAAAGGCGGTGCAATAGTATATGAAGAGTAAGAGATGGAAAGTCTTTTGGATCGTATGCGGGATTCTGGCGGCTGTAGGGATAGTGCTTGCCGTGGCAGGGACGATTTTAGGAGGCTTTGGTATTCTTCGAAGCAGAGAAGATGAAAATATTATCCGCCGGTGGCTGAATCGTATAGGTATCACCAATGAAGTGACAGTGAGTTCTGAACTGGACAATATAGATGATCTGGGTGATATAGGATTTTTTACAGATTCCGAATATGTGCCCGGTGAGGTCAATGGAGATACGGTGACGGATTTCTATGGGATCAATGAGTTAGATATTGAACTTGCCGGCATGGGCGTATACGTGCTGCCCTATGATGGAGACAGTATCATTGTAGATACGTTGTATTGCCGTGATGATTTAAGGAAGCGGATTCATGTATGGCAGGAGGATACTGAACTGAAGGTAGAGATGGAAGACGGGGGAAGGCTTACCACTGAGAACTCGGGAGTCATGTATATTAGTGTTCCCAGAGGGACATATTTTCAGAAGATATCCGCGGATGCACAGGCGGGATTCATAGAGATGACGGAAGTGGAAGCGGATCAGATGTTGGCGTCGGCAGGCGCCGGTCAAGTGGTTCTGACTTCTTTTAGTGTAAGGAGTCTGGAGGCGGAGTGTGGCGCCGGACAGATCGTACTGGAAGGAGAAGTGACGGATCGGGCAGACCTTCAATGTGATCTCGGCAATATACAATGTACGCTTCCAGGCAGTTCGGACGCCTATAATTATGAAGTGAACTGCGATTTGGGAGAGGTGATGATCAATGGGGAATCATACAGTTCCTTCCATAATAGAATAAAAGCAGATCATGGAAGCGGAAGTGAGATAAAGGCAGAATGTAATCTGGGGAGTATTGAGCTTATGTTTAAATAGAAGGCAATATGCAGGGGAGCAGGAAAGGAGAATCATATATGAGCGATAAGAAATTATACAGATCAAAAACCCAGCGGATGTTGTGCGGTGTGTGCGGGGGGATCGGCGAATATTTTAATATCGACCCCACTTTGATCCGCCTATTGTTCGTGCTGTTCGGATGCACGGGCGGAGGGATATTGGCATACATTATAGCGGCGATTATCATACCAGACGGTCCGATGTAAAATCTATCTTTCTATACAGTGTTTCAAAGCACCCACTCTTCTGAATAATAAGAAGCCTTATGGGCAATACTCCCGATAAAACGGAAAGAAGGGATATTGTGGGAAAGAAGAAAGAAAAACCGATTGATCTGGATCATCTGGAACCGGAAGAAAAAATGAAATATGAGATAGCGGAGGAATTGGGGCTTCTCGACAGGGTGCTTGCCAATGGATGGAAATCCCTGACCTCCAAGGAAACTGGGAGAATCGGAGGGCTGGTGACAAAAAAGAAAAAGCGTCAGGAACAGTAAAAATCTTTACAAAAAGGTTGATATTTGCTAAAATTATACAACTGGGGAGACAAAAGGTGATGTAGTTATGACAGATAATATAGAGGTCATGGGTATCAGATTGGACTGTCTTACCGCAAAGGAGACAATGGTCCGAATGATGCGGTTTTTGGAAGACGACTCGGTTGATATAATAGAAATTCTGTCCATGGATGTGCTGATGAAGAACAGCGAGGATGAACAGTGGAGAGAATTAGTAGATGGATTTGGATTGGTTCTCCCCGGAGAGCCTGAGATACTGAAAGCTGCTGACATCGGTGACAGAACCCGCTTAAAGGAAGCGGAGAACCGTACTTTTTTAAAGCTGTTTATAAAGTATCTCCAGAAAAACCAAAAGAAAGTATTCCTCTTGGCAGAGACGGAAGAAATACTTAATAGCGCAGCAGAGGCGCTCGCGGGTTACAGCGGAGGGCTTAGACTTACAGGAAGAGGGATTCTTGCAGATGACAGCAGGGAAGAAAATGTGGTTAATGATATCAATGGCACAGAGACAGACTGTATCCTGTCTGTCTTGGCTTCCCCGTATCAGGAGCAGTTCATAGACAGAAACAAAGCGCTGCTAAATGCAAAGATTTGGTTTGGTTGCGGAGCAGTGTTTGGAGGGGAACAGGAAAAGCGCTTTCCAATTGGGAGAGTGAAGCATTTTTTTAGAAAAAGGCTATTCTGGTGGCGGGCAGGCAAGGAGCAGTAAGTGTCATTCCAGAGATTTGTGAACAATGTATAGAAAATGAATTGTGAATTTTTTGTAAAAATATTGAGGAAGTGCATAAAAAAATTGCATTTCCTCTTTCTTTTTTTGCTGTTTTGCCTTAATATAATACATGAGTATGTGAGCGAAAGAATTTTTTGTGTAAAAATTTTGTGAAAAATGTACATGAAACAATTCAAAGGAGCGGAGGGAAAAGTATGATTTCAAATCAGATACTGCAAAATACGATCGAGGGATTAAAAGGAATCTCAAGAGTCGATTTCTGCGTGCTGGACACAGAAGGAAAAGAGTTGGCTGCCACCTTTGAAAACATTCAAGACTGGGGTGGGGCGGTACTTTCATTTGTGGAATCCCCTGCGGATAGTCAGGTGATACAGGGCTGCCAGTTTTTCAAGATCTTTGATGAACAAAGATTAGAATATGTGCTTTTGGCAGCGGGGGATAGCGAGGATGTGTACATGCTGGGCAAGATTGCGGCATTTCAGATTCAGAGCCTTTTAGTTGCCTATAAAGAGCGGTTTGACAAGGATAATTTTATTAAGAATCTTCTTCTTGACAACCTGCTTTTGGTAGATATTTATAATCGTGCAAAAAAATTACATATTGACACAGAGGTAAAACGTGTTATCTTTATTATTGAGACATTGCACGAAAAAGATAACGCTGCCCTTGAGAATGTGAGAAGTATTCTTGGTGGAAAATCAAAGGATTTTATTACTGCTGTAGATGAGAAGAATATCATCGTTGTCAAGGAACTGTCGGAGAAGGAAGGCAACAGGGAACTGGAAAAGATGGCGTGTGAGATGCTCGATACGCTTCGCAATGAGGGAGACGAGGAGCAGATCCGCATTGCATACGGTACCATCGTTAACGATATCAAAGAAGTTTCCAAGTCTTACAAAGAGGCGAAATTAGCTCTCGACGTCGGCAAGATCTTTTTTGACGAGAAAGATATCATAGCGTTTACAACTCTTGGTATCGGACGGCTGATCTACCAGCTTCCGATTCCACTGTGCAAGATGTTCATTAAGGAGATTTTCGAGGGGAAGTCTCCGGACGAATTTGATGAGGAGGCATTGACGACAATAAATAAATTCTTTGAAAACAGTCTCAATGTATCAGAAACGTCCAGACAGTTATATATTCACAGAAATACTCTTGTATACAGACTGGACAAGCTCCAAAAGAGCACAGGATTGGATCTGCGCGTGTTCGAGGATGCCATTACATTCAAGATTGCGCTCATGGTAGTAAAATATATGAAGTACATGGAGTCACTGGAGTATTGATACCTGTTTAGCCCTGTAACGCGCAGACGGGGCGCCGTGTGGGCTTGCCCGCAGACGGCGGGATCGGCTGTGTGGTGTTAGGCGTTCAGCCCAAGCGGGGGAGGATACGGCATCTTTAGTCCAAGCAGGCTTTCACAGGGTAAGATATTATAAAATACAGGAGTATAAGTAATTAGGAGGGACATATGATCGAATTAAGAAATGTGACGAAGGAGTATTCCAAGGGAAATGCGGCCCTGAACGGAGTCTCCGTAAAGATCGAACGCGGTGAGTTCGTCTTTATCGTCGGAGACAGCGGATCAGGAAAGTCAACTCTGATCCGCCTTATTATGAAAGAATTAAACCCGACGGAAGGGACGATCATCGTAAACGGGCAGAACCTCAACCGAATGAAGCATCGTCATATTGCAAAGTACAGAAGAGGGCTTGGAGTAGTCTTTCAGGATTTCAGGCTCCTGAAGGACAGAAATATTTATGAGAATATCGCGTTTGCGCTGCGCGTGACAGAGACCCCGACAAGAGTGATCAAGAAAAAGGTGCCGGCGGCGCTCTCTCTTGTAGGTCTTGCGCAGAAGTACAAATCTTTCCCGAGAGAGCTTTCGGGAGGAGAGCAGCAACGTGTCGCGATCGCGAGAGCGCTGGTAAATGAGCCTGCCATTTTGTTGTGCGATGAGCCGACGGGTAATCTGGATCCGACGAACTCATGGGAGATTATGAGTATTCTGAAGGAGGCAAATGAACGCGGGACGACAGTTCTTGTTGTTACGCATAATCAGGAGATCGTAAATGAGATGAACGAGCGCGTTATCACGATGAAACAGGGCGTGATCGTCAGCGATGAACAAAAAGGTGGGTATATAAATGAGGATTAGTACAATAGGATACGTCGGAAAACAGGGCGTTAAGAATATCTGGAGGAACAAGATGTTTTCTCTCGCATCCGTTGCGACGATGTCAGCTTGTATCTTCCTGTTCGGTTTATTTTTCTCAATTATCGTAAACTTCCAGTACATCATCAGGACAGCGGAGGAAGGAGTGGCGATCACTGTATTTTTTGAGGAGGACGCCACAGATGCTCAGAAAGAAAAGATTGGAGAGGAATTGCGCAGCCATGAGGGCGTGGGCGAGGTGCGATATGTCTCTGCCGAGGAAGCATGGGAGGAATTCCAGAAACAGTATTTTGGAGATAACCCGGAGCTTGCGGAGGGATTTAAAGAGGATAATCCTCTGGCGAATTCTGATAACTATGAAGTGTACATGAAAACGACAGAGGATAGCGGCAACCTAATGGCAAGGAGCCGTTCTCTGTCGGAGACACAGAAAGAGCTTGTATCATTTGCGCAGAAGCTAGACGGCGTGCGTGAAGTGAATAAATCGGATGTAGTAGCCAATACGCTGTCAAGCGTGAACACGCTTGTGGCAGTGATATCGATCGCGATCATCATTATACTTTTCGGTGTGTCCATCTTCCTGATCAGCAACACAGTCACAATGGGTATTACGGTCAGGAAAGAAGAGATCGCTATTATGAAATATATAGGGGCAAAGGACTTTGTGGTTCGTTCCCCATTCGTGATCGAAGGTCTTATCATCGGAATCTTTGGCGCGGCAATCCCGTTGGCATTGCTATTTTTCCTGTACGACAGAGCAGTGCAGTATATTATGGAGAGATTCAGTATTCTCCAGAATATTATTGATTTCCTACCTGTGGGTACGGTGTATCAGTTCCTTCTCCCAATCGGTATTATCATGGGAATCGGAATTGGTTTCTTTGGAAGTTTCTTTACAGTACGCAAGCACCTGAAAGTATAGGGGGTGCCTTATGAGGAGACGAATGAGAAAGCTGACGGTTATTTTGACGGCATTTACACTGGTGACAGCGATGGCATACAGTGCAGGCGCGGTTACTCTGGATGAAGCCGAAAAAAAGGCGGATGAGCTGGAAAACCAAAAAGAAGCTGTGGAAGAGGAAAAAGCATCTCTCGAGAATAGGCTGGCATCTATTATTAAGCAAGCAGATGAGACAAAGCAGAAGCTTGAAGAAAAAGAAGCAGAGGTTGAAGCGGTTGAGAATGAGCTGGTGCAGGCGCGAAACGATGCAGACGACCAATACGAGAGCATGAAGCTGCGTATTAAGTTCATGTATGAGGGCGGAAATACGCAGATGGTGGAAATGCTCATGTCCAGTGAAAGTATGGGGGATTTTCTTAATAAAGCAGAGTATATCTCACAGCTTTCTGAATATGATAGAAATGAACTAATCCGGTATCAGGATACAGTGAAAGAGGTAGAGAAAAAGGAAGCTCAGATTCAGGCCGAGTACGAAGAACTGAATGATCTTCAAAACCAACTGATTGACCAGCAATCAGAAATTGAGACTTTAATGGCAGAAAATGAGGCGGAGCTTGCAGATCTCCAGTCGCAGATTGATGAAAATTCAGTGACTCTCAAAGAACTTCAGGAGAAAGCTGCGCAGGCTGAACGGATCAGACAGCAACAGCAGCAGAGTAGTGGCAGCGGCGGAGGAACTGTTATTAGAGAACCCGGGGAGAGTGTAGTCAGTGGAAACGGATATTTCACACATCCCTGTCCCGGCTATACATCTCAGAGCAGCTATTTTGGAGAGGTTCGCCCTTTTGATCCGGTACCGCACAAAGGGCATGACTACGCGGCTCCGGCGGGAACGCCGACCTACGCGGCGGCGGCTGGAAGAGTCACTATGGCAGGATGGAGCAATAGCGCCGGTAACTGGGTTGTTATCAATCATGGAAACGGTCTAGTGACCAAGTACATGCATCACAGTTATCTCTGTGTCTCAACTGGAGATTATGTAGAGAAAGGGCAGCAGATCGGCGGAGTGGGAACGACAGGATTTTCTACAGGAAATCATCTGCATTTCCAAGTTGAGCTAAACGGTGTCGCGGTCAATCCGAGCAATTATCTGTGATACATAACAGCCGCATAAAGAGGCTGTAATACAAGAGGGAGGACAAAGTGGGAAGAAAAGCCCCTTTGTCCTTTTATTCTATGTGAAAATGGGAGGCAGTTATGGAGGAGAATACAAGGGAAACGACAAGTGCGAGAAAATTCTGGATAGGGGCCGGCGCAGGTTTTCTGACAGCGGTGTTGATCTTTGCATGCGGCTGGGAAGTCTGGCATCTTGTTTCATACCGGCAGACAGGAGATTTTACTTCAGAAAACATCTCCAAGTCAGATGTGGAGCAAAAACTGGATCAGCTGAACGGCTTGATTGAGTCTTATTATCTGTATGAAGATGAGATAGACGAGGATGTTCTGATCGACGGTATCTATTCAGGATACGCCAGCGCATTGGGGGATCCGTATACTGTGTACTATGATAAAGAGGAGACCAAGGCTCTTCTGGAGACGACCAGCGGAGAATTTTCTGGGATTGGTGCAACGATGTCGAAGAATATCAACAGCGGGGAAATCACGGTCGTGAATGTATATGAGGATTCCCCTGCCGATAAAGCAGGACTGAAAGCCGGAGATATTTTATATCAGGTAGATGGGAAGGACGCCGAGGGGCAGGAGCTGGATACGGTTGTTTCATGGATTAAAGGCGAGAAAGGTACGGACGTAGCGATCAAAGTTATGAGGGCCGGTGAGGCGGTTGAGACTGTGGCGACACGCGATGTGATACAGGTGCAGACTGTCAGGTATGAGATGAAAGAGGACAGTATCGGTTATATTATGGTCAGCGAATTTGACGATGTCACATATGATCAGTTTAAAGAAGCTCTTGATGATCTGGAAGCTCAGGGCATGCAGGGACTTGTTATCGATCTGCGAGGAAATCCGGGCGGCAATCTTACCACAGTGACGGATATGCTGAAGATCCTTTTACCAGAAGGAACGATTGTCTCTACGGAAGATAAATATGGAAATGTAGAAGAGGTTGCCTGCGATGGCAAAAATGAATTTACAAAACCGCTGGCAGTGCTGGTAAACCAGTATAGCGCAAGCGCTTCTGAGATATTTGCCGGAGCTGTTCAGGATTACGGGACCGGACAGATTGTAGGAATGACCACGTATGGAAAGGGCGTCGTTCAGCAGCCTATGGATCTGAATGATGGCACATATCTGAAACTGACGATCGCGGAGTACTATACGCCCAGCGGCAGGAGCATCAACGGCGAGGGAGTGACACCGGATGTGGAAGTGGAGTATGAGTATAACGCGGACGATCCTCAGGCGGATAACCAGCTGGAGAAAGCGATGGAGATTGTAAGAGAAGAGAATGTACAGTAGAGGCACAAGGTGCAAAGAAGGCTGGAACAGACAGAATCTGCTTTTAGATATTATCTGTCCAGCCATCCAAGCCCAAAGCGGTCCACAATGTCAGTAAGCTGCCTCCTAAGCAGAAGCATTACCAGTATGATGCCCAGCAAAGCGATGGGGAAAATGAGTGAGAAATGTCCGAAACGCTCTATCAGCAACGCTCCTGCCGCGGCGCCCGCAACAAAACTTAACACAATCATAAAATAACAGCGGCTGTTGACAAGATGTTGCCGTTTACGGGATATTCGGTAATTGCACAGCTCCTGTACACCGTTGCGCAAATTGCCGGTGCACATGACGGAAATATAAGAAAGTCCTTTGAGAGAACGGAAGGCCTGTGTCTGGAGTGCGCAGATAAAAGAGATAGTGATATTGACTACCCGGTCTGTTCTGCCTGCAGGCAGAAAAAAGCAGATGGTCAGGAGCAGGATTTCCATGGCCAGTATAATGTGCCTCCATTTAATAAATCCATCATTACTGATATGGCGCTGTATGATCTCTGTGAGAAACACCCCTAGTAAAAACGCAAAGATGGGGAAGATATAGTAGGACGCCTGACGGAAATTCCGATTGGCAAGGCGGATGCCAAGCAGGACGAGATTCCCTGTCTGGCCGTTGGCGAAAACACCTCCCCGCACAAGATAAGTGTAAGCGTCAAGGAATCCTCCTACGGCTGTAAGGAGGATCCCTGTGAGCAGCATCTCTGAAATTCTCAGCCTGCCATTGACCGCCTTATGTCTCGCATTGTTCTTAATGAGCATATTCTCCAATGATTGTTGTCTCCTCAAGGATGTGCCCCCTCATTTGCCGATACAGTTGGTTTAGGTGGAAGCCGTTTTCCAGATCCAGCAGTTTGTCAAGCGCATACACATGGATATCATAAATATGCGCAGAGTCCGGCGGAGCCATTCCGCCATAGTAGCTACAGGACTCGGCGGGATGGCTTCCGCCCTGAAGGCTCAGCCATGAATTAACTCCCTGTACGAAATCTGTCGCTGTCTGGCTCTCATTTTCTTTTAATTCTGTTTTGGTGATATTTGCGGCTGTCCAGTGTATCCATGCAAAACCGCCGCTTACCGGGAACGCGTCCTTATCTTCAATCACGATGGCAAAGCTCTTAGTACCTTCCGGCGCTTCCTTAATAGAGATGGGAAGGGAGCAGATCGGCATGCCCAGATCGTTGCATTCCCCCCGTTTTCCGTATTTGTCCTGAATAATTCCATCAATGATGCCACTGCTTGTCACTTTCATACGATTGTCTCCTTTCTATGGCGCGGACACAGCGCTTCTAGTGGACAGCGTCTGTTTCCGACTTCCGTTCTGTAACTTTACAACCGCATAATACAACGCCAGAAAAAAAGAGTATGTTGTTTTTGCAACATAAAGAAAAAATTTTAAAAAGATTTCAGATGGAACCAATTATGATTATAATCAAGGATTCCTTCCTGTTTCATCCTAGACAGTTCTTTAGACAAGGCGCTTCGGTCTGTGGACAGATAGTCCGCCATCTGCTGCCTGTTATAAGGGATATGGAAAGATGAAGTTCCTTTTTTCCTGTATTCTTCAGATAAAAAGGCTGATATTTTTTCCCGTAGATTTCTCCGGGAGAGGATATCGGCCTTTCTCATATAATCTAGTTTTTTCTCAATAATGATATTCATTAGGTTGCTGTGAAGTTTCTTCAGGGCGCTGTCGTTCTGAAAATCGGGCTGTTGTAACTTCTGCGCGTAGAAAGAAAGGAGCGTTGAAGGTTTTACTACCGCAAGCGAAAAGAACATGGGCGAGCGGGATATGCTGTGCGCCTCTCCGAACAGCGAATGGTCTGTGAATTCAGCGATAATATTCTGATTCCCCCAGAAATCTTCCGATATCATATGCACCTTTCCCTGCAGTACGATAACGATCTCCTCGAGGATGTCTTCGGGATGGGAGAGAAACTCTCCCGGACGGTATTCTTTTATGCGGGGAGACAGAATCTTGTCAAGCCGGACAAGCTCATCTTCTGTGATTTCGTTAAAAAGGGGGATGTCCGCAAGAAGTTCTTTGCTTAAGCTCATTTTTACCTCCGTTGCAAATACTACATACAAGTTACCCAAAGCATACTACAATACAGAAAAATTCACAAGGAGGAAACGAGAATGGGAAAAGGACTGCTGGATGGCGTAAAGGTTCTCGATTTAAGCAGAGTGCTTGCCGGACCGTACTGTGGGATGATGCTGGCGGATATGGGAGCCGATGTGATTAAAATTGAAATTCCGGGGAAGGGAGATGATGCGAGAGGCAATTTCCCGATTGTAAACGGCGAGAGTGCATATTATATGAATCTCAACCGCAACAAAAAAGGAATGACCCTGAATCTAAAGAGTGAAAAAGGGAAAGAGATTCTGCGCAGACTTGTTGCTGACAGTGATATCCTGATCGAGAATTACCGTCCGGGCGTGATGGAAAAGCTGGGATTGGGGTATGAGGATTTAAAGAAGATCAATCCGGGACTGATCTATGGCTGTGTTTCGGGATTTGGCCATTACGGTCCGTATTCCCAAAGGGCGGGATACGATATTATCGGTCAGGCCATGAGCGGGCTGATGAGCACTACCGGATGGTAGGGCGGGAAACCGACAAGAACCGGAACCGCGATCGCGGATGTCATGGGAGGGCTGTCCTGCTGTGTAGGCATTCTCGCTGCATATGTTAACCGGCTCAAGACCGGGGAGGGGGAAAAGGTGGATGTCTCTCTTGTGGATTCCATGGTATCCTCTCTTGAGATTATCAACATTATCTATCTGTGTACTGGGAAGGTGCCGGAGAGAATCGGAAACCGCTATGAAGCAATATATCCGTAGGGCTTCTTGTTCTCTCTGGTGCAGGCGTGGCAGGAACATACTTCATCAAGCGTCGTAAACGTTCATAGGATAATCTTCCTATGATGATGAAGAAATCACGTTCCCCGCCGTATGTACTTGTAACGTGAAATGAAAATTTAAACTGTTCCTTTTCTGTTAATCTGCTTGCGGATTGACGGAAAAGAACAGTCCACTAGGGGCGTGGGGAGTGTAGCTCCCCACATATCAATCACAGAAAGAAATGAGGTATGAACACATGAAATTGAAATATATCGTGCCTGACATGGCACAGACTTTTGGAAACTTGGAGTTTGCAGGAGAAAATGACGTGGAGCAACAGCGTGTCAATGGTCGCTTTGTTCCCGTGACAAGAAGCTATAACCTGTATTCCGACATTCAGAGAGCCGACGACATTATCGTGGTGCTTCCCGCAAAGGCTGGGGAGAAGCGTTTCAAGTATGAGCAGAGAGTGAAACTCGTCAATCCTAAGATTACCGCCGAGGGAAAGAACGTGCGAGGTCGTGGCTACACCAACTATATCTTAACGGCTGATGATATGCTTCCAGCCGAGGAAAGCAAGTAAAGGGGGTATCAGATTATGAGATTAGCGAATGGAATTGTATTAGATAAGGAAAAGACGTTTGGAGTGCTGAAATTCTCCGCATTAAGACATGAAGTGCGAGTGGAAAATGAGGACGGCACAACCAGCGAGGAAATCAAGCGTAGAACTTACGACTTGAAGTGCAGTCAGCAGGAACGCACGATACAGGTATCTATCCCAGCGGAAATCCCTCTCAAGCGACGTAAAGAAACAGTTCTTCCAGAAGCGTATCAAAGGGCGTGGCTATTGTGACGTGGGTACGAGCGTCATATCGGAGTTTTACACTCCCCTTGTACCAAAGGGACATGATTTTTTACAGACTATGGGCTCTCTTGCACTGGCAAGGCAAGCCGTAAGTAAAAACAGGCTTGCTTCGTGGAATACATTGATAAGCAAGCCTGTTTTTTAAAGTATATGTTTTTGTAAAATTATAGCCTATTAACAGTGGTTACAGTATTTTAATTAAATCCTTTGAATGTGTTCACCTTATCCGTTTATAAAGTTTGCACAAGCATATTTTACTTACTGCTTGTAAGAACAAAGATAGGGACAAGAAATCTCATAACAAGATATAACAGATTATATCGGCTGTTTATTGAACTACAAAGGCTCATTAAGATATAATCATTTTAGAAATTAGGAGGAATAAGCAAATGAAAATAGAACGTCTTTATGCGATAACTGTCTATCTTCTCAATCATGGAAGAACATCTGCGAATGAATTAGCTAAATATTTTGAAGTTTCCGTGCGAACTATCCAGAGAGATATTGACTCATTATGCCTTGCTGGAATTCCGATTATTTCAGTCACTGGGGCGACAGGTGGTTATGAAATATCCTCGCAGTTTAAACTTGATAAACATCTTGCCACTTCAAATGATTATTCTTATATTTTGACTGCGCTTAAAGGATTGGTTTCGGCTACAAATGATCAAAATGCAAAACATACATTAGAAAAAATATCTCACATATTTAAACAAAACAATATGAATATTATATTAGATTTTTCCGTCTTACGAGAAGGTGAGCAAGATACTCTGCAAACATTGCAAACTGCCATAGCTCAAAAACGTATGGTAGATTTTATATATACGAATAATAACAATGAAACTCGTGTACACAGCGTAGAGCCGATTGCAGTTTTATACAGGTGGTACGCTTGGTATCTTCTTGCTTACTCTAAAATAAAAAACGATTATCGTACCTATAAATTTGTAAGGATGAGAGATTTAAAAATTACGGATATCCCGTTTACAAAAGAACATGACGCTCCAGAAAGTATTTTGAAAAAGTCTGATAAAACAGATTGTCGTCAATATATAGATGTTATTGTAAAATGTAAAGAAAAGGCACGGGCACGAGTTCAAGAATATTTGAAAGGGAGTGTAATTGAGAGTCTTCCGGATGGAAACACATTCATGAAGTTAACCGTGGTGGAAAATGAGCAGTTCTGGATTGGCACACTATTGTCATTGGGTGATGATGTTGAGGTAATTGCACCAAAAGAAATACGTAAACGCCTTTTTAAAGTAGCTTCAAAAATTGTTTCTTTATACAAATAACTATGACATACTGTTGTCATATATACCGTGATATAGTGTTAATAAAAACGGAGGTGCATTTATGTTGAACCCATATGAAAGATGTCCTAAATATGAGAATGAAAACTATTTGTTAAGAATGGTAAGTAAAAAGGACAAGGAAGATTTATTAAAAGTATATTCTGATGAAAAAGCTGTACCATTTTTCAATAGTGATAATTGCGGGGGAGATGACTTTCATTATACTACTGAAAATAGAATGGAACAAGCAATCGAATATTGGCTGTGGGAGTATGATAGACAAGGTTTTGTTCGTTGGACTATTGTATCAAAAATAGATAACAAAGCAATAGGAACGATTGAAGTATTTAATCGGAAAGCTGATGATTATTTTAATAACTGTGGGTTATTAAGACTTGATTTGAGAAGCGATTATGAACAGGAAGAAAGTATTTTTGAAATATTATCGCTTATCGTGCCCTCGGTGTTTGAATTATTTAATTGTCAGATAATTGCAACAAAAGTTCCTCATTTTGCTTCTGAAAGAAAATTGGCAATAGTCCGGTTAGGTTTCGTTGCTTCTGAAGAGAAATTGATAGGTGGACATGATAAAAAGACTTATACTGATTATTATGTCCTGCAAAAATAGAATTGGAGATTTAAAATAAATGCAATTCTTAATAAATGTAGCGGAGGGATATACATGGGAAAATATTGATTATTGAATTTTGTGATAATGAGGAAAATATATATTCTCAAACAATAGAATGGCTCTCAAAACAATTATGTGCTTCACCTATAATTATACAGGGAAAAATGAGAGGGCTAAATATAAACCCTTATAACCGTACTGTTGTTGATGACTCTGGTAAAAACATACAATTAACTGCCAAAGAGTTTGATTTATTGCATTTCTTATTTTGTCACAAAGGACAGGTATTTACAAAAGAACAGATTTACGAAATAGTATGGGGATATAACAATGCTCCAGATGCAAGTAATTTATCCTCATTCATCAGAAAACTAAGATTGAAGATTGAACCACACCCAGACAATCCACGATATATTATCACCGTCTGGGGCGTGGGATATAAATTCAGTGAAAAAGAAAAACCGTAGCTGTATTTCACAATTCATTGTGATCTGCACGCTACGGTTTTATCTATTGAACTGATTTCTTACTTCTTTGTCCCTACGCATGGCTGATTTTGCACATTTCAGCAGGTCAACTAAAAATCGGGTTTCGTATTCGTCGCAATCCTCAAAAATCTCTTTTGCTTCTCCCTTGAAAATATTTTGTGAAGCAAGTACATTATCACATAGGAGAACATCAACTGATACGGAAAGAGCATTGGCAATCTCAATTAGTGTCGGCAGGCTGACTTTTGTTTTCCCTGTTTCCACGTTGCTCATGTGGGCTGGGGTAATATCTATAAGGTCTGCGACGGCTTCCTGTGTTATGCCTTTCTTAATTCGTGCTATCTTGATACGCTGTCCGATTGCTTTATAGTCTATTTCCACAGTTCCCCTCTCCTTTCTTGCTTTTCATTATTGTAACTATTCACAGAGTGTAATATAATAGTCTGTATAGATGAAACATTTATGTACTATATTTTTAGCGGATTTTTTTGAAATATATCATCAATTTTGAGAAAAGAGGTGTTCTGACCGTATGATGAAATTCAGTAAAAGGGACAGCAGGAAAATGATAAAAGAAATGGCTCGTCTGCATGGGCTTTCTGTTTCAGAAGTCCGTGAACAGATACAGGATAAAATCAT
>DXAK01000002.1 GCA_019117065.1 Candidatus Mediterraneibacter pullicola | reverse complement strand
AGACAAGGTATTTAGATGCTGAAACGGGAGAAATTATTCGCTTTCAATCAAAAACAGGCAGGGGTGGTATTAGCAGCTCAGGCAGATACAACTGGAACAGGGCGTTTGAGCGTCTCAGACGTATTATCAATTACAATTTCACGGGGAGCAGTAATGAACTCCATATCATACTTACTTATGGCAGTAATCTCCATATGACTGACCGTGGTATTGTCTCGAATGATTTTAAAAACTTCTGGAAGCGGATAAAATATCATTATGGCTCTATGGAATATATTGTTATGTATGAGCCTGACTGTAAGGGCAGATGGCATATTCATGTATTGGTGAAAAACAAAAACACTGATGCATTGTTTATAGATAATCGGTCGGTACAGGATATATGGTCTCATGGATTTACGAAAGTGAGGCGTACTACAGGAAATGATAATATCGGCGCCTATTTTACCGTACTGTTAGGAAATGGTAAGGGCAGGAAAGCGTCTCGTATACAATACTATCAGAAACATAAAAAACTCTATACGAAATCACGGGGTATTCTTATACCGCCTCTCTATCATATGACCTACGATGAGGTAGAAAAATTGGTCTCAGGACATAATAAAGTGTATGAAAAGGGTTATTCAGTATTATTAGAAAACGAGAATATTGAGGTCAACAGGATCTATATTATGCAGTACAATGACAGAAGAAATGGAAAATGAATGTTGCTGTTCTTCATATATCATTCTTATATTTTTGAAATGTAATTTGAAAGCAGGTGAATGATTATGAAGATACAGTTACAGCCGTTGAGCAGAGAAGAACTTGTGATGGAACTCGATAGTGCAATAGCAGTGTTGAATCAGTTGCAGATAGACTTGAAAAACTCCGGGGTATTAACTCAGAACGGATGGAATCTTTTAAGTGCTGTGCGTCAGGAGTTAGAACGTATATGGGGGTCTGTCATATCAGACAAGCAGTAGGTCATATATGTAAGAAAAAGAGAGGCAGGTATATATGAATGTAGTCGTGCATTATCCAAAAGATGAGCACGCTGTCGAAAACCTGAAAGAACAGGTTGCTGTTCTGCATGGGGAATACATATATTCCTACCTGAGTAAGCTGGACATTCCGGTTGAAGAAAAGATAAACATAATACAAGGTATTCGAGAAGCGTTGAAATAAATGAGAATGGGGCAGTCATTTCTGGTGGCTGCCCTTATTGCTTGTCTGATACCGCTGTGGAACGCTGAACGCTTTTCTGAGACGTTCTGACACGTTTAGCGGGCACGGCTTTGCTTAAACGTTCACAAACGAAATAAAGACAAAATCGAAGTCTTTATATAATAGAAGAAACTATGCATTTTTCTTCAGTTCCATGAATCTGTTGTAGTGTTCTTTTGATATTTTCTTGTATCCCTTTTCCCATGCACGGACGGATTGTTTCCATACGCCGAGTTTATCTGCCAGTTGTTCCTGTGTATAACCATGTTGTTTGCGGAATTGCTTTATTTGTGTACCGGGATCATGGTATAGGAAGAGATGATATTCATCCATCAGATTTTCAGCGGAGATATGATAGAAAACAGCCAGTTTTTCCAGTAATTCGACAGGATAGTAGTCATGGGTATCGTATTCACAGGCTTGATATACTGTCCGGTCTATATTCAGGGCATTTGCAACATCCCGTTGATGCAACAGATGTTTATGACGATAATAGCGTATCTTTTCCGGTACTGTATGTAACTGATTTGGGGATGTGTAGAGCAGGTTATGACGTTCTGCTATTGTGCATCGGGAGGGCAGACGGAATAATGCAGAATGGATATAGATGACGGCATATGTATTTATGTGATTGTGAGAATGGTACAGGATATGCAGGTTTTGAAAAGACTTCCATATTTTCCATGAATCAGAAAAAGGATTCTGATTCCCGGCTTTATTGCAAAATGGAGCCAAACCGAGGGGGTCGCTTTTTCCACACACCGGGAAGCGTAGGCGGCAAGGCGGTTGCCTTTGTCGGGGTTAAAGGTGACAACTGCTTTAATAAGCCCGATGGTTCCGATGGAGATCAGATCTTCGGGATCTTCTTCCAGATTCTGATATTTTTTAATAACGTGGGCCACGAGCCGCAGATTGCGTTCAATAAGGATGTGCTTTGCCTCCAGGTCTCCCTCTGTGTACTTCTGGATGTAATACTTTTCTTCCGAGGGGGTGAGGGGATTGGGAAATGATTTCAAGGCGGCACCTCTTAGCACATTTGATATAGTGTATGAAAAAAATGTGTGGTTCGTGCTTTTCCAAGCAAAAGAAGGACAGTGGGGAAGGTTTCAGGAGAAATGGCAGTAAGATGATCTTGACACTGTCCATGTGTGGGAGTATGATGGACTTACATTCATGGGAAATTCTGTTCCCAGTAATCTCGCCCTTACAAGGGCATCTGGCCAGTTCGGCTGGAAATTCAGTTTTATTTGACAAGTGGTGTTTGCTCTATATGTTTATGGACGGGGAACTCATGGGAAAGGAGTACGAATGAGTTTCAGTACAATTACATCCGCAGCTGTTGACGGGTTAGGGGTGGAGCTTGTCCGTGTGGAGGCGGACGTATCTAACGGACTTCCGATGTTTCATATGGTAGGCTATCTGTCGTCAGAGGTAAAAGAGGCAGGAGAGCGGGTGAGGACTGCAATACGCAATTCGGGGTTTGAATATCCTCCCAAGCGTACGGTTATCAACCTATCGCCCGCCACGCTGAGAAAAAGAGGAGCGTCTTTTGATCTGCCCATTGCCATGGCAAGCCTTATGTCTCTGGGACAAATACCAGCAGAGAAACAGAAGAAAAGCCTCGTTATCGGGGAGCTAAGTCTTGATGGGAGAGTGAGGAAAGTGCCGGGTATCCTGCCTATCGTAATGAAAGCGAAGGCAGCAGGAGTGTCCCGTTGTATCGTACCCGCAGAAAATATGGCGGAAGGATCCCTTGTGAGCGGTATGGAAGTGATCGGGGTTGAGAGTCTTAATGAAACGGTATCGGTGTTTCAGGGGAAACCAATGCCAGAAAAACAGTTCCAAGGGAGAGAGGAGGAAGAGCCGGAGATGTTTCCGGACTTTGCAGACATACGGGGGCAGGATAATGTCAAAAGAGCGGCAGAGATTGCCGTGGCAGGTGGGCATAATCTTCTCATGATCGGTCCACCCGGAAGCGGGAAATCCATGACGGCGAAATGTATTGCCGGTATCCTTCCTCCTCCGGATATGAAAGAAAGTCTGGAGATTACGAAGATATATAGTGTGCTTGGGATGCTGAATGAAAAGTCCCCGCTTATACGGAAAAGGCCGTTCCGTGAAGTACATCACACAGCTACCCGGGCGGCTCTGATCGGGGGAGGGATGTTTCCGCATCCGGGCGAAATCAGTCTGGCGCATGGAGGCGTGCTGTTTTTAGACGAGCTGCCAGAGTTTAAAAAAAGTGTGCTGGAAGTGCTTCGCCAACCTTTGGAAGAGAAAGAAATACAAATCACAAGAACATACGGGACTTATCGGTTTCCAGCGGACGTGATCTTAGTGGCGGCGATGAACCCATGTCCCTGCGGATGTTATCCTGATATGCAGAAATGTACTTGTTCACCTGCGCAGATTCAAATGTACTTAAATAAAATCAGCCGCCCTTTTTTAGATCGAATTGATCTGTGCGTGGAAGCGGAGGCGGTAAGCTACGAGGATCTGACTTCCGAGAGAAGGGCGGAGAGTTCCGCGCAGATAAGAAAGAGAGTCTGCCGGGTGCGCGAGACGCAAAAGGAGCGATACAGGGGAATGGAGATCACCGTCAACGGGATGCTGGATGAAAAAGGGCTTAAGCGCTACTGCGCTCTGGGAGCGGAGGAGAAAAGGCTGATGGAGCAGGCTTTTTCGGTTATGGAGCTGACTGCACGCGGGTACCACAGGATATTGAAGACAGCGCGCACAATCGCTGATCTGGAGGGGGAGGAGCAGATTAGGGAGAATCATCTAAAGGAAGCTCTTGGTTATCGTATGGTAGATAAGAAATATTGGGCGAGATAGGAGAAAGGAGTGCAAGATGGAATACGAATACTGGCTTTCTAAAATCCGGGGGATTTCTGCGCGAAAAAAATGTCTGCTAAGAGAATACATGAAATCAGCAGAGGCTGTCTATTATATAGAAGAAACACATTTGAAACAGCTTGGATTTTTGAGTGAAAAAGAGCATAGTGTGCTTATGAGTGCCAAAAAACAGGTTGTACCGGGAGAAGAATACAGGAGGATGGTTGAAAAAGGAATACGTTTTGTGCCGTGGTGTTCATCGGAATATCCAAAGCATTTAAAAGAAATATCAGATTTTCCATATGCGGTTTATGTAAAGGGAAGTCTTCCGAGCGAAGAACGAAAAAAAGTGGCAATGGTGGGGGCAAGAAAATGTACTCCATATGGGGAGAAATATGCCGTGGATTTTTCCCGGGCACTGGCCGGCTGCGGGGCGGAGATTATCAGCGGGATGGCGCGGGGAATCGACGGGATGGCACACCGGGGAGCGCTCATGGGCGGTGGAAGGACATACGCGGTCTTGGGCTGTGGGGTGGATATATGCTATCCCAAAGAACATATCGGGCTTTACGTAGACATTTTAGAGCAGGGCGGAGGGATTATTTCGGAGTATCCGCCGGGTACGCCGCCCTTGCCACAGCATTTTCCAGCGCGAAACCGGATCATCAGCGGGTTTTCCGACGTGGTGCTGGTGATGGAGGCGGGGCGCAGGAGCGGTTCTCTTATCACTGTGGATATGGCTCTGGAACAGGGGCGGGATGTATACGCTCTTCCCGGCCCGGTGAACAGTTATTTAAGCGATGGGTGTAACCGTCTCATACGTCAGGGCGCGGGTATACTGATTTCTCCGGGGATGCTGCTGGAGGAGTGGGAACTGTCCCAGACAGGAGAAACCAATGAGTGTAAAAAGGCAGACAAAAATGAAAAAATGCTTGAAAGTCCAGAAAAATTGGTGTATAGTTGTCTCGGTCTGTATCCCAAAAGTGTGGATCAGGTAGCAGAGGAAGCAAAGATTGATATTAAGTCTGCGATGGAACTGCTCGTTTCACTGGAACTGGGGGGATACATAAGAGAAGTATCAAAGAATCGGTATATTATAGCTTAGTGCTAGTGGAGGAATAAGATTTATGGCGCATTATCTTGTCATCGTGGAGTCACCTGCGAAAGTGAAAACCATCAAAAAGTTTCTTGGAAGCAGTTATACAGTAGCGGCTTCGCAGGGACATGTGCGTGATCTGCCAAAAAGTTCTCTTGGAATCGATATAGAACATGATTATGAACCAAAATACATCACGATACGCGGAAAAGGCGACATCCTCGCATCTTTGAGAAAAGAAGCGAAAAAATCGGATAAGGTCTACCTTGCGACCGACCCCGACCGAGAGGGAGAGGCAATCTCGTGGCATCTTGCCGCGGCTCTGAAACTGGATTCGAAGAAAATGCGTCGCATCACTTTTAATGAGATCACCAAAAACGCGGTGAAGGCTTCGCTTAAGGAAGCAAGGGACATCGACATGAATCTGGTGGATGCACAGCAGGCAAGACGTGTCCTCGACCGTATGGTGGGATATCGCTTAAGCCCGGTTCTCTGGGCGAAGGTAAAAAGAGGTTTGAGCGCCGGACGTGTGCAGTCTGTGGCACTGCGGCTCGTGGCAGACCGTGAGGATGAGATCAACGCGTTTATCCCGGAGGAATACTGGACCTTGGACGCGGTCTTAAAGATCAAAGGAGAAAAGCGTCCCCTTACAGCCAGATTCTACGGCACGGACAAGAAAAAAATGACCATCGGATCAGAGAAGGAATTAAAAGAAATCCTGAAAACGGTCGAGAATGCCGAGTTTAAGATCACGGATATCAAAACGAGCGAGAGGATCCGCAAAGCCCCACTTCCGTTTACTACCAGCACACTTCAGCAGGAGGCGGCGAAGGCGCTGAACTTCGGTACGCAGAAGACAATGCGTATCGCACAGCAGCTCTATGAGGGCATCGATATAAAAGGAAACGGGACGGTCGGAGTCATCACCTACCTCCGTACGGATTCCACAAGAATCGCGGACGAGGCGGACGCTGCCGCAAGAGAATATATTTCCTCTGTCTATGGCAAAGAGTTTGCAGCAAAAGGACAGGGAAGGAAAAATGACGGGAAGAAAATTCAGGATGCCCACGAAGCGATTCGCCCTACGGATATCAGCATGACGCCGGCATTGTTGAAGGATTCTCTTACAAGAGATCAATTCCGTCTGTACCAGCTTATATGGAAACGGTTTGCCGCAAGCCGTATGACACCGGCAAAATATGAGGCGACTTCGGTGAAGATTGGCGCAGGAGAATACTGTTTTACTGTGTCGGCATCCAAGCTAGTGTTTGAAGGTTTCCGCTCTGTATACACAGAGGCAGATGAAGAAAAAGAGGAGAGCAATGTGCTTGTCGGCGGTCTTAGCATGGATTCTGTCCTGACAAAAGAGGGGCTTGACCCCAAGCAGCACTTCACTCAGCCGCCTGCGCATTATACAGAGGCGAGCCTTGTCAAAGCTTTGGAGGAGCTGGGAATTGGACGGCCCAGTACGTATGCCCCGACGATATCCATCATCTTAGGGCGACGGTATGTGACAAAAGAGGCGAAGAATCTTTATATCACTGAGATTGGAGAGGTAGTCAATAATATGATGAAACAGTCCTTCCCAAGCATTGTGGATGTGCATTTTACAGCCAATATGGAAGGGCTGCTCGATATGGTCGAGGAAGGCAAAGTGCAGTGGAAAGAGATTATCCGCAATTTTTATCCGGATCTAGACGAGGCGGTGAAAAAGGCGGAAAAAGAGCTGGAGACCGTAAAGATCGAGGACGAGGTAACAGATGTAGTCTGTGAAGAGTGCGGCCGCAACATGGTTATTAAGTACGGGCCCCATGGGAAATTTCTCGCATGCCCGGGATTCCCAGAGTGCCGGAACACTAAACCTTACCTTGAGAAGATCGGTGTACCGTGCCCTGTCTGCGGAAAGGATATTGTAATCCGAAAGACAAAAAAAGGAAGAAGATACTATGGCTGTGAGGCAAATCCGGAGTGTGAATTTATGTCTTGGCAGAAGCCGTCAAAGGAAAAATGTCCGGAGTGTGGAAGCTATATGGTGGAAAAGGGGACGAAGCTTGCATGCGCCAATGAAAAATGTGGATATGTGACAAACCTTGACAAAAAAAGTTCATCAGTTCAGGCGCGCTATTAGAAAAATTGTATTGCTATTCTGAAAATTGCGTGATACGATAGATTTATCGAGTAATTATCAGTGTTTGTATATACAATTAAGGGATATACAGAGGAAAATCGGAGGAAGTAATGAGTGTACAACTGTTAGACAAAACAAGAAAGATCAATAAACTGCTGCACAATAATAATTCAAGTAAAGTCGTATTTAATGATATATGTGCTGTTCTTACACAGATTCTTGACTCTAATGTGCTGGTAGTCAGCCGGAAAGGAAAAGTGCTCGGCGTAAGTAAATGTGTAAATGTAGAACAGATATCGGAGCTGATCACGGAAACAGTGGGATCGCATATTGACGCTATGCTCAATGAAAGGCTTTTAAGTATTCTTTCTACCAAAGAGAACGTGAATCTGGAAACCCTGGGATTTTCTCCCGAGGCAGTGCAGGGATGTCAGGCGATTATCACGCCGATTGATATCGCGGGCGAGCGCCTTGGAACCTTATTTATCTATAAAAGAGGCACGGCATATTCCATTGATGATATCATTTTAAGTGAATACGGTACAGCGGTAGTTGGACTGGAAATGCTCCGCTCTGTGAATGAGGAGAGTGCGGAGGAGACAAGAAAAGAACATATTGTGCAGTCGGCAATCAGTACCTTGTCTTTTTCTGAGCTTGAAGCGATCATACATATTTTTGATGAGCTGGGCGGAACAGAAGGGATCTTGGTGGCAAGCAAAGTAGCGGACCGCGTAGGTATTACCCGCTCTGTAATCGTCAATGCGCTGCGCAAGTTTGAGAGTGCAGGTGTGATCGAATCCCGCTCTTCAGGGATGAAGGGAACCTATATTAAAGTGTTGAATGATTATGTGTTCACGGAATTGGAAAAAATTCGGAAAGAGCGTATGTAGTTCGGGAGGGTGACGACGATGTATGAAGGCAATCCTGTAGATCTGCGGATGGAGAAGGTGATATCCGCGGACGGCATCTTTGACGAGGCGACCAGACAGTGCAGGGTATGTAAATATGATCCGGATGAGGATCATATTTATCTTGAACTAAGAGAGGATGACCTCACAGTGATATCACTTGACGCAAAATACCGCTGCTACATATCTACCAAAACGGAGCTTCTTTATTGTACTGGGGTAGTAAAAGACAGATATTGTAAAGAAGACCGCAAGATTATAAAGTTCCGTATTGAGAACGGATTTTACAATGTATACGAAGGAAGAAAGATGACAAAGCGCGCTTGATGTAAGGCGTGCTTTTCTTTGTGTTTGGAATGTTTTATAAAAACCTTATAAACTTTATTGACAAATTTAAATCAGAGTGCTATTTTATATTCATGGAGCTTAGCACTCGTAAGAAATGAGTGCTAACAAAACTAAATTTAAGGAGGAATCACAATGAAGTTAGTACCGTTGGGTGACAAGATTGTTTTAAAACAGTTAGAAGCAGAAGAGACGACAAAATCTGGCATCGTGCTGCCAGGGCAGGCAAAAGAAAAACCGCAGGAGGCAGAAGTTATCGCTGTCGGACCGGGCGGAAATATAGACGGAAAAGAAGTTGTGATGCAGGTGAAGGCCGGCGATAAGGTAATCTATTCTAAATATGCGGGAACAGATGTGGAGCTGGATGGAGAGGAATACATTATTGTAAAACAGAATGATATCCTTGCAATCGTTGAGGCATAGAACACTAGAATTTGACAGAATATATAAAAAGGAGATGCTTAGAAATGGCAAAAGAAATTAAATACGGAGCTGAAGCCAGAGCAGCGCTGGAAAAGGGCGTAAACAAACTGGCAGATACAGTAAAGGTAACGCTTGGACCAAAGGGAAGGAATGTTGTGCTTGATAAATCTTTTGGAGCGCCGCTTATTACGAATGACGGTGTTACAATTGCGAAAGAAATCGAGCTTGAGGACGGTTTTGAGAACATGGGCGCACAGCTCATCCGCGAAGTTGCTTCCAAGACAAATGACGTAGCCGGAGACGGCACGACCACAGCGACAGTTCTTGCACAGGCAATGGTGCATGAAGGAATGAAGAATCTGGAAGCAGGAGCCAACCCAATCGTTCTGAGGAAAGGTATGAAGAAAGCTACAGATAAAGCGGTTGAGGCGATTGCGTCCATGAGCAGCAAAGTAAAAGGCAAAGAACAGATTGCGCGAGTAGCGGCGGTTTCCTCGGGAGACGAGGCAGTGGGCGAGATGGTAGCGGACGCTATGGAAAAAGTTTCCAACGATGGCGTTATCACTATTGAAGAGTCTAAGACAATGCAGACAGAGCTGGATCTTGTAGAAGGTATGCAGTTTGATCGTGGATACATTTCCGCTTATATGGCAACAGATATGGAGAAGATGGAAGCAGTTCTCGATGATCCATATATCTTGATCACAGACAAGAAGATTTCTAATATTCAGGATATCCTTCCAGTGCTTGAGCAGATCGTGCAGTCTGGCGCAAGACTTCTTATCATCGCAGAGGATATTGAAGGCGAGGCTCTCACTACACTGATTGTCAACAAGCTGCGCGGAACGTTCAATGTGGTTGCGGTGAAAGCTCCGGGATACGGAGATAGAAGAAAAGAAATGCTTCAGGATATTGCAATCCTCACAGGCGGGCAGGTGATTTCTGAAGAACTTGGACTTGACCTGAAAGAGACTACGATGGAGCAGCTTGGACGCGCGAAATCCGTTAAAGTTCAGAAAGAGAATACGGTGATTGTCGATGGCTGTGGAGACAAGAATGCAATCAATGACAGGATCGCACAGATCAAGAAAGCTATCGAAGAGACAACATCTGATTTCGATAGAGAGAAGCTTCAGGAGAGACTTGCGAAACTTGCCGGAGGAGTAGCGGTAATCCGTGTGGGTGCGGCTACGGAGACTGAGATGAAAGAAGCAAAACTCCGTATGGAGGACGCCCTGAACGCTACGAGAGCAGCAGTTGAGGAAGGCATTATTGCAGGCGGCGGCTCTGCATATATTCATGCGGCCAAAGAAGTTGCAAAACTGACAGAGATGCTGGAGGGTGACGAGAAAACGGGAGCGAAGATCATCTTGAAAGCATTGGAAGCTCCGCTTCATCAGATTGCTGCTAACGCAGGCCTTGAAGGAGCTGTTATTGTAAATAAAGTAAGAGAGTCTGCGCAAGGAATCGGATTTGACGCTTACAAAGAAGAGTATGTGGATATGGTGGATAAAGGAATTCTTGACCCTGCAAAGGTTACAAGAAGCGCTCTTCAGAATGCGACAAGCGTTGCATCCACATTGCTTACAACAGAGTCTGTCGTGTCCTCGATTAAAGAAGATACACCGGCTATGCCAGCAGGCGGCGGTGGAATGGGAATGATGTAATTCCATCGGGAATATAAGTAAAATAATAAAGAAATTTGATTTAATATTGGACCTTACAGCGGGATCGTCCGTGTTATGCGGATGCTCCTGCTGTAAGGCTTTTTTGTTAGATTCCGGTTTTTACAATGATAAAGCAGACGGCATCCATAAGGGAGACTTATAAATAGGACTTAAAATAAATCAACTTGAAAATGTGACATACGTCGGGAAAATGGTTGACATACGATGTGAATTTTTGTAGTATATCAGATAACATTGACAAATGTGGATTCATAAGAAAGAGAGGTCATTGAATATGGGAAAGATTATTGGCGAGGGGATTACATTTGATGACGTGCTGCTTATTCCGGCATATTCAGAAGTGATTCCTAATGAGGTAGATCTGTCAACTTACCTGACGAAAAAGATAAAGCTCAACATTCCGATGATGAGCGCGGGAATGGATACGGTTACAGAGCATCGTATGGCGATTGCTATGGCACGTCAGGGAGGTATCGGCATTATCCATAAAAATATGTCTATTGAGACGCAGGCAGAAGAGGTGGACAAGGTAAAGAGATCTGAGAACGGAGTCATTACGGATCCGTTTTATCTGTCACCGGAGAATACATTGGAAGACGCCAATAATCTGATGGGGAAATTCCGCATCTCAGGTGTGCCAATTACAGAAGATGGCAAGCTGGTCGGCATCATCACAAACCGGGATCTGAAATTCGAAGAGGACTTCTCAAAAAAAATCAAAGAATCCATGACATCAGAGGGACTGATCACTGCGAAAGAAGGGATCACTCTCGAGGAGGCAAAAAGAATCCTTGCAAAAGCGAGAAAAGAAAAACTTCCCATTGTGGATGATGAAGGGAACCTAAAAGGGCTTATCACCATTAAGGACATCGAAAAACAGATCAAATATCCACTCTCTGCAAAGGATTCGCAGGGCCGTCTTCTTTGCGGCGCGGCAATCGGAATCACAGCAAACTGCCTAGAGCGTGTGGAAGCACTGGTAAACGCCAAGGTGGATGTGATCGTGATGGATTCCGCTCATGGACATTCTGCGAATGTGCTCCGCACAGTGCGTATGGTCAAGGATAAATATCCGGATCTTCAGGTTATCGCGGGAAATGTTGCCACAGGCGAAGCTGCGAAAGCTCTGATTGAGGCAGGAGTTGACGCAGTTAAAGTTGGTATCGGACCGGGATCCATCTGTACGACGCGTGTGGTTGCTGGCATCGGCGTTCCGCAGATCACTGCTGTTATGGATTGCTATGAGGTTGCGAAAGAATACGGTATCCCGATTATCGCGGACGGCGGTATCAAATATTCAGGCGATATGACGAAAGCCATCGCTGCCGGGGCGAATGTCTGTATGATGGGAAGCATCTTTGCGGGATGCGATGAGAGCCCGGGAACGTTTGAACTGTATCAGGGAAGAAAATATAAGGTATACCGTGGAATGGGCTCCATTGCCGCGATGGAGAATGGAAGCAAAGACCGGTATTTTCAGGAAAATGCAAAGAAACTTGTGCCAGAGGGCGTAGAAGGACGTGTTGCATACAAAGGAACAGTGGAGGACACGGTGTTCCAGCTCATGGGTGGCCTGCGTTCTGGTATGGGGTACTGCGGCACGCACACGATTGAAGAGTTAAAGACAAACGGCCGTTTTATGAAGATCTCAGCAGCGTCTCTGAAGGAGAGCCATCCCCATGATATCCATATCACAAAAGAGGCGCCGAATTACAGTGTAGACGAGTAGAGTGTGTCAGGCGTCCCGTAAGGGAATGTCTGTTACTTGAAAACATAAGAATATCCTAAAATATATAATCCACCAGTTCAAATAATACTGGTGGATTTTGTATATTAAGATTCAATTATCAGCTTATTTTTGAGTGACATTATTAAAATTATACAAAAAATAAAAAAGTTTTTGTTAAAATAAATTATTGAAAAAAATTTTTATTTAATGTATATTATTTTCAAAAGCAAACGTATAAAAAGGAGGTAGATTATGAAAAACTGGAAAAAATGGCTGTCTATGCTCTTATGCGCAGGCATGGCGACAGGGCTTGCCGCATGCGGCAACAGCAGCGGCGCCGCCGGAGAGGGCGGGTCAGATGCGTCAGGCGACGCAACGGCGATCACACTGTGGACATATCCGATTGGTTCTTGGGGAGATGCGGCAACAGTGGATTCTATTATAGCGGCATTCAATGAACAGCACCCGGATATCCAAGTGTCTGTCGAATATCTGGATTATACATCCGGTGACGACCAAGTGACAGCGGCAATCGAGGCTGGAACGGCTCCGGATCTCATTATGGAGGGACCTGAGCGTCTTGTGACGACATGGGGGGCTGCAGGAAAAATGGTGGATTTAAGCGATCTGTGGGATGATGAGGCGCTTGCAGATATTTCTGCGGTGAGTGAGGCCGTGGTGAATGCGTGTAAGTCTTCCGATGGCGTGTATTATGAGTATCCCTTGTGTATGAACGCACACTGCATGGCTATCAATTATGAAGTGTTTGAGGAAGCCGGAGCGCTCCAGTACATTGATGAGGAAACACGTACATGGACGACAGAGGATTTTGGGAAAGCTCTTCAGGCGTTGGTGGATTCAGGGGTTGAGACAACAGGCGTCGTATACTGCGGCGGTCAGGGCGGAGATCAGGGAACTCGTGCCCTTGCAAGAAATCTTTACAGCGCGGACTTTACCAATGAAGATCATACAGAGTGGGCGATGAACAGCGAAGCAGGTATCAAAGGATTACAGCAGCTCGCTGACTGGGTGGACGCAGGTCTTCTCAGCTATGATTCCGGGGCGCAGGCGGCAGATGAGCTTCAGTTATTTGCGAACGGAACGATCGCGATGTCCTTCTGCTGGAATGCTTCCAATGAGAGCAACTATGCAGAGCAGGTTGATTTCACGGCTTATGCGATGACATTCCCGTCTGACGACGGAGTTCCAGAGCTTGACGGCGGAATCTACGGATTCGGTATTTTTGACAATGGCGATGAGGCTAAGATCGAGGCTGCCAAGACATTCATCGAGTTTGTATGCGATGATGAGACACAGGGGCCGGAGAGCGTTGTTGCATCAGGATTTTTCCCGGTACGCTCCTCATTTGGCAACGTATATGAGGGAAGTGATCAGGAAGAGCGTATGACAGTATTCAATTCAATGATGCCGTACCTTGGCGATTACTATAACGTAACTCCGGGATGGGCTGAGCAGCGCACCGCGTGGTGGAATATGCTGCAGAACATCTTCAATGGAAACGATCTTGAAGAATCTGTGAATACATATATTGAGACAGCCAACGCAGCGACTCAGGCTGCTATGGGCGAATAGGAAGATTTGAGTAAAACCTGTTTATTGCAGGCTGAATTACAGGCGGAAGCACACCGTCATATAAAAGAAGGTGTGCTTCCGTTTTTTACAAACAATTAAATTGGATAAATGGGAGGGACGTTTAAGTGAATAAGCGAATAAATCCGTCCGCTATGCAGAAAACCCTAATCAGGAGGGAAACGATCTCAGCATATCTGTTTCTGGCCCCGGCGCTGGTGTTTTTTGTGGGATTTGTTATCGTACCGATGGTTATGTGTCTGGTTACGAGCTTTTTTGACTATTCCATGACAGAGTTCGCATTTGTCGGCTTTGACAATTACAAAGAAATGTTTCAAGACGACATATTTATTAAGGCGCTTGCCAACACTGTCCTGATCGTGGTCGTGGCAGTGCCGACAGTCACTGCTTTTTCTTTGTGGGTAAGTTCAGTGATCTATAAGATGAACGGGGCATTGTGCTCCTTTTTCCGCTGCATTTTTTATCTTCCGGTTGTAACAGGAACCGTTGCCGTAACGGTTGTCTGGAAATGGATGTTCAATAAATACACAGGACTTTTTAACTATGTGCTGGATTCAGATATAAGCTGGCTGGGAGATTCTAGAACAGCGATTTGGTGTATTATACTGATCTTGTTCACCACATCTGTAGGACAGCCTATTGTGTTGTATGTGTCAGCCCTTGGAAATGTAGATGATTCTCTGATCGAGGCGGCGCAAGTAGACGGCGCTACCTCAAGACAAGTGTTCTGGAAGATCA
Source organism: Candidatus Mediterraneibacter pullicola (assembly GCA_019117065.1). GTDB lineage: Bacteria > Bacillota > Clostridia > Lachnospirales > Lachnospiraceae > Mediterraneibacter > Mediterraneibacter pullicola. The sequence goes on along the minus strand of DXAK01000002.1, from coordinate 31,126 downwards.
AATGGCCTCAGATCATGCCCACTACATTGTATATTCTTGTCATTACGACAATCAACAGCTTCCAGTGTTACGCGCTGATCCAGCTGCTGACATCGGGAGGGCCGAATCACTCTACGGAGACGATTATGTATTATATCTATTATCAGGCGTTCAAGCTATATAGATATGGATATGGAAATGCAATGGGAGTTATCCTTGCGATCATCATTGCTGTATTCTCGGCTCTGCAGTTTAAGGTAGCCGGAAAAAAGAATGATTAGGGGGGGATAGGAATGAAAAGGATAAAAGCTACACCATATAAAGTCATAGCGGCTATTGTGCTCGCCGCCCTTGCTTTCTTCTTTATATTTCCACTATATTGGATATTAACGGGCTCCGTGAAGACGGCGGCAGTCATCAATGACGCGGTACCGCAGTGGTTTCCTTTGTCGCCCACACTAGATAATTACCAGAGGCTGTTTGATAACCCTGCTCTTTTGTGGCTGTTTAATAGTGTCGCGATGGCTGTTCTGGCCATGGCTTTGACATGTGTTACAGCTTCTATGGCGGGATATGCTCTTGCAAAGAAACGGTTTGCCGGAAGGGCGCTGCTTTTTAGTATCTTTATCTGTGCCATGGCGCTGCCAAAACAAGTTATCCTCATCCCCTTGCTTCGTGAGATGTCCTTCCTAAATCTTCACGACAGCATGTGGGCAGTGATTTTGCCGACTGTAGGATGGCCATTTGGTGTATTTCTTATGAAGCAGTTTTCGGAAAATATACCGGGAGAACTTCTTGAGGCTGCAAGGATTGACGGAGCGGGTGAGGTAAGGATGTTCACAGAGATCGTTCTGCCCATTATAAAACCGGGCATTGGAGCTCTCGCCATTTTTACATTCATCAACTGCTGGAATGATTATTTTCTGCAGCTGATCATGCTTAATTCCCGTACAAAATTGACAATCTCGCTTGGTATCGCAAAACTTCAGGCAGAAATGTCAACGGATTTCGGACTGATCATGGCAGGAGCTGCGCTTGCTGCTGTGCCGATCATTACGATCTTCCTTATGTTCCAGAAATATTTTACAAAGGGCATTACAATGGGCGCGGTAAAAGGCTGATTATTTGGGAAGGATGTGATTGTATATGAATAGGCTTGACAAATACAGAGGAATCATCCCTGCGTTTTACGCGTGTTATGACGACAATGGACGGATAAGCCCGGACAGGGTAAAGGCTTTGGCTTCCCATCTGGCTGGTAAAGGGGTAAAAGGTCTTTATGTCGGCGGCTCTTCGGGAGAATGTATCTATCAGAGCGTGGATGAGCGCAAGATGGTGCTTGAGTGCGTGATGGAGGCTGTCAGAGGCAGGCTTACGATCATTGCCCATGTAGCATGCAACAATACGCAGGACAGTATGGAACTGGCGCGCCATGCGCAAGAACAGGGGGTGGATGCCATCGCAGCTATACCGCCGATCTATTTCCATCTTCCGCCTTTCGCTATCGCGAAGTATTGGAATGATATCTCTTCAGCGGCGCCGGATACAGATTTCATTATCTATAATATACCTCAGCTTGCAGGCGTGGCGCTGGATACAGCGCTGCTTAAGGAGATGAGGAAGAATCCAAGAGTGATTGGCGTAAAGAATTCTTCTATGCCAGTTCAGGATATACAGATGTTTCTTGATGAGGGCGGGGAGAATATGATTGTGTTCAACGGACCGGATGAACAGCTTCTCTCAGGACTGGCCGCAGGGGCGTCAGGTGGTATTGGCGGCACATATGCTGTTATGCCGGAGTTGTATATGAGGATTTATGAACTGTTCGGAAAGGGAGAGATAGAAAAGGCAAGAGTTATCCAGAATGACTGTTGCCGCATTATTTATCATATGTGTTCTGCAAAGGCAAATCTTTACGCGGTCTTAAAAGAGATACTTAAAGGACGCGGAATTGACATCGGCACAGTCCGAAGCCCCCTGCCGGGACTGGAGGCAGAAGATTATAAGATTGCGGCGGCATGTGCCGAAGAGATCAGCGCTGCGGTTAAAAAATATTGCGAAAAGGCGGGATAAGATGAAATACACAAAAAAAGAAATACTGGACTCGATCAAGGGAGGGCTGATCATCTCCTGCCAGGCGCTTCCGGGAGAGCCGCTGTACGTAGAAGAAAAATCTATCATGTATCTGATGGCAAGAGCGGCCAAACGCGCCGGAGCAAAATGCATACGAACGAACAGTGTGAGGGATGTCAGGGAGATTAAAGCAGAGACCGGGCTTCCGGTGATCGGGCTGATCAAGCAGGTATATGAAGGATATGAGCCTTATATAACTCCCACTATGAAAGAAGTGGATGAACTTGTGGAGGCGGAGGCGGATATTATTGCCACGGACTGTACGCTCAGAAAAAGAGGAGACGGTCTGACGGCGGGAGAATGGATCACAGAGATCCGGCGCAGCTATGGAGACATCCTGCTTATGGCAGATATTTCTACTTATGAAGAAGGAGTGAATGCTTGGAAGGCGGGCGTGGACTTTGTGGGTACAACGCTAAGTGGGTACACATCATATTCCAGACAGCAGGATGGGCCGGATTTGGAACTGGTCAGAACGCTGTCACAGACTGTGGACATTCCCGTGATCGGAGAGGGAAAAGTGCATTATCCGGGACAGGCTGTAGAAATGCTGGATGCCGGAGCATATGCGGTCGTCGTTGGCGGCGCGATCACAAGACCGTTGGAAATCGCGCAGAGATTTATGGCGGCTGTGGAAAGCAGGGAACAGTCCTGAGCAAGAAGGAGGGACACCACATGAGGATAATGTCGCTGGACGTTGGCGGAACAGCAGTTAAATCAGGAGTCTATTGTGACGGGACACTGGAGGATGTTAGGGAATATCCCACGGAGGCGCAAAAAGGAGGCCCCCATGTAGTCTCCATGGTTAAAACGATTATAAAAGAATATGAAAAGAAGCATGAGTTTACCGGAATAGGGATCAGCACAGCAGGGCAGGTGGATTCTGTTAAAGGGCGGATTATCTATGCAAATGACAATATTCCGGGGTATACAGGCATGGAAATTAAGAGTATAATAGAAGACAGATTTGGTAAGCTGGCGGCCGTAATCAACGACGTGAATGCAGCGGCGTTAGGAGAGGCGCGCTATGGAGCGGGACGGGGTGAGAAAGACTTTATCTGCCTGACATATGGGACTGGAGTTGGAGGAGCAGTGTTTATAAACGGAAAGCTTTATGAAGGCAGCAGTTTTTCTGCCGGAGAGGCAGGAGCAGTTGTGGTGCATCCAGAAGATAGGGATCCTCAAAGCGATATTTTTAGCGGATGTTATGAACGGTATGCCTCAGTCACGGCGCTTGTAAAAAGAGCGCAGGAATATGACAGCAGACTGACGAATGGAAGAGTTATTTTTAGAGAACTGGAACGCAGCCATGTCAGACAGATAGTAGAGGAGTGGATCAGAGAGATTGTCTATGGCCTGACATCACTTATTCATGTGATGAACCCTTCCTGCATTATTCTTGGCGGAGGAGTTATGGAACAGGAGTATGTCCTTAAAAAGATCCGGGATCTGCTGGACATACACCTAATGGAGAGTTACCGTAAAACGACTGTCAAAAGAGCTCTGCTCGGCAACTGTGCCGGAATGTATGGCGCCGCGGCCCATCTGATTGAGAACGGATCCTTTTGATGTGGTCCGTATAGAAGTGAAAAACACAGGGGGATACTATGAGGGAGAATAATATTCTGTTCAATATTAAGACTTCATACAGCCAGTTTACAAAGGCGGAGAAGAAAGTTGCAGATTTTGTTATATCTTCTCCGGAGAAGGTGCTTTTTATGTCCATTACGGACGTAGCAGACGAATGTGGAGTTGCAGAGGCAAGCGTATACCGATTTTGCCGGACCATGAAGGCGAAAGGATATCAGGAATTTAAGATGAATCTTTCCTTCTGCTTGTCGAAGAGAGGGGCTCAGAGTGCTCCTGATCAGAATGTGGGAGCGGTGAATGGTTCTTCCCTCTTGGCGGACAAGGTGCTCGCCAATCATATCAATGCGTTGAATGCTACGAGACAGCTTGTTGTTCCAAGCCAGATTGAGAAAGTTGTAGAGATGATACATGATGCGGAAATGGTTTCTTTCTTTGGAATTGGGCACAGTCTTCTCACGGCAAGGGAGGCGAACAATAAATTCTTGAGGATTACAGGTAAGACCTCGTGTATTGAAGATTCTCATATGCAGGCTATGTCAGCCGCGATGATGACGGAAAAGGATGTGATGATTATCCTTTCATATTCAGGGGCAACGAAAGATACCGTTTATGTGGCAGAGATCGCAAAAGAGGCGGGTGCTGGGATTGTGGCGATTACCCGTTTTCGAAAATCGCCGCTGGCAGTATATGCTGATGAGATTCTTCTATGTGGAGCGGATGAGGCGCCCTTGGACGGCGGGTCACTGGGGGTGAAGATGAGCCAGCTCTATGTGGTAGACCTTCTGTTTCAAGAGTATTTCCACAAATACCACGATGAGTCGGAAGAGAATTTAAAGAAAACATCAAAAGCAGTAGTTGAAAAACTGTATTAGAGATGACATATCACAATGGAGAAGACGCAGGCGCGTCTTCTTTTTATACGAGCGAGCATTCATAGAAATTCCTTGCAAACTAGCATTTTCTGTGCTATACTACAAACGTTGCAAAAAAATCACGCATGTGGATCATTCTGACGGTGCCTAAGACGGATATTCCGGACGGTCTCAGAGGGGAATAAAGCATGCGGAAGTACAAAACCATGGAGGAAAGAAACATGAGTGTTATTTCAATGAAACAGCTTTTAGAAGCAGGTGTTCATTTTGGACACCAGACAAGAAGATGGAACCCGAAGATGGCTCCATACATCTACACAGAGAGAAACGGTATCTACATCATTGACCTGCAGAAGTCTGTAGGAATGGTGGATGACGCATACAACGCCGTTTCTGACATCGCTGCTGATGGCGGTACGATCCTTTTCGTAGGAACAAAGAAGCAGGCTCAGGATGCAATCAGAACAGAGGCAGAGCGCTGCGGTATGTTTTATGTAAACGAGAGATGGTTAGGTGGTATGCTCACAAATTTCAAGACCATTCAGGGTCGTGTGAAACGTCTCAAAGAGATTGAGGCAATGTCAGAGGACGGGACATTCGATGTGCTTCCGAAGAAGGAAGTTATCGCCCTTAAGAAAGAGTGGGCAAAGCTTGAGAAGAACCTCGGCGGAATCAAAGACATGAAGAGGCTGCCGGATGCGATTTTCATTGTTGACCCGAAGAAAGAAAGAATCTGCGTTCAGGAAGCTCACACACTTGGAATCCCGCTGATCGGTATCTGTGATACAAACTGCGATCCGGAAGAGCTTGATTACGTGATCCCGGGTAATGACGACGCGATCCGTGCGGTAAAACTGATCGTTTCTAAGATGGCAGACGCTGTGATCGAGGCAAATCAGGGCGCAACAGTTGAGGAAGAGTATTATTACGAGGATGCTGCTGACGAGGCAGAGGCAGCAGAAGTTGAAGAGGCTGTTGAGGAGTAAGGAATAGAAAAGCTTCAGCCTGACTGTCAGGCTGGGGCTTTTGCTTCATTATAAGAAACTATCAATATTTATTTTAATGGAGGAATTTATCATGGCAATCACAGCAGGAATGGTAAAAGAATTAAGAGAAATGACAGGCGCTGGCATGATGGACTGCAAGAAAGCGCTTACAGAGACAAACGGCGATATGGACGCTGCTGTTGAATTCTTGAGAAAGAACGGACAGGCAAAGGCTGAGAAGAAAGCTGGAAGAATTGCGGCAGAGGGTATCGTCAAGACAGTTGTCAAAGATGACAAAGTGGCAGCGATCGTTGAGGTGAACTCTGAAACAGACTTTGTTGCAAAGAACGAGGAGTTCCAGGGATTTGTAGAGAATGTTGTAAATCAGGTTGTTGAGTCCGACGCTACAGACTTGGATGCGTTCATGGCAGAGGCTTGGACAGCAGATACATCTAAGACAGTAAAGGACGCTCTTATTGAGAAGATCGCTGTTATTGGTGAGAACCTGAATATCAGAAGATTTGAGAAGGTAAGTGCTGAGAACGGATGTGTTGTATCTTACATCCATGGCGGCGGACGCATCGGCGTTCTCGTAGTGGCTGATACAGATGTTGTAAACGATAACATCAAAGCAGCTCTTAAGAACGTAGCTATGCAGGTTGCGGCTATGTCTCCGAAATATGTATCCCGCGACGAGGTATCTCAGGAATACATGGATCACGAGAAAGAGATCCTTCTTGCTCAGGCTAAGAAAGAGAATCCGGAAAAACCGGAGAACATCATTGAGAAGATGATCATCGGACGTCTCAACAAAGAGATGAAAGAGATCTGTCTGCTTGATCAAGTTTACGTTCAGGACAGCGACCTTACAGTCGGCAAATATGTTGACAAAGTAGCGAAAGAGAACGGCGCTAACATGACAGTTAAGAAATTTATCCGTTTTGAGACAGGCGAAGGTATCGAGAAGAAGCAGGAGAACTTTGCAGAAGAAGTTGCTGCTCAGATGGCTGGAAACTAAGCGTTTAGCACAAGCGCGGCAGATATATAAAAAGAGTCACAATGCGAGTTTACTCGTGATTGTGACTCTTTTTATATATCTATCGTGGACCGGCGAGATGTAGCAGAGCGGAATCGCGCTAAGCGCCTGTGTGGATAGAGGCGCTATGCAGACAGACAAAACCTTAAGGTATAAACGGCGGAACTTATTGTTTCTTCAATAAATCTGAAGACGGTTCTATAATTTTTACATCAAGAGAAATATTATAAAAGTACAGTGTTATGACATATGAAGTGTGGTAAAGGCAATGAAAGGGAGGATCAGTCATGCAGAAGTTTGTTTATGAGTATGCTACAAAAGTTTATTTCGGAGAGGGAGCGGCAAAGGAGCACCTTGCAGCGGCTGTCTCAGGTTACGGGGAGCGTGTGATGCTCGCCTATGGCGGGGGATCAGTGAAGAAGAATGGAATCTACGATGAGGTGAAGCAGATTCTCGAGGCTGCCGGGAAAAAGGTGACAGATTTTAACGAAATCATGTCCAACCCTACCTATGCAAAGGTACAGGAGGGCGCAAACCTTGCGAAGAAAGAGAACATCGACTTTATCCTTGCGGTGGGCGGCGGTTCTGTGATCGACTGCTGTAAGATCGTGGCGGCACAGGCAAAGACGGATAAGGACTTATGGGAGATGGAGATGACAGACCATCAGTTCCCGTCTGACGCGCTTCCGATGGGGGCGATCGTCACGGCTTTCGGAACAGGAGCTGAGATGAATGGCGGAGCAGTTATCACTAATGAAGAGAAGGTGATCAAGGCAGGTATGGCGGCGGCAGCGCCGAGATTCGCCATCCTTGATCCAGCATATACAGCGTCCGTCCCGAAGATGCAGGTTATTTCAGGGGCATTTGACACGCTGAGTCATGCGATGGAGACATACTTTGGCAATTCGGATCAGGACAATGTATCCGATGAAGTGGCTCTTGCGATCATGAAAAATACGGTCGTAAATATGAAACGGTTGATGGGAAATGTAGACGATATGCAGGCAAGAGGAAATCTTATGTGGGATTCTGCCATGGCAGAGAACGGCATTCTGAAGGTCGGAAGGGTGACGGATTTTCAGGCGCACCAGCTGGAGCATCAGCTCGGTGCATACACAGACTGCAACCATGGGCAGGGACTTGCCGTCCTCCATCCCGCTTATTACCGCCATATCGTGAAAGACGCGGAAGAAAAATTCACTAGACTGGCGAAGGAAGTGTTTGGAGCGGAGACGGCTAAAGCAGGTGTTGAGGCGCTGGCGGATTTCATCAAAGCATGTGGGCTTCCGACAAAAATGGGAGAACTGAAGTCAAAAGTGGAGATCACGCCGGAGGTCTTAAGGAAGGTGGCGAATACATGCAACGTGATCAAATGCGGCCCTCGGGAATTAAGCCGCGATGAGATCTATGATATCCTGATGGAATGTATGTAAGAACAGGCAAGCTTTCAAGAGCAGGCTGGTTGACAGTCTGCTCTTAAATTTTGAAGAGCATTGATACTGAGGTGTATATTTATGAAGAAAAGACTGACGGGTATTCTTCTGCTGACAGTGCTTTTCCTTGCTGTTGGCGGGTGCGGGAGAGAGGCGGACGATGGGGAAGTAATCAATTCCGCAAGCGGAGGAGAAAATCTGGCGGCGGAGCAACAGGATATGGATTCAGGCAAAAAGGACAAAATGCGACGGGAAAATCTGTGCCCCAAAATGGCGATACCGTGACAGAGGGGACGGAAGAGTACAGGGGTTTCCTCCTTGACAATATCCTGCACTCGGAGAATGACGGAGATATTCATTACAACCTATATGTGCCGGATAGCTATGACGGGAGTACGCCTTATGCACTGTTCTTTACGCTTCCCGGTTATGAAGGGCTGTATTTTCAGGGCGTGGGTGAAAACCTTTACAGTGAAAACTTCGAATTTGAAGCACAGAATTATGTGAAAGATATGATTATTGTGGCACCGCAGCTCTCTGACTGGGGAGAGACGTCGGCGGATCAGACCATTGCTCTTGTGGAATATTTTCTAGCGCACTATAATGTTGATGAGTCGAGAGTGTTTGCGGAGGGATATTCCGGCGGAGGGGAAACGATGTCTCAGGTAATGGGAAAACGTCCGGAACTTTTTACGGCATATCTCCAGTGCAGTTCCCAGTGGGATGGAGACTATGAGACAGTTGTAAAAAGCCGGACGCCGGTATATTTTGTCGTTGGGGAAGAGGATGAGTACTATGGTTCAGAACCGTCCCGGGAGGCATATGAGACTTTGCATAACCTGTACCGCGAAGAAGGGCTTTCCGATGAGGAGATTGGCAGACTTCTCGTGCTGGATATCAAGGATGCAGATTATTTTTCGAGTCAGGGAGTTTCATACCAGCATGGCGGAGGAAATCTGTTTGCCAGGGATAATAAGATCATGGGCTGGCTGTTTGACCGATGAAACCTCCTGACCGATGAAAAACTTGACAAGCTGCTGAAAATGCCGTATTTTTCATAGTGTAAACCGGAATAAGGAGGGAGCACTATGTATAATTTGCAGCTTGAGACTTTTATCGTTGTGGCAGATCTGGGCAGTTTTAATAAAGCGGCGGAAGCGCTTTATATCACGCCGCCCGCTGTCACAAAGCAGATCAACCTCCTTGAGAACGATCTTGGACTTCAGCTTTTTATCCGTACGCACAGAGGGCTTACCCTGACGGAAGCCGGAAAGTCTCTGTATAAGGATGCGAAATATATCATTCAATACTGTAAGGATTCCGTGGAACGGGCGAAAAAAGCAATGGAAGAGAAGGACAATGTCATCCGGGTCGGAACCTCCCCCATGACTCCGGCGGCGCCTGTGGTTGAAGCATGGTCAAAGGTCCGGGGAAATTATCCGGATATCCGCCTTCAGATGATCCCTTTTATGAACAGTCAGGAAAATGCAAGGGAGATTCTCAAAAACCTCGGAACAAATATCGATATTGTCGGGGGAATCTTTGACGAAACTATGTTAGAGCTGCGTCAGTGTCAGGGGATGGAGCTTTCCCGGCAGAGAATCTGCTGCGCTGTGTCCGTTAATCACCGCCTTGCGGAAAAAGAAATTCTGACTGTTCAGGATCTGTATGGAGAGCGTTTCCTCATGATGCACAGAGGATGGAGCAGATATGTGGATGAGTTGCGGGAGGATATCTGGAAGAATCACCCTCAGATTCAAGTGGTGGACTTTGACCTTTACAGTATGGAAATTTTCAACCAGTGCGAAAACAGCAATGGAATCCTGATGGCTGTAGAGAACTGGAAGGAGGCGCATCCGCTGCTTAAAATCATCCCGGTGGAATGGAAGTATACGATTCCGTACGGAATCTTGTACTCTACAGAACCGTCAGAACTGGTAAAGCGTTTTCTGAAAGCAATAAAAAAGCAGTATAAGACAAAAGCGGTATAAAAGGGAAATCAGTATAAAGCGTAAGGTAATAACTGTAAAACCAATGGAGACTTCTGTAAGAGGTCTCTTTTTTTTATAATAAAGGCGGAGGGTATCAGAGGAGGCTTTTTAAGACCATGAATAACTTTATCTATGAAAACAGCACCAAGGTGTATTTCGGAGCGGGATGCGTCAAAGAGTTTCTGACCAGTCTGGTAAAAGAGTTTGATATAGTTATGCTGGCCTACGGGCAGGGTTCAGTCAAGAGAAATGGAATCTATGACGAAGTGACGGGACTTTTGATGAAAGCCGGAAAAACTGTGGTGGAATTTCCCGGAATCATGCCCAATCCCACCTATGGGAAAGTGCTGGAAGGAGCCTGGCTGGCAAGGAGCAGCGGTGTACAGCTCATTCTCGGAATGGGCGGCGGCTCGGTCATGGACTGCTGCAAAGCGGTTTCTCTTGCGGCGTGCTGCGGAGAAGACCCGTGGATGAATTATTGGGAGAAGAAGGGGATCATTGATTTTACTCTCATTCCCGTGGGGGTGATCGCCACACTGGCAGGGACAGGAAGTGAATGTAACGGCGCAGCAGTCATAACCAACGAAGAGAAAAAAATAAAGACAGGGTACGATTATCCTGTATGCAATCCCCGGTTTGCGCTGATGGATCCTTCTTATACATTCAGCGTGCCCAAAAGGCAGATGGCAGCAGGGGCTTTTGACAGTTTTTCCCATATCATGGAAATCTATTTCAGCGAGCCGGACGAGCAGAATGTGTCCGATGAGATTTCAGAAGCCCTTATGCGCAGCCTGATCCGCAATATTAGGATTGCGTTTGAGAATCCAATGGACTACACAGCAAGGAGTAATCTGTTCTGGGATTCTGCTTTGTCGGAAAACCGGCTGATAAAAATGGGAAAGAGATGTGATTTTGCCTGCCATCTGATGGCTCACCAACTTGGCGCTTATACAGACTGTAATCACGGGGAGGCAATGGCAGTGCTGCACCCGGCGTATTATCGCCATATCTATGGGAGTGGTTTGAAGAAGTTCGCAAGATTTGCCCGGAAGGTATGGGGGATACGACAGGAAGACAAGACAGACGCGGAGCTGGCAAAGGCGGGAATCGGGGCGCTATCAGCATTTATCGGGGAGATCGGTCTTCCTAAGACTTTAAGGGAGCTTGGCATGGAAGAAGAAAAAGAATTGAAGAAGATCGCGGATTCCTGCCATTATTCTCCCGGGAGCTACCGAAGGACCCTCCCGCCGGAGATACTGGAAATATTCCGGGAATGTTACTGAATATGGGATGTTAATGAATCCACGACTGCGGTATAAACATGGGAATCAAAAAACAAAGAAGAACAAAAAAGGATGGTAAAGAGATGAGCAAAAAAGTATTGATTATATCAGGAAGCCCCAGAAAAGGCGGCAATTCGGACATTTTATGCGACAGGTTCATGCAGGGTGCAAAGGAATTTGGCAATGAGGTGGAAAAGGTGTTTCTTCATGATTTAAAAATCGGACATTGCGTAGCGTGCTATGGATGTCGTGAGACAAAGAAATGTGTGAAGAAGGACGATATGGAAGTCCTTCTCGAGAAAATGACGGAGGCGGATGTTCTTGTTCTGGCAACTCCTGTTTATTTCTATTCCATGGACGGTATGCTAAAGACGATGATCGACCGTACCTTACCACGCTATACGGAGATACGGGATAAGGACGTGTACCTGATCGCGACTGCGGCAGATGGGGAGAGCGCCATGCGAAGGACGATGGATGCTATGGAGGGCTTCACGGACTGCCTGCCCGGCGCGATAGTGTGGCAGAAAATCTATGGCGCGGGGGTATATCAGAAAGGCGAAGTGAAGGACACTCCGGTGTATCAGAGAGCGTACATGGCGGGGAAAATGGTTTGACATATGAGGGATACACTTGGATCGGATGATATAAGAAAGGGGAATGGAAAATGAAAACACGTATTTTAGGAAAAGATTTGGAAGTATCAGCTATCGGGCTGGGCTGTATGGGAATGAGCCACGCCTACGGACCGGCGGCAGATAAAAAGGAAATGACGGAACTGCTCTTAGAGGCGGTAGACAGAGGATATACTTTTTTCGACACAGCGGAGAGCTACGGCACATCCGAAAATCCGCACGACAATGAAGAACTATTAGGCAAGGCGCTAAAACCGTACCGGGATAAAATTGTTCTCGCTTCCAAGTGCGGCATCCGCTTCGACGAGACATCAGAAGAAGTGAATAAGCCCCTGATTACGGATAGTAGGCCCGAGACAATCAAAGCCTCCATTGACGGCTCTCTGAAACGGCTTCAGACCGACCATCTGGATCTGTATTACATCCACCGCATCGACCGGAAAATTCCCATTGAAGAGACGGCAGGAGTCATGAAAGAATTGATTAAGGCGGGAAAGGTCACCCACTGGGGAATCTCTGAGGCGGACGAGAACACACTTAGGAGAGCGCACGCGGTCTGCCCGGTGACGGCAGTGCAGAATCGTTACTCCATGATGTACAGAGACTATGAGGCGTTATTCCCGGTGCTGGAAGAATTAAACATAGGCTTCGTCGCATTTTCCCCGCTGGCAAATGGGCTTCTGACGGCAAAATATAATAAGGATTCCAAGTTTGACGCGGAGACAGACTACCGCAGCGCTATGCCCCAGTTTACGGAGAAGGCATTTGAAAAAAATGAGGAACTGATCCGTTATCTGAAAGAGATGGCAGATCGGAAGAACGCCGCCCCGGCGCAGATCTCTCTTGCGTGGATGCTGGCAAAGAAGCCGTGGATCGTGCCGATCCCGGGCACGAGGAAGTATGGTCGGCTGATTGAGAACGGAGAGGCGGCGGACATAGAGCTGACTGATGAGGAAGTAAAAGAGATGGATCGTATGCTGGACATTGTGCCCATGTCAGGGGTGTTCGGCGGGTCTAAGGTGGAGGAATAACCGGCAGAAAGCTATTGAATATGCTGTGGGAAATAGCTATAATCAGAATATAAAAAGAAGGAAGAGGCGCTCAAAAAGGGAGAAGATACAACCATGGAAAACTGGTTAAAATGGGCAATCGAAATACAAAGCTTAGCTCAAACAGGTCTGGCTTATACAAAAGATATTTTTGATAAAGAGCGATACGAAAGGCTAAGGGAAATATCAGCGGAAATGCTTGCGGAAAAAACAGGAGTCAGCACAGAAAAAGTACAAGATTTATTTTGTAATGAAACCGGCTATCAGACGCCAAAGCTGGATACAAGAGCAGCGATATTTGAAGATAATAAAATTCTTCTGGTTCATGAAAACAACGGAACGTGGTCTTTGCCGGGCGGCTGGTGCGATGTTTTGGAGTCGGTAAAATCAAATACAGAAAAAGAAGTCCGCGAGGAAACAGGGCTTACTGTAAAAGCGGTAAAAATTATTTCCGTGCAAGACAGAAATAAGCACAATAAACCTGTTTATGCTTATGGGGTCTGCAAAATTTTCGTTTTATGTGAAGCTGTAAGCGGTGAGTTTGTTGAAAATATAGAAACAATAGAAACACAGTACTTTTCCTTAGAAGATTTACCGCACAATCTGGCGGAGGAAAAAACGAGCAGAGAACAGATTGAAATGTGTTTTCAGGCATTTTTTGATAAGAATTGGCAGACTTGGTTTGATTAGGAGATAATGCTATGAAAGATATTAAAATGGTTGCTGTTGATGTAGACGGTACATTTGTGCGCTTAGATTATACATATGACATCCCACGGTTCAAACGTATTTTATCCCGTATGAGCCGTGCCGGATGTCAGTTTGTTGTTGCAAGCGGAAATCAATACTATCAGTTAAGAGATCTGTTTCCGGAGTATTATGATGAATTATCATTTGTAGCAGAAAACGGAGCTTTCGTAAAAGACCATACAGAGTTGGTTTTTACTGCTGATATGCCAAAAGAGACAGTAAATGCCGTTATTGATGTATGCAGAGAATATCCTGAAATATTGAATGTTTTATGCGGAGTAGAAAGTGCATACTGTCAAAGAGGAACGGTCAGTCAAGAATTTTTTGAGCTTACTGGTATTTATTATCATCGCTTAAAATGGGTGGATGATTTTAAGCAGGTGAAGGATCGGATCTTAAAATTCGCGCCTACGGTTCCAGAGGAAAAAACATTTGAATATTATGATATGTTTCGTGAAAGGCTTGGGGGACTTATTGAGCCTGTTACAAGCGGGCATGGTTCTATCGATTTAATTGTACCGGGTTGTCACAAAGCCTCCGGGTTAAAAAGGCTTGTGAAGCGCTGGGGCATCACACCGGAACAGTGTACTGCTTTTGGAGATGGGGGAAATGATATAGAAATGCTGAAATACTGCGGACAAAGTTATGCGATGGCAAATGCCCCTGAAAATGTAAAGAATGCCGCGAAATTTGTCTGTCCTTCTAATGAGGAAGACGGAGTGCTTATCACGTTGGAAAAAATTTTTGAATAATCCCTTCATTATCTGGGGCAGATACAGGAAGAAATGGTTGAAATTCTGTCTTCCTATGAAAACAGCTTCTTCACCTTTGGCAGCATACTTTTTAGGCACACCATGTAATATGTGACGCTGGCTTCCGGATCGAGGATCGGGACGAGTACCCTGTCTGCCGTCTCCCAGTCTCCGGCGAGGGCTGCGTCGGACACGAAGCACGGGAGGATGGAGGAAGCTACAAGCTCTTCAAAGGCGAAGCGATCCGTCTGCACAAGAAAGCGTGAGTGAGGCATTTTCTCTCGAGGCAGGCGGTGCCAGAAACCAATGTCCGAATACAAAAGCATGTTTTCCCCATCAATTTCTTTCATATAGATGCCGCTCCTGTCCGCGAAGCGGTGCCCGTGGGGAAAGGCAAAGAACAGAGACTCGCTTCCTGATTCGCGGACGTGCAGATCTTTTTCCTTGGGGTGGTAAGTCAAGATGATGATCTGATAGAGGCCGGAGCGCAGTCCTTCAACCAGAGGGGTGCAGTCTTTACACTCTGAGGAGATGGTCATATTCGGGTACTGGCGCGCCGCGTTTTGGACCGCGGCGAGCATGGGCATGGGCGCACAGGAACCGATAGAGATGGTGCGTCCGGCTCGGTCTAAGGCACGGACTCTTTCGAGCATGATATCGGACTGTTCCAGTATCCGTTTTGCGTAATCTGCAGCCAGTTCCCCGTTCTCATTGAACTCTAACCGGTTCTTTGTACGGCGGAACAGGGGGACACCAAACTCGTCTTCTAGTTTCTGCATGGAGCGGGTCAGTGTGGGCTGGGATATATGAAGATTTTCAGCGGCTTTTGACAGAGTGCCGTACTGGGAGAAAGCCTCGAGTTGTTTGAGCTGTTCAAGTTCAATCATGTCTGGTTCACCTCTCATTTTAAAATATAGGAAGTATTTATCGGGATTGCACTATTTTCAGTATTCACATACAGTATAGCACAATGCAGGATTGATATTGTACTTTTCTTCGTATTTTTTTTATAATCTTTCTTGTAAAAAGGTTATGGTTCAGAAAAGGAGGATATCATCATGGAATATGTAACATTGAATAACGGAGTGAAGATGCCGGTGGAAGGATTTGGAGTTTTTCAGGTGCCGGATCCGGCTCAGTGCGAGCAGGCTGTCCTTGACGCCATTGCAAGCGGTTACCGTCTGATCGATACGGCGGCTGCATACATGAATGAAGAGGCTGTCGGCAAAGCCATCGCAAAATCCGGGGTGGTAAGAGAAGAGCTTTTCATCACCACAAAACTGTGGGTTCAGGACGCGGGATATGAAGAAGCAAAGAAAGCCCTTCAGACCTCTCTTGACAAACTGGGGCTTGACTATCTGGACCTTTATCTCATCCATCAGCCCATGGGCGACTATGTCGGAGCGTACCGTGCCATGGAAGAAGCATATAAAGAAGGCAAAATAAAAGCAATCGGCGTGTGCAACTTCTATCCGGCGCGTCTGGCTGATCTGTGCGAGACTGTAGAAGTGATTCCGGCAGTCAATCAGGTGGAGCTGCATCCGTTCTTCCAGCAGGAGGACGCCCTCGCACTGATGAAAGAATACGGCGTGATCCCGGAGGCATGGGGACCGTTTGCGGAAGGAAACCATGGGATTTTCACACATCCAGTACTTACAAAGATTGGCGAGAAGTACGGAAAGAGCGCAGCGCAGGTAGCGCTTCGCTGGAACGTGCAGAGAGGTGTTGTGGTCATTCCGAAGTCCGTGCACAAGGACCGCATGGAGCAGAACATGAATATCTGGGATTTCAAGCTTAGCGATGAGGATATGAAAGAGATCGCTGCGCTGGATCTGGGACACAGCGAGATCGTCAACCACGATGATCCTGACTTTGTAAAAATGCTGCACGGCCTGAAAGTACACGACTAAGGCCCAAAAGGAGGTTCCCCAGAGATGATCTTTTATTTTACCGGAACCGGAAACAGCCTTTATGTGGCAAAACAGTTCGGGGAGGAACCGATCAGTATCCCACAGGCAGTTCACAGGGAAGATCAGGTCTATCGGGCGGACACAATTGGGATTGTCTGCCCGGTGTACGGTCATGAGATGCCTGCTATGGTGAAGGAATTCCTGAAAAGAGCAGAGTTTCAGACAGATTATTTCTATCTCATCCTGACTTACGGAAATATCCACGGCGGCGCGGCGGAGTTGGCGTATCAGGAGCTGGAATCCTGCGGGAAGAGAGTGGATTATATCAACACACTCAAAATGGTGGATAATTTCCTGCCCGCATTTGATATGGAGGAACAGATCGAGTCAGAGCCGGAGAAGAAGGTGGAAGAACATCTTTGCGCCATCCGGCAGGATATCATGGTACGGAAGAAATGGATACAGCCGGTCACAGAAGAAGACCGGGCGTGGCATCAGAAATATTTGGAGCATCAGGCGTCCGTTCCTGCGGATCAGTGGAGCCATATCTATGATGTGACAGACGATTGTATCAGTTGTGGGATCTGTACCCGCGTCTGTCCCTCGGGCTGTATCCGCCTTGAGGGACAGCGGGCAGTTCATACGATGGATAACTGTCAGATGTGCATGGCATGCATTCACCACTGCCCGCAGAATGCGATCCGTCTGACAATTCCGGAGAAGAATCCGGCGGCTCGCTATCACAACAGGCATATCCGTTTGACAGAGATCGTAAAGGCAAACGACCAATACGTTTAGGAGGTATTATGATGAGAAAAAATTTCGGAGCAAAACCATTTTTATTTCCTCAGCCGGTTATGATTATCGGCACCTATGATGAGAACGGAAAAGCAAACGCCATGAATGCGGCATGGGGAGGAATCGTCGGGGCGGATGAGATCATGATCGATCTGTCTAGCCACAAGACGACGGACAATATCCTGCTGAACAAGGCGTTCACGGTCAGCGCAGGTGACGTGGAGCATATGACCGCCTGTGATTATGTGGGGATCGTGTCAGCTAACAAGGAAGAAAATAAGATGGAAAAGGCAGGCTTTACGACGGTAAGGAGCAGTTTTGTCAATGCGCCTATTATCAATGAGCTGCCCCTCACTCTGGAATGTGAGCTGATCGATGTGATTGGGGGTTCCAAATTCCTCGGGCGTATTGTAAATGTGAGCATCGATAAGAGCGTGCTTGGCGACGATGGAGAATTAAGCCTCGAGAAATTCAATCCCATTACTTATGATACCGTGCATTACGGGTATTATAGGCTGGGGGCGAAGGTCGGAAATGCGTTCAAAGACGGAAATGTATTGAAATGACGGCAGAATAAGAAATAAATTTGAAAACGAGAGGGTCGATGAGGGGGATTCCTGCATTGACCCTTTCGTTTGCTTAAAACCTTTTGGTTTATACAAGGAAACTAATCGGGAATTCTGTCTGCCGGTGGCTTCCTTTATAATACAGTTATGATCCGAAGGTGGCGTTAGTGTAAAAAAGCAACACGCTCCAAACCATGTGTCTTTGCAGGAGAGCGGATTAAAATTTCAGATAAACGGGAGGCGTGAATACTGTGAAAAAATACAGAGTGCCGATTCTGCTCATGGCGATGATTATCGCTGTCTCAGGCTGCAGCCGGAGCGAGATGGTAGATAACGAAACGGGAGCAGAGAACACGGCGGCAGCCGCGGCGGAGACAGACGACAGCGGTGGTGGAGCAGCAGATAGGAAGGACGAGACAGACATGACAGACGAGACAGTGACAGGGGCATCGCTTCCCAGTGAATTGGCAGAGATTCCCCGGGGGTATTATGAAGAATCCGAATATCCGGGGACTCTGGTGGAGTTGAAATATGATACTTATGAGTCTATGAACTACGAGGAACAGGATCAGATACTCCATAAGCGGGCGATTGTGTATCTGCCCTACGGGTATTCCGAGGATGAACCGTATAACGTGTTTTACCTGATGCACGGGGGATGGAGCGATGAGACGACTTATCTGGGAACACCGGACAGCCCGAATATGTTTAAAAATGTTCTGGACAACGGGATTGCGGACGGAAGGATACTGCCCATGATTGTGGTCTGCCCTACCTACAACAACACGAGTTCTGAGGACAGCGGGGATTACAGTTTGGCGCTACGCCTGACAGAGAATTACCATAATGAATTGGTGAATGACTTGATTCCTGCAGTGGAGGGGACTTACAGCACTTATGCAGAGAGGACGGATTTGGAGGGGATTGCGGCATCGCGAGATCACCGCGCGTTCTGTGGATTTTCCATGGGGTCAGTGGCAACGTGGAGGACATTTCAGCATTGTCTGGATTATTTCCGCTATTTTATGCCATCCAGCGGAAGCCTGACGTCGGACGGGGAATATATGGCGTCTCTTGTAAATGATTCCGGCCATGCGTGGAATGACTTTTTCATCTTTGCGGCGTCGGGGACAGAGGATTTTGCTTATTCTTCGTTTAAAAACCAGATAGAGGCGATGTCGGATTCAGGAGGCGGGACCTTCCGATATGCCAATAATGAGCGGGAAGGGAACCTGTACTTTTTGGAGCAGGAGGGCGGCACGCACAGCGGAGAGTATGCGATGGAATATTTTTATAACGGGCTGTGCTGGATCTGGCAGATGTAAAAATGAGAATTCAAGAGGTTTCACATGAAAGCATTATTGATTAACGGAAGTCCCCACAAAGAGGGGAATATGTACATTGTTTTTATTGCGGTAATACTTCTGGCGCTGGCGCTGTCAGGATGCGGGCGGACAGAGGAAAACTCCGGGGAGGGGTCAGAAATCAGGAAGGATGCCGCGGAGGATACGGTAGAAGGCATAGAGGGAGATACGGCGGTGAAGGATGGAGAGTATTATACTCTAGAAACAAAAGTGGTAGATGTAATCGGCGATCCAGCGTTCGGAGATTACGGCAGGCTGATCTTTCCAGCGGACCGGGCTGTCGATGAGAATTTGGAGCTTAAGGACGTGGGAGAAATCCTGACATGGTATAACAATGTGAACCCGGAGCGCACGGTGGAGACTGCAAACTATCTGAAAGATCAAGTGTTGTCGGGACAGCGGGTTTTCTATGATATTTATACGGAAGAAGAGAAGGCGGAAGATCCTGATAAAGAAGATACGGGGCTCTTTTTCTTCCGGGGAGATCAAGGAGAGAAGACAGCCATTGTCAATGCCGGAGGCGGTTTCGTCTATGTGGCGGCGATGCACGATAGTTTTCCCCATGCGATGGAGCTGTCAGAGAAAGGGTATAATGCTTTTGCACTGATTTATCGTCCCGGAGCGGATACCGCCTGTGAGGATCTGGCGAGAGCGATTGCCTTTCTCCATGAAAATGCGGAAGAACTGCAGATCGATATGTCGCATTATTCACTGTGGGGAGGCTCCGCAGGCGCCCGTATGGCTGCGTGGCTGGGCTCCTATGGCACGGCGGCATTCGGGGAGCGGGATTACTCTGAACCAGCGGCTGTAATTATGCAGTATACCGGACTGTCCGACGTGACAGGAAATGAACCGCCCACCTACGCCTGTGTGGGAACCAGCGATGGGATCGCTTCCTACCGTTCTATGGAAAGCTATATCAGCCGGATACGGGAAAACGGAACTGACGCGCAGATCGAGGTATTTGACGGGCTGCGTCACGGATTCGGTCTGGGAGAGGGAACAGTGGCAGAGGGGTGGATCGATCGTGCGGTCAGTTTCTGGGAGAGGAATATGAATTATTGACGACTATGAAAACAAAGGAAATGGGCAGCTATGACTATGCAAAAATTTAAAATTATTATCGACGCATTACTTACGGTATTCCTTTTGCTTCTCATGCCCTATGGGCTTGTGGGAGAGGCGGCGTACGAGTGGATCGGCGCCGGCATGTATTTGCCTTTATCCATATCCGGGGTGTCAGTGTGGCGGCGGGAACTGTCCATATGGTCTGCGCTTATTGGGGATTTGCTTTGATGTCCTTGCATCTGGGACTTCATTGGGGGATGATGCTGGGAGCAGTGAGGAAACTGTTTGCAAAGCCGGAGGCAGAGAAATATTGGAAAGCAAAGACATGGATTACGAGGCTTCTCGGAGCAGCAATAGCGGCATACGGATTGGGTGCATTTGTCAGAAGAGATCTGCTAAGCTATATGCTGCTGCGTGTACATTTTGTGTTTTTTGATTATTCAGAACCGGCGCTCTCCTATATCTTCGACTGTGCAGCGGTTATGGGAATGGTTGTATTTCTTGGACATTATCTTGGCAGAGGGCTGCAAAGAATCGGGAAACGAAGACGCAGAGAACACTGATACAGTAATGCGCGCAAGGCATTTACTGAAAGGTTAATACTGCATAACAAATGGAAAATTCTCAGTAGACAGATTTTTAGATATACTGAGTTTGTAACAGATAACAGTAAAAAATCGAAAGGAAATGTGATTATAATGAAAGCAAAGAAATTATTTTCTATGATACTTGCCGGTATAACAGCGGTTGGTCTTCTAGCAGGATGCGGCGCTAATGTGGACACACAGGATGAGGGCGCGTTGGACCGTGCACAAACAGAAGATCAGGGCAGCAGTGCGGATGATCAGAGCGGCGCGGGAGATACCGCGGATTCTGCTTCGGGTTCGGGCAATGTACTGGTTGTTTACTATTCCGCAACAGGAAACACCGAGAAAGTAGCGAATTCTATTGCAGACGCCACAGGCGGCGACCTCTTTGAAGTAGAGCCGGCAGAACCGTATACGGACGGAGATCTGGACTGGACGGACGATGACAGCAGAGTGTCGAGAGAGCATGAAGACGAAAGCTTAAGAGATGTGGAACTTGTTTCAACGGAGGTCGAGAATTGGGATTCCTATGATACAGTCTTTATCGGGTATCCGATCTGGTGGGGCATCGCCGCATGGCCGATGGACAGCTTTGTAGAGGCAAATGATTTCACAGGGAAGACAGTGATCACATTTGCAACTTCTGCTTCTTCCGGTATGGGAGACAGCAGTGATCTGCTGGCGGAGCTGGCTGGAACCGGCGATTGGTACGAAGGCGAGAGATTCCGGTCTAGTGTTTCTGATGAAGATGTGGTAGCTTGGGTGGAGAGTCTGGAGCAGAATTAAAAAAGCAAACTATAAAGGAGACATGGTTCAACAAAGAATCATGTCTTTTTAATTATTTAGTATATACGTTAGCGAATAACATAACAGATGAAAAACGAATTGCAATCCTGTGTGCCGCTTGATATAATAATAGTTAGTTGATACTAACATGTTTGTGTATAGGAGGAAGCCGCACATGTTTACTGTCCGTCCATATAAGGAAGAAGACGCCGCAGCTTGCGGGGACTGTTTCTACGAGGGATTTTTTACATGTTCTGTGAATCAGAACGACAAGATGTTATTGCGTGATTACGCATAGATTCTGATCGAAAAATGCAGTTTCACCTATGTTGCGGAAACGGAGGATCATCAGGTCATAGGATTTATCTGCGGAAAATATGATAAGAGTTTCAGCAAGGCTCTGGCAGATCAGTATGAAACAAAAAAGCACTATGGCCAATGGTGTAAGATGTTCCTCAAGTTTTACCTGAAACGATATAAAATGTCAACAGCATTCCAGAAACAGTTTGGTGCCTTTTTCCGTAAACTACAGGAAAGGGATAAGGGGACTTTTGGCAAATGCGATCTGGAACTCGTTGCCCTTTCATCCAAAAGGAATTACAGAAAAGGGCTGGGAATCGTATTGCTCACACAGTTTTTGAATCGGGCAAAGGCTGATGGGGCTGATTGTGTTCGGCTTTTTACAAACACTCTTGCATCGTGGGAGTTTTATGAAAAACGTGGGTTTATAAAGGTTGCGGAAGACATTCTCTGCTTTCTGTGTCAGAGAGCCAAAGGCGGTAATGAACTGAAAAGCGAGAAGATTTATCAATAAGGTGGGTTAGGCTTGACTAGCTCAAAATGATGTTGCTATGCTGATGAAGTATCCTTATTACAATTTACAATCAGTAAAAAATGAAGGAAGTGATGACAAGGTGAAGCAGCACAGATTTTGGGCATGGGCTACAGTGTTCTGTTTCATAATGGTATTCTATACCGGATACAGACATAAGTAATTGGTTAGCAATAAAAAATATTTCAACAGGAGGTAAAAATATCATGTTTAGTGCTTCGGTTATGAAAAAAATCGGATTGTTTGCAGGAGGCGTCCTGTTTGGCACGGCCGGGGTAAAGATTTTATCCAGTAAAGACGCTAAAAAAGTATATACAGGATGTACGGCTGCTGTGCTGCGTGCAAAGGACTGTGTGATGAAAACTGCCACGACAATGCAGGAAAATGCGGAGGACATTTTGGCAGAGGCACAGCAGATCAATGAGGAAAGGGCAGCGCAGGAAGCAGCGGCAGTTCAGGAAACAGAGGAAGATGGTGCGGATCATTCAGCGGAAGGAAAGATGTAGCCGTCTATGAAATATATCATAAAGCATGAGATAAAAGGCCGCCTCCGTATCCATGTCATCCAGAAGAAAATGACATATGCGGAGGCGGATATTCTTTTCTGGTACATGGGCAGGCAAAAAAATGTAACAGATGTTAAAGTATATGAACGCACCTCAGACGTTGTCATCTGTTATACAGGAGAGCGCAGCGCTCTGCTCCGTATGTTGAAAAGATTCCAGTATGAAGATGTGAATGTGCCGGAAAATGTTCTCAGAAACTCCGGAAGGGCGCTGAACTCGGCATATAAGGAAAAACTGATTACAAAGGCATTGCTGCATTACGGGGGCAAGCTTCTAATGCCTTATCCGCTGCGGGCAGCACTTGCAGCTTTCCGGTCTTTAAAATATATTTCAGCCGGGCTGAACTGCATCCGAAAAGGGAAAATTGAGGTTCCTCTCCTAGATGCGGCGGCTATCGGAGTCTCTGTCATACGCGGAGATTTTAATACCGCTGGCTCGGTTATGTTTTTGCTTGAAATCGGAGAACTCCTTGAAGAATGGACTCACAAAAAATCTGTAGGAGATCTGGCGCGGAGCATGTCTCTAAACATAAAAAAAGTATGGATGAAAAGAGACGGGCAGGAGATACTCATACGGGCGGATCAGATACAAAAGGGAGATGTTGTGACCGTACATATGGGGAATGTGATCCCCTTTGACGGAGAGGTATTAAGCGGGGAAGGCATGGTGAATCAGGTTTCTCTAACTGGGGAGGCCATGCCTGTGCGCAGAGTGCGGGGACAGTCCGTCTATGCTGGAACCGTAGTGGAGGAAGGCGAGCTGGACGTCATGGTAAAAGCGGTATCGGGCTCCACCAGATTTGAAAAGATTGTTGCGATGATTGAAGATTCAGAGAAACTAAAGTCTTCTATGGAAAGCAGGGCGGAACATCTTGCCGACAGGCTTGTGCCTTATACGCTGTTCGGCACTGTTGCCGTATGGCTTTTGACCAGGAATGTGACAAAAGCATTATCTGTACTTATGGTGGATTTTTCCTGTGCGTTGAAACTTGCTATGCCCCTGACGGTGCTGTCGGTAATCCGTGAAGCAGATGCCCATGGGATCACCGTCAAGGGCGGAAAGTTTTTGGAAGCGGTTGCCGAAGCGAACACAGTGGTTTTTGATAAAACCGGGACTCTTACAAAGGCGAGACCGACAGTGAAGGAAGTGATCCCATTTGGGGATTATCCGGAGGAGGAATCCCTGCGGATCGCAGCGTGCTTGGAAGAACATTTTCCACACTCCATGGCAAAGGCTGTGGTAGATGCGGCTAAGAAACGAAAGCTTGCCCACGAGGAAATGCATTCCAAGGTTGAGTATATTGTGGCGCACGGGATCTCGTCTTACATTGATGAGAAAAAAGTTGTGATCGGAAGCAGCCATTTTGTTTTTGAAGATGAAGGCTGCACGGTGCGCCCGGAATATCAGGAAAGATTTGAGGCGCTGCCGAAAGAATATTCTCACCTGTATCTTGCAATCGAACATGAACTGGCGGCAGTGATCTGCATTGAAGATCCGTTAAGAGAAGAAGCGGCAGATATGATAAAAACGCTGAAAGAGGAAGGAATACGCAAAGCGGTCATGATGACCGGAGACAGCGAGAAAACCGCTGCTGCTGTTGCCCTCTGTGTAGGGGTGGATGAATACTATGCAGAAGTACTTCCGGAAGAAAAAGCACGATTTGTGGAAATGGAAAAAGCTTGCGGACATAAGGTAATCATGATTGGAGACGGTATTAATGATTCTCCGGCTTTGTCCGCCGCTGACGCCGGCATAGCGATCAGTGACGGTGCAGAGATTGCAAGGGAAATTGCCGATATTACTATTGCGGCAGAAGACCTAAGAGAACTTGTTACACTGAAACGTCTCGCAAACAGGATGACGAAACGAATCAGAGGAAATTACCGTGAGATTGTCGGGATCAATGCAGGGCTGATCCTGCTGGGGGTTGCCGGCATGCTTCAGCCTACAGCTTCGGCGCTGCTCCATAATACATCAACATTGCTGATCAGTTTAAGGAGCATGAAAAATCTTCTGCCAGATGGGAAAAAATAGCGGGATCGCAAACAATTTTCAGGTGTTAAGGTAAAAAAACAACGGATATAGTTAGAGGGAGATGCACGGGTTGTGTTGTCTCCCTCATTCTTGTATATGGGATTTTATGCGGCGAAAGATTCTTAAAAATATACAAATTAGTTATTGAAAACTAATTTTGGTTAGCATATACTAATTAGTAGAAGAGTAAATGAAATTTATTATCAATTTTCTTATGACCGTGCGGGGATGAAATTGACCTGAAGCAGGCAGCAGAAAAGACAGGTTTTGAAGTTGTTAGTATCTCACAGGCATAAGGCGGGGGATAGTGTGAACGGAAAAGATGAGATCATTAAAAGACTGAAAGAAAACGGGTGCCGGGTCACAAGGCAGAGGAGGATCCTAATCGACATTATTTTAGAAAATGACTGCACAAGCTGTAAAGAGATTTACTATAAGGCGTCACAGAAAGACAAAAGGATCGGCGTAGCGACTGTCTACCGGATGATCAATGCACTAGAAGGGATCGGTGCGATCAGCAGGAAGAATATGTACAGGGTTAAGTGCAGGGAAGACCGTAATAAAGAGGGCTGGTGCGAGATTGTCTTGGAGGATGATACGGTCTTCCGGATGTCAAAAGAAAAGCTGGATCAGATTGTTCTGGAAGGCGCCAGACAATGCGGTTATCTGAGCTCCGGGAAGAAAATATCGAAGATTATTTATTATAGCGGGTAGACATAGCAAACGAATCACCACTATAACTAAAAGTTTGCATGACAGCCAGGAGACATTGAGTGAAAACGCCCGATCTGTCTTGCTGTTGTGTGGGTATGCCACCTGCTGTACTTTTTCCTGCGGGTGAAGACCATTAAGTTAGAAGAGGTGGCGGAATCATGAGGCCGGAGGAAAGACAGCTGGAAGTTATTGAAGAAAAGAGAAGGAAAGAACAGTACGTGGTGGAAGAAATGATCCGCCTGTACTGCAGGAAGAACCATAAAGGATATGACCGGAAGGCGGGCAAGATGTGCCCGGCCTGCTGGGAACTCACCGAATATGCGAGACTTCGCAGTGAGAAATGTCCTTTTATGGAGGATAAGACCTTCTGCAGCAACTGCCGCGTCCACTGTTATAAACCGGAAATGAGGGAAAAGATCCGGCAGGTGATGCGGTTTTCCGGGCCGCGGATGCTCCTGTATCATCCGGTACTTGCCATCTGGCATGTGGCATGCAGTATCAAAGAAAAGAAAAAGCAGAAGGAAGAGAGGAAACTATGATCAAGAAAAGACTCGTGGGACTGTTATCCCATGCAAAGAAATATATTATTTACCAGGTGATCTGGCAGTGGCTCGCCTTGCTCTGTCAGATCATTATGATCTACAGCGCATCCATGCTTCTGGAGACTGCGCTGTTCTGGGAGGTGACGTCTCAGGACGCAGCTTACTACGGGGCGTTGGTAATTGTGGCGCTGATTCTGCGGTTTGTCTGTGACAGGCAGGCGTCCCGTGCATCTTACCGAGCCAGCGTGGATGTAAAGAGAATCTTAAGGGACAAGATCTACAGCAAGCTGCTCCGTCTGGGAGCATCATACAGGGAAAAAGTGACTACGTCTGAAGTAGTCCAGATGGCGGCGGAAGGAGTGGAGCAGTTAGAGACCTATTTCGGGAAATATCTCTCCCAGCTTTTCTACAGCCTGCTGGCGCCGGTGACACTGTTTGCCATCCTGTCCTTTGTAAACTGGCAGGCAAGCCTTGTTCTGCTCATCTGTGTCCCTCTGATCCCCATTTCCATTGTCGCGGTCCAGAAGATCGCAAAGAAACTTCTGAATAAATACTGGGGCATTTACACGGAATTGGGCGACAGCTTCCTTGAGAACCTGCAGGGGCTGACGACATTGAAGATCTACCGATCGGACGAGAAGAAAGCGGAAGAGATGGACGAGGAATCCCAGCGGTTCCGTCAGATCACCATGAAGGTGCTGACCATGCAGCTCAACTCCACTAGCGTCATGGATATCATCGCTTACGGCGGCGCAGCGGTGGGCATGATCGTGACGCTCACACAATTCATGAAAGGATATTTAAGCGTTCACGGGGCGCTGATGCTGATTCTGCTGGCATCGGAATTCTTTATTCCGCTGCGGCTTCTGGGATCGTTCTTTCACATTGCCATGAACGGGATGGCGGCGAGCGATAAGATCTTCGCGCTGCTTGACCTTCCGGAGCCGGAAGAAAAATTAGAGCGGCTTGACGGCATGGCAATGGATATTAAGTTTTCAGGAGTGCATTTTTCCTATGAAAAAGAGCGGGAGATCCTGAAAGGGATCGACATGGAATCCCCAGCGGGAAGTTTTACTTCCCTTGTGGGAACGTCCGGCTGCGGCAAGAGTACGGCAGCGGCGATCCTTATGGGAAGAAACCATGGGTATCAGGGAAGTGTGACCGTCGGGGGCAAAGAACTATCCGGCATACAGGAAAGCAGCCTGATGGATCAGATCACCCTTGTCAGCCATAACAGCTATCTCTTTAAGGGGACTGTGGAGGACAACCTGAGGATGGGAAAACCGGACGCGACGGAAGATGAGATGAAGGACGCCCTCGAGAAGGTGAACCTGTGGGGATTCCTGCAGGCACAGCAGGGGCTTTCCACGAAAGTCATGGAAAAAGGAAGCAACTTCTCCGGCGGACAGTGCCAGAGACTTGCCATTGCCCGGGCGCTCCTCCACGACACGCCGGTCTATATCTTTGACGAGGCAACTTCAAATATTGACGCGGAAAGCGAAGAGATGATCATGGATGTGATCCATAAGCTGGCAGAGACAAAGACCATTATCCTGATCTCCCACCGGCTTGCTAATGTAGTGAAGTCTGACCAGATCTATATGATGAAGGAAGGCTGTATCGTGGAAACGGGAATTCATGAAAAACTGATGGAGGCAGACGGCATCTATGCGGACCTGTACCGGTCACAGATGGAGCTGGAGCAGTACGGAAAGGAGGCGGCAGTATGAACGGAGAAATGAATCATGAAGCTGTAGGTATGGAGACGACGGAGGCACCAGTAACTGGGAGACGCAGCGGTATCCGCATCATGGGTCAGCTGATCGGTCTGGTAAAGCCTCTCCTTCCGGTGATGCTCCTTGCCATAGTGCTCGGAACTGCTGGATACCTGTGCGCCATCTTCCTTACGATCATGGCAGGATACGGGCTGATGCACATTCTGCTGGAGCCAGTCATGGAGGCGCTGGGATTAAGCCTTGCTTCTTCAGGAGCCGGGGTGTTCCTGCGGATGGAACCGCGGACGCTGTTCATCGCTCTGATCGTGATAGCTGTGATGCGGGGAATCCTCCATTACGGAGAACAATACTGTAATCATTTCATTGCATTTAAGTTGTTAGCGATCATCCGGCATAAGGTGTTCGCTGCGTTGCGGAAGCTCTGCCCGGCGAAACTGGAGGGGCGGGATAAGGGGAACCTGATCTCTGTTATCACCTCAGACATCGAGCTCCTCGAAGTCTTTTATGCCCATACGGTGTCCCCCATTGCGATCGCGGTGCTGACCTCTCTTGTGATGATCTTATTTCTCGGACGGATCTCGCCTGTGGCTGCAATCCTTGCACTGGCGGGATATCTGGTGGTCGGCGCAGTGATCCCGCTGTTCTTTGGAAAAAGGGGAGCGGACACGGGAATGGAGTTCCGGAACGGGTTCGGGGATCTGAACAGCTTCATCCTGGACTCTCTGAGGGGACTGGATGAGACGATCCAGTACTGTCAGGGAGAGAAGAGAAGGGAAGAGATGGCAGAGCGCTCAAACCGGCTCGGCGGGGTACAGAAAGGGCTGAACCGGCTGGAAGCATCCCAGAGATCGGTAACGAACCTTGTGATCCTTCTGTTTTCCTTTGCCATGTTGTTCCTGATGATCGCCCTGAGACAGGCAGGGAGCGTGGATCTTACCGGAATGCTGGTTGGCACGATTGCCATGATGGGGTCTTTTGGCCCGGTGACCGCTCTTGCCAGCCTGTCCAATAACCTGAACCAGACGCTTGCAAGCGGTGAGCGCGTGCTGTCCATCCTTGAGGAAGAGCCGGAAGTGGAAGAAGTGTCGGGCGCGGAGGGCGTGTTCTTTACGGATGCAGAGGCAGATAATGTGGACTTTGCATATGAAGAGGAACAGATTTTGAAGGGCTACTCTATCAAGATCCCGAAAGGAAAAGTCGTCGGTATCCACGGAGCCAGCGGCTCCGGGAAGTCCACCCTGCTGAAACTTCTGATGCGGTTCTGGGATGTGCAGGGCGGACAGGTTAAAATATCCGGACGGGATGTGCGCGGCATCAATACCTTGGATCTACGGAAGATGGAGGCCTATGTGACTCAGGAGACTGTCTTGTTCCACGACTCCATCGCCAACAATATCGCCATAGGGAAAGCCGGCGCGTCACGGGAGGAGATCATGGAGGCTGCTAAGAAAGCATCTATTCACGATTTCATTATGACCCTGCCACAGGGATATGACACAGAAGTCGGAGAACTGGGAGATACATTGTCCGGCGGGGAGAAGCAGAGGATCGGGATCGCCAGGGCGTTCCTGCATGATGCGCCTTTCTTTCTGCTCGACGAGCCAACCAGCAATCTGGATTCCCTGAATGAAGGGATCATCCTAAAGTCACTGAAAGAAGGAAAGAAAGATAAGACCGTACTGCTTGTATCACACAGAAAATCAACAATGAATCTGGCTGATATTGTGTATGAGATGGATAATGGGAGACTGTCATAAATCATAACCAGAAAATTAGAACGATAAAGATAAGGAGGATGAAAAATAGAGGAAGCAAAGAGCTCCGGGGGCAGTGGTACGTTCCTCGGAGCTCTGTAAAACTAGGGGATGAACAAAGCAGGACATGATATTATGATTCTTTTAGCTCAGGGGTATATGTTTTAACAATCCAAATGAAATATATAATATGGAACGCCCACACTACCCCGAGGATGGCACAAGGAATATACAAGTTCTTTTGTATCATCATAAAAAAACTAAATGCCATCAAAAGCGTAACCGTGACCATCACCTTGATTTTAGTATGGAGAGCCATCCCACGGCCTTGAACATAGGATTCAAGATTATTCTTATATAGTTTGGTGTTTATAAACCAAACGTTTAGTTTTTCCGAACTTTTACCGAAGCAGGAAGCTGCAAGAAGCAGAAAAGGAAAGGACGGAAGCATCGGCAGAACAGCTCCGATGGCTCCGATTCCTAACCCTATAAATCCAAGTGTGATCCAAAGCATCTTTTTAATCTTCATTTTTGTCCTCCGATCATTTCATTCCTGACGTTCTTTTTAATCAAACACCTGTGATTTACAAAGATATGTATGGCAAGGAAAAATACCGATACAACAGAAATCACTTTGTGCAGCACTAAAATGCCTGTGATCTGATCAAAAATCATTCCAAACAAACCGCTTGCAAAAGCAATGACAACAATACAAAGCAGAAGATATTTTTTTGCCCCCAGTGTTTTGCGGTATACAATGGTATGAACGAGTGTCAGAAGCAAAAACAGCGTTGAAGCCATTTTGTGGATATGTATCCCTGTCAGCGGGGCGAAAATAGTTACAATAAAGGAAATTAAAAGCAAAAAATTAAGTGTTGTTTTGAACCGTTTCATTTGTTTTCTCCATTAACATTCAAACATTCTGCCGCCTTTAACTCTGTAAATGTGGTCCGCGATCGCCATTGTGGATTCATGGCGAGATACGAGAGTTAGTATATACTAACTAATGGACTTTAATATAGCGGCGGCATGGATTAGCCACCGCTAACTCAATAACAAAGTATACACTAAAACCAGTTCCGAGTCAATTACTTAGTGATATTTGTATGAAAAAGCTTGTTATACTCTGCCGTTTAAGTTATAGAGATTGACAGGTTATAGGATATCATGCATAATGTAATTATATAAATAGATTATATAATTATATTATATAAATGGATTATGCGAGGGGGGAGAAATAAATGCCAAAGCAAAGAATTACAAAAGAGATGGTTGTCAAAGCTGCTTTTGAAATTGCAAGAAATAGTGGTATGGAACAGGTTATGGTAAAAAATATTGCTGATAAAATAGGCTGTTCAGTTCAACCTATTTATAGCTATT
>DXAK01000014.1 GCA_019117065.1 Candidatus Mediterraneibacter pullicola | reverse complement strand
AAGAGGAACTCCACAAGGCAGGATATGTCCTGAAGCAAAGAGAAGGACAGGCGTCCGGCAGCTGGGTGCTCCTTGATTTTGGAGATATTATTGTCCATGTATTTGACAGGGAAAACCGTTTATTCTACGATTTGGAAAGGATATGGAAGGATGGAAAGATCATTAACTCCGAAGAGTTATAAATACCATGTAGTAGTCAGGTAAAAAAGAAGACTGGCAGCCTAGGGGAATATACTCCCAGGATGCGCAGTCTTCTTTTTAATCAGAAAATCACCGAAAACATTATTTAAAAAATCTCATCACGCCAATTACTTTACCGAGAATGGAAACTTCTTTTACAATGATGGGATCCATAAAATCATTTTCCGGCTGGAGGCGGAATACGCCTTCTTCCTTATAGAATGTCTTTACCGTAGCGCCGTCATCAATAAGAGCTACAACCATATCGCCGTTGGAAGCTGTCTTTGCTTCCTCTACAAGCACAAAATCCCCGTCCAAAATACCCGCGTTAATCATACTTTCTCCCTTTACCCTAAGAAGGAAGGTCTGCTTATTCGGCATGCGGTCTACCGGGAAAGGAAAATAATCCTCAATATTTTCCTCTGCAAGAATGGGCTGGCCCGCAGCTACGCGCCCAATAATCGGCACATTCACCATCTCCCTGCGCACAAGATTAAAATCGTCATCCAAAATCTCGATCGCTCTAGGCTTCGTGGGATCCCGGCGGATATAGCCGTTCTTCTCCAGTGTCTCAAGATGGGAGTGTACAGAAGAAGTAGACTTTAACCCTACTGCCTCGCAGATCTCACGCACCGCAGGCGGAAACCCCCTCTCCAGTATTTGTGACTTGATATACTCCAATATTTCCTGTTGTTTTTTACTTATCTTACCTTGTGCCATAACTTCCTCCGAACAACTTTATTAAAAATATAGTAGCACAGTAAAAGGGAAAAAGCAAACATTTGTTGCGAAAATATGTTCGATTTTTCTATTGACAAACAAATGTTTGCGTTATATAATACAAATACAGAACAAACGTTTGTAAGAACAAATGTTCTCATTAAAGTATACCTGTATATAATTTATAACCAAAGTTTTTGAGGGGAAGACCGGATAGAAGGGGAGAAGAAAATGAGGAAAAAAGTATCAAACCGCATGTTAAAAAATCGAATTCGAAATCTGTGTATAGCAGCTGTCATGATTCTAACTGGCTGCATGACTTTTGGCGCATTTCTTGTTTCTGCACATGAAAATGAGGATGAGACAGTTTACATCTATTATAAAAGCATAGAGATACAGCAAGGTGATACTTTGTGGGATATTGCACAAGATACGATGCCTTCCGAATATGATTCCACTGCAGAATATGTTCAGGTGTTAAAAGATATGAATAATCTATCATCAGATCAGATTCAAGCAGGCATGCACCTGATGATCGCTTATGAATCGACTGAACTGAAATAGACAGCAATGCAGAATCATACTAAGGTATCAATATACATCCCGTATTGATATATATTTTTTACACTCTGAGACAGCCGGAAACCGATATTCTTCAGAAGAAGAGTCCGTTCCGGCTGTTCTTATATACAAATCAATCTATACGACAAATACTGATTTTTCCAAAAGATATAGACGTAAAAAGGCATATATGCTATAATATATAGGAAATACGGGATAAACATTAAAAAATACGGGGTAAATATTATGGGAACATCAACTACTGAAAATCATTTAGATACAAAGTCATATCATGAACAAAAATATATTGATCATACCCTGAGACTCCGCCAGATTTTAAAAACCCTTCCTCCTTTTGCAAAAGATTATTTCCGTGCTGTAGAACCGACTACATCGGCAAGGACAAGGATTTCTTATGCATATGATATCCGGGTTTTCTTTCATTTTTTAATGGAGAACAATCCGGTCTATAAGAATTATACCATCGATCAGTTTACGCTTGCTGATCTGGAACGGCTTGAACCGGTTGATATTGAGGAATATCAGGAATACCTAAAAGTCTATGAAAATAAAGAGAACAAACAGATCACAAACACGGAAAAAGGACTTGCCCGCAAAATGTCCGCTCTTAGAAGTTTTTACGGATATTTTTATAAGAGACAGGCTGTCAAAAGCAATCCAACGCTTCTCGTGGATATGCCTAAACTTCATGAAAAGGCGATCATACGTTTGGATACGGACGAGGTGGCGAAGTTGCTGGATTATGTGGATCACGGCGGCGATGATCTCACCGGGCAACAGAAAGTTTATTTTGAAAAGACAAAAAACCGTGATCTGGCGATCCTAACCCTTCTTCTTGGCACCGGCATCCGCGTATCTGAGTGCGTCGGACTGGACATACAGGATGTTGATTTTAAGAACAACGGCGTTAAGGTGACGCGAAAAGGCGGAAACGAGATGGTCGTCTATTTTGGCGAAGAAGTAGAAAATGCGCTAAAAACATATCTCTATACCACAAGGAAAACTACTCTCCCGCTCCATGGTCATGAGAACGCGCTTTTCTTGTCTACACAGAGAAAGCGCATGGGTGTTCAGGCAGTCGAAAATATGGTAAAAAAATATGCCCGCCGCGTCACTCCCAACAAAAAGATTACGCCCCACAAACTCCGCAGCACTTACGGCACGGCGCTCTACAAAGAAACGGGCGATATCTATCTCGTGGCGGACGTCCTCGGGCATAAGGATGTAAACACAACGAAAAAGCACTATGCAGCCATCGATGAGAACCGGCGCAGAAAAGCCGCAGACGCGGTCAAATTGCGGGAAATATAAATTGTTGGGATATACTTGCCCGCAATTTGACCGCATGTCTGTCATTTTCCCCGAGTAGTCTCATCGACTATGAAAAACTAAGGCTGACGGTATCTCCGAAGCACGATCACATACAGTCTGGATAGGTTCCGCGCATACTGTGTCATAAGCGCGGACAGCTCCAGCCTGCCTTCGATGTAGCGCTGATATTTCATGCCTACAATATTTTTGATACGTTTTTCTTTCTTCAGATGAAGCATCTCCTGAATCTGATTGAGCACATGGTCAGAATAGTAAATATACTGTTCCATGATCCGCCTTTCTTCTGCTCCTCCCTTCTTATGTTTCACAAGGAAAAGCATCTGCTGTACCTCGGAAGCCATTCTCCATGCAATCGATAAAATATTGTAATAATACTCCTGCCTTGCCTGATCTTTTTCCAATTTCGGCAGATCCTGCCTGATCTGGGCATAAACCATATGATACTGAATCTGAGCATCACAAAGACGCCAGTAATCCAGAGGCTCTGTCAACGCGTTTTCCAAAATACGAAGATACATATGATGCATATGAAAAATCATTTGGAAATTATAGCGGAACTGACTTCCCATACTGGTCGGGAAGAAGAACCGGTTAATGACCAGTACAAAAAGTACTGCCGCCAGAACATACGCCATGCGCAGGAATACCGCAGAGGACTCTCCCATCGCCATGGTCGTCATCGTCAGAGCAAAACAGGTGACAAAGACCGCGTGAACCGTTGTTCCCGGAGTAGCCGTATACATACAGGCTACCATGATTCCCGCGATAATAAGATGGGAGGCAAATCCTGTACTGAAGGGCAAAATCAAGACTACAAGGACACAACCCGCCGCGGTGCCTATGAATCTGGTACGCATCCTGTAATTGCTGTCTTCGTACATAGGCCGAAGAAGGAGAAAAGCATTCATGACAAACCAGTAGGAATGTCCTTCGTCAAAAAGCATATTCACCGCCATTCCCACCATCAGAACAACGCTCATCCGCAGAGCAAACCGCATCTCAAACGTATCCGGGCGAAAATGGGAAAGGACACGTTCCTTTAACCGCTGGCCGGCCGGGATCTCCCAATGTTCATCCTGAAGCATCCTGCTGTCATCTTTTTGTTCCGCCTGATACAAAATGAATAAAAACAGCCAGAAAAAGCTGGTCATGGACTTATAGAACTCGTCTTTTCCTTGTTCAGCCTGACGCAGCAGCCGGCGTCCCTTTTTCTTTAGATTCCGTATTTCATCCGTTCTTTCGCCAGACAGGAAGTCTGTATTTCCTGTCTCGATCATATAGTCTGCAAGCATATAGGCATAATCTTTTTCCTCGTCGTTGACGGGCGTGATAAGCCGGCTTTGGTTGGAGATCAGATACACGGTCCGCTGAGTCAACATAGCGAACATATACTTTAGCTTTCCCTTGGAGTTAACCACATGCTTTTTCCCACGCTGCTGATAAGCCTCCTGATAAAGGCCTCTCTGATAGCGGAAAAGTTCTGTCAGATCATCACGGAACTCTTCTCCTTCCAAAAATTTTTTCATAATGCGTCCCATCAGATCCATTACCTTTTGCTCCGTTCCGATCCCATGAGGTTTTCTGTCCAATATCATATAGAATAGGATGGCCAAAATCCCCGCAACGATGCAGACCGTCATCGCCTCCAGTTGAATCATGAAACCGTGTAAGTCTACTGGCATAAGCTGCAGAAACGCAAAGGTCATCAGGCTGGAGAAATATCCCAGCTGATTAAACTGTGACGACTTGGAAAATATAAGCCAGAACGGAACTACCAAGTTCAACACAAGGCAAAGGGGCAGATTCCATGTGGCAATATAGGCAAGAATAAGGAGGAAAAGGTTATGAGGAATCAGAAGAAGAACTTGTTCGTATGTGTTTTTCTTCTTATAATTCACCTGAAATATCAGTGTTCCCAACGACACCACCATTGTATATTCCATGCCGAAAAGAAAGATAACACTGTAAAACATAAGCAGGAAGAATCCAATGACGGGAAGCGCCTGAACAAACTGCTGGCGCACGCTCTCTGCCTGATCATGAAATTGTGGGATTTTCATCTGTTTCATAATAAAAGTAAGCCCCTTATCTTCTTTTTCTTGTATTTACGGCCACGGGTCAGTATAATATAAAGATGGCACGCTTGGCTATATCTCCTTGTCTGCCATTCTCTAATAAGATTTCTATATACGAAAGGAAATATGCAACTATGCAGCTACAGCGTTTACTAAGTTACACACGCAAAGCAGTCGATGAATACGGCATGATACAGGAGGGCGATCACATTGCCGTGGGAATTTCAGGCGGGAAAGACAGCCTGACGCTCTTGTATGCGCTTCACGGTCTGAAACGTTTCTATCCAAAAAAGTTTGAACTAAGCGCAGTGACGGTGGATCTCGGATTTGAAGACTTTGACCTGTCCCCGGTACGGGCATTGTGCGAAAAGATGAACATCTCTTACCGCATCGTTCCGTCGGATATCTACGATATACTTTTCAATATCCGCAAAGAGAGCAACCCTTGTTCCCTGTGCGCCAAGATGAGAAAAGGGGCGCTTAATCAAGCGGTAAAAGAGATGGGATGCAACAAAGTAGCATATGCCCATCACAAAGATGATATCATAGAGACAATGCTCCTCTCACTGATCTTTGAAGGGCGCTTTCACTCTTTCTCACCGCGTACATACTTAGACCGCATGGATCTCACAGTAATACGCCCCCTCATGTTCGTGGACGAGATGGATGTGATCGGCTTTAAAAATAAGTATAACCTCCCTGTGGTCAAGAGCAAGTGTCCGGTTGACGGATACACAAAAAGACAGTATGCCAAAGAACTGCTCCGCCAGCTCAATGAAGAAAACCCCGGCGTGCGGGAGCGCATGTTCCACGCCATTGTGACCGGTGACATCTCAGGCTGGCCACAGCGCAGTACAGAAAATAAGAGAGGACAAAAAAACGTTTAAATATCTCCCGGTACAGGAAATTGTTCTGTACCGGGAGATATTATTTCTGCCTGCTCTATTTCTACTTTAGCCTGCACTATTTTTATATAATACGATTTTCTCTCCGGATACTCTCCTTTAAGTTCACATAATCGATAATCGCTTTTGCGGTTCCCTCAATCCCAAGTTCAGAACTGGTCAGGCATAACTCGTAGCTCTCAGCATCGGACCATTTTTTGTTTGTATAATAATTATAGTAGCTGGCTCTTTTCTTATCAGTCTTAATAATCATATCTTTTGCCTTCGCATCAGTCAGATCATAGGTTCTGGCAATCCTGCGGATGCGTGCATTCATGTCAGCATGAATAAAGACGCTTACAACATTTTTATATGACTCAAGAGCATAATCAGCGCATCTCCCTACAAGGATGCAGGGACCTTCGTCCGCAATTTTCTTGATTGCATCAAACTGAGCGAGAAATACTTTATGATTGATCGGCATATCCGTATATGTATTCCCCGAATATCCCATGGAATAAGTGTCCATCACGAGAGAATAAAGGAAACTGTTTGTAGGCTTCTCATCGTGTGTTTCAAAGATTTCCTCACAGATTCCGCTCTCTTTTGCGGCGCGGGCGAGCATCTCTTTGTCATACAGCTTAATGCCGAAAGCGTCCGCCACTTTGTATCCGATCTCTCTCCCTGCGCTTCCGAATTCTCTTCCAACGGTGATGATCGTATTTGTTTTCATGATAGCCACTCTCCTTTACGTCAAATAAATTGTGATTTTGCATAAAAAATAAGTATCTCATCACTTTTTATATGACTATTATAACTAAAATCATCCCATTTTACAATGTCAAATTTTAATTCATCTTCTCCTCATGCGGAGCCGTTCCAGCAAAGCGACAAAATACTCTGGGAGCGGGGCGTCAAATTCCATGTATTCCCCGGTAACTGGATGGTGAAATCCTAAGATCTTTGCGTGGAGAGTCTGTCCCTGAAGCTTAAACGGGCATTTTGCCGGTCCATATACGGCGTCTCCAAGTATAGGATGACCAATACTCGTCATGTGGACGCGGATCTGATGGGTGCGCCCTGTCTCCAGCTCACATTCGATATATGTGTAGTCCCCGAACCTCTCCAGCACTTTATAATGGGTCACCGCATGCCTTCCGTTGGGCGCCTTTGTGCTCATCTTCTTGCGATCAGCTGGATTTCTGCCGATGGGCGCGCTGACTGTCCCTGTGTCCTCCTTCAAGTTCCCATGCACCACGGCATGGTACCGTCTTGTAATTGCATGTTCTTTCAGATCTTCGGCAAGGATCTGATGGGCTCTGTCAGTCTTACAGATTAGAAGTGATCCCGTGGTATCCATATCGATCCGGTGGACAATGCCCGGGCGCAGGACGCCGTTTATGCCAGAAAGATGCCCTTTGCAGTGAAACAGGACGGCGTTGACCAACGTGTGGCTGTAATGGCCGGGAGCGGGGTGAACGACCATTCCTTTCGGTTTGTCCACTACAAGGATGTCCTCGTCCTCATACAAAATAGAAAGAGGAATATCCTCCGAAAGGATGTCCGGTACTTCCGGATCTGGTATCCGGACAGTGATATCATCCTCTTCGCTGATTTTATAATTTGCTTTCACACACTGCCCGTTGACAAGAATACTTCCCTCCTTTAGAAGCTTCTGAATATAAGAACGGGAAAGGTCCTCCAGATTCTCACTTAGGAACCTGTCGATCCTCTCCCCTTGACAATCGGCTGTCAGCCGGATCTCTTTCATAACCGCTCCTTTCTGCTCAGGAAGCTGAAATCCTCCTCGTTCCGGTAATAAAACAGGATCAGAAGCACAAATGTGATACATACAATGACAACATAACAGTCCGCCACATTAAAGATCGGGAAGTCAATCAGACGGAAATAGAAAAAATCAACCACATAATTCAGGCGGATCCGATCGATCACATTTCCCACAGCTCCGGCACAGAGGAACACTGCACAGATACGCAGAGGAATATAACGCGGAGCCGCAGGTATCCGAACGTATAGGACGACAACCGCCGCACAGATAATCACTGCCCCGATCACGAAAACATATTGCATGTCCTGCATGATACCAAAAGCCGCCCCTCGGTTCTCGAGATAACGCAGCTCAAATACACCGTCAATGAGAACAAATGCCGGCTTATCCTTCAGATTGATAACCGCCAGATATTTAGTAAACTGATCTAAAAATACTGCCGCAGTGAATCCGATAAGAGCAGACAGATAACGCATCGGCGACGCTGTTTTCCTGCTGTCATTTTTTATATTCTCCATTTCTGTCAACCATCCTTCCGTCTTGTATCACACATACCGGTGTACGACTACACTGATCCGCTTTTTCTTTGTGACAGCCCCTTGGCTCTCATAACGGAACTTTCCCATTCCCCGGACAGAGATCACATCTCCCTCACAGGGCTGATAGCCATTGCTTGTGACAAGCCGCCCGTTTACATACACTCTGGCGCCTTCGATTAGTCCAGTCAATTTTGTCCGGGATGAAGAAAACGCCACAGAGAGCAGACTGTCAAGCCTGACTGAAGCCACAGTCCCCCTGATTTCTTCATACTTGGGGGTGTAATCAATCTCTGTCAGCGACACAATTTCAGCGCGCACTGAGGTGTGCCTCACACGGATCAGTTCCGAACAGATCAGTTCCGTCATATCTTGATGCACAAAGATCAGGGCGTCGTTCCCGTAAGGCAGGATGTCCCCTGTCTTAGACCGTTCAATGCCAAGATTCAAGACAGCGCCCAGATAGTCTCTGTGGGTTAAATCTTCTGAAAATTTTCTGCTAAGCGGCATAATTTTAACAGCACAAAATGGATACCCAGCCTCAGCGGGGGTTATCTCTGATTTTCCGTAACGCAAATAAAGAGCATCAGGGATAAATGCCGCCATCTGACGCTCTGCCATGCCATACCCGCCAAAAGACGAAATCCTTGTAAATAGTCTGTCTTTTGGCAGCGTATGTAAAATATTCTGTTCGTTCAGATTTAAAAAATCTGTAAATGTAATGATATCCCGCTGATATGCAATCCTTGAGAGCTCTTCAAAACGTTTCTCAAGAAGCTGGAGATCTTTTTCCCCGTCCATCTTATACATAACAGATCAATATCTTCCTCTCATACTGGGCGTTTCCATGGAACCGCCGAGGAGATCCTGCAGATCCCCTGAGATATCCACGTTTGTAGGTGTCACAAGGAAGATATAATTAGAAATCTTCTGAAGATTTCCGCTGATCGCAAATGTAGCTCCTGAGATAAAATCAATGATACGCTGTGCGATCTCCAAATCCATTCCCTCCAGATTCAGGATCACAGTGCGTCCTGAAAGAAGAGTCTCTGTGATTTCTCTGGAATCATCTACAGAAGTCGGTTTTACGACACAGACTTCCATATTGCCGCCTTTTCTGGCAGCTGGATGTCTCATGGGAGTTACTTTATTAGAAGCTGAAGGCTGGAATCTCTTATCCTCCTCCATGTCAAAATCGTCAAAATTGTCTTCCTTTGTATTTTTCTTTCCGAACAATGAACGGCGCGGAGGTTTCTCTTCAAACTCCTCATCGTCGAGATATTCATCCTCATCATAGAAATCATCATCATAATCGTCGTCGTTCAATTTCATGATGTCCAGAAATTTATCAAATACACCCATCTTTACACTCCTATCTTGCGTTTCCTTTGTATGCGCAATTTTTATTTCATACTCTCTTCCAGAAACCTAATCAGATTTAGACACTATAGTTTCTGGCACCAAAGATTCCTGTGCCGATGCGGACCATGGTAGCCCCTTCCTCGATCGCCACCTCGTAATCATTGGTCATCCCCATCGAAAGTATGCTCACAGTACCATTATCAATGTTTTTTTCCTTTATGTCAACATATAATTTATGTAAATCTCTGAAAATTGTACGATTTTTCTCAGGATCATCAACAAATGGTGCAATAGTCATAAGACCGCGCATATTTATGTGAGGAAATTGTGCGATTTTTTCTGCAAACGGAATAACTTCTACTGTTTTAAGTCCAAATTTACTCGTTTCTTCCGCCACATTTACTTCCAGAAGGATGTCTACGCTCCGATTATGTTTTTCCGCTTCTTTTTCGATTATTTCCGCCAGCCTTAAAGAATCAACAGAGTGGATCAGCTTTACTTTGTCAACAATGTATTTCACTTTGTTTGTCTGAAGATGCCCTATCATATGCCATTCGATATCCTTTGGCAAAGCATCATATTTGTCCCGGATCTCCTGCACCTTGTTCTCACCGAACACACGGACGCCAAGATCATATGCTTCCTGAAGCATCTCAACAGGTTTCGTCTTGCTGACAGACACCAGCGTAACTTCACTCCTATCCCGTCCTGCCCGGGCGCATGCCTCCTGTATCCGCTTTTCGACTTCTTGAAGATTTTCCCTTAGCACTGTATCTCCTCCTTGCTGAGTATTTTAAATCTAATTCAAGATTTTTTACTGGAAAACAACTTCTTCCGCGCTTACGCTCGAACCGTTCTGCACAATATGGTCGTAATTGTACAACCCATAGCTGTCGCCTTCCTGAACGATATAATACTCATCGTTCTCACAAAGAATTGTGACTTTTTTAAACACCGCATACCCCTTATTGATATTATAGACACCCTGAAGTGTCTTTGTTTTCCCAACTGTATACGTCTCTGACGATTCTGGCTTGACCAGTACAGTGCCTTCTTCGACGTCACCTTTGCTGACGCACACCTCTCCCTCATCCGCGCCGTCGTAGATATCGATCTGTTTAAATTCCACTTCTCCTTTGCTGTCTCTTATCATCACCCCGTCTAAGGAACTGTTGCCGCCTGTGGTGACATAGTCCTGAGGTATAACATAGAACTTTTCTTCCACGACGGAGGATTTCGGAATCTTTAGCCCGCTCTCATCCTCAAGGATCAGTTCCACATTCAGATAGCGGTCTTCCGCATAACGGATCATAGAGTTGTCAAAGTCAAGGCAGCCGTAATAATCCCCGTCTTTAGACAGGATGGAGAAATCCGCCCACAGTGTCTCACTGTCCTTATCGATTCTTACTTTGACACTGGTGATTTCGTCATTTTCCATACTTTCTGCCGTCTCTCTGTCCAGCGGCACAATCACAGACCAATCCTCGCTTGTAATCAAACGGTATGCCGGGCTGCCCTGAGTGATTTTCATCTGATCGGACAAAGCGGTGCTTTCATAGGCTGACCGATCAAAATTGTCCTTTGTGAACGTATCTTTTGTAAGGGATTCATAGCCGTCCACAGTAAACGCTACGACACCGTCCTGAGGCGTAGCGTACGACGCTACATCAAGACCGCTTTCAGCAATCAGTGTGCTAAGCTTTTCTGTCCGCGTAGAGCTAAATGCAGTCTGAAGGGACGCTCCGATCTCGTTTTTGAGAGAATAGACAGCGCTAAAATTTTCCGCACGGTAATTTTCATTGAAATTTTGTATCTGAAAAGTAATCCCCGACTGTATTTCCGGATTGAGCGCCGCAGAGGAAGCAGCCTCTTGCTCTGTGCTTTCCGGCACCTCAAGCTTTTCCGAAGACAGCGCGTAAATATTTGTTCCCGCCCTGACTTTGCTGTTCTCGTTCTGATAATAATTGATATATCCGTCCGCTTCCGCCATAACTGCGCTCTCCTGCCGGATAATAAGACCTGTGTAGGAGTTATCCTTTACGATGCTGCCCTCACGCACTTCATAGACAGAAATACTATCTCCGGTAAGATACATAATGACCGTGACTACAAGATATAGAAACACAATGGCAAATAAGAGGATCCCGAGATTTAGTTCTCTTTTATTTTTATATCTTTTTATGTTAATGGATTTTTTCTTTCCGGATGTCAAGAT
Organism: Candidatus Mediterraneibacter pullicola; assembly: GCA_019117065.1. GTDB lineage: Bacteria > Bacillota > Clostridia > Lachnospirales > Lachnospiraceae > Mediterraneibacter > Mediterraneibacter pullicola. The sequence continues at coordinate 13,419 of DXAK01000014.1, read as the reverse complement.
AAGACGGCACCTCCTGTAATCTATAACTTAATAAGTATATCATTTTTTGATGTATATTTCCAGTTTTTAAGGAAATAATACAAATATTGATATCGCAGTCCGGCCGCACACCGTATGGTTTGCAGATGCCGACAGGACTGTAAATATTCAAAAAGGAGGAGATCTAATGAAATGGTTTGATTACACGGCTCTGACGCTTGTGATCATCGGTGCGCTCAACTGGCTGCTGGTGGGGATCTTCAGATTTGACTTAGTGGCATTCCTGTTCGGGAATTTAAGCTGGCTGTCTAGGGTCATCTATACGATCATCGGACTGTGCGGCCTGTATCTGATCAGTTTCTTTGGAAGGATCAGAGGGATGTCAGAATAGAAATGTTCATAGATATAAAAAGCCTTCCCACTCCCAAACACAAGGAGCAAGGAAGGCTTTTCTATTTACGTATCCCACAATATACATCTGCCTTAAGGCGGTCTCTCAAACGATTCCAGCTGTGAACAGCTGGTTCATCTCCTCGTACAGAGTCGTCTTGTCCGGCGCGCCCATGATAACCGATATAAATGGATTCCCATCTGTATTCTCATCATAAAGGATGAGGCAGTTTCCCGCTAAGTTTTCTGTTCCTGTTTTCCCGCCGATCACACGCACATTATCCGGCGCTATAGCATTGCCCGACGCATAGTAATTGGTCGGTTTCCATGTTTCCGTGCGGACCGTACCGTCTGCCCCGGTAATTTCTGCAGAATAAGAATCCATGGAAATGATATCCATGAAGAGCTGATCCTTAATACTTTCATTAAAGATCAGATAAAGGTCGTATGCCGTCGTATAATGGTCATCCTCATGAAGACCGTGGGGATTAGCAAAATGCGTCCCCGTAGCTCCAAGCGCGACAGCCTCCGTATTCATCAAATCAACAAAAGCTTCCTCGCTTCCTGATATATGCTCAGCTATAGCTGTCGCACAGTCATTTCCTGAACGGATCATCAGGCCGCACAGCAGATCGTACAAGGTCAGCGTATCCCCCGGTTTCAGCCCGGCCACAGAGGAATCCCAGCCAAAATCCGTCGCATGTTCGCTGACAGTCACTGTATCGTCAAGATTTCCGTATTTTAACGCAAGATAAGCAGTCAGCGTCTTTGTCGTGCTGGCGGGATAAACCTGATCAAAAATCTTATATCCGCACAGGACTTGATCTTTCGACAGATCAAAAAGCCCCGCCGCGTGAAGTTCGCTGTCCGGCTCAAACCCATCCAGCGCCACCTCCTCCGAGGTCACGCACAGATCCTGCGCGAACATCTCTCCCTGATACAGCGCTTTATTGTAGGCAGTCTTTTCGTAAGACAATGTATAATTCTGTGAACTTTCCCATAGAAAGAATCCTCCCAGCGCTCCCGCACCGATCAAAATGACAATCGCAATCAGGATGGCCGCCTTTTGCGCCTGCCGTCTCCTTCTCCTTTGCATTCGCTGCCTTTTCCTAGAATCCCTTGTATTATTTGTATATTTCACGCCAGTCTAGATCTCCTCTGTCAAGCGCCAGTATGAGCGCTTCTGCCGTCGCAATATTTGTAGCGATCGGTATATTATACATATCACACAATTTTACAATATCATTTACATCCGGTTCATGGGCATGGGGTGAAAGCGGGTCGCGGAAAAAGATAAGCAGATCAATGTGATTGTGCTCGATCTCAGATCCAAGCTGCTGTTTTCCCCCGAGATGACCGGCAAGGAATTTGTGGATGCTCAGGTTCGTCACGCTCTCCACAAGTAACCCTGTGGTCTCCGTGGCGCACAGATCATGTTTGCTGAGAATTCCGCGGTACGCAATACAGAAATTCTGCATTAGTTTTTTCTTCGCATCGTGTGCGATCAGTCCGATATTCATAGCCGTTCCTCTCTTTACTGATATTTATTAGGCTGCAGGCCGACATTAAGCACAAAACCAATCCCCATAAAGAAACATACAAGAGAGGTCAGCCCGTAACTCACAAACGGAAGCGACAGCCCTGTATTCGGAAGGATCATAGTCGCCACGCCGATATTGATAAAGCTCTGTATCCCTATCAGCGCGGCCACTCCGCCGCAGATAATCCGTCCCTCCGTGTCTTTCGCCCTTAAGCCGGTCAAAATACAACTTATTACAATCAATAATAACAAAAAAATGACCGCGCAACAACCCACAAATCCCAATTCCTCACCAATTATGGCAAAAATAAAGTCTGTTTGGGGTTCCAAGACGAAATTTCCGTTTTTAACAGACATCGTATCATCATTATTGTATCCTTTTCCCGAGAGCTGTCCGGACCCAATTGCTCTCAAAGAATTAAGCTGCTGGTAAGATTCGTCATTGGAATATTTTTCCGGCTCCAGCCATGCCAGAATACGGTTCTGCTGATAATCCTTGAGGATGGGCTGGTTAGGCTGTACCGCAATCACAAGGAACAGAACCACCGCTGGAATCGTAATGGCGAGAACCGTACCCACGAACTTATAGCTTAATCCGCCAAGAAACATCAACGCGCAAAACAGCCCGGCAATACAGAGCGTTGTCGACAAGTTCGGCTGGATATAAACCATGGCAAGCGACGGCAAAATGAGCGCCACTGTTTGAAGAATGAACTTAGGCCGATTGATCTCTTTTTCCCGGTCGGCAAGAAATCTGGCAAAAAATAAGATCATCAGAATCTTGGTGAGATCCGACGGCTGCAGCTGGGTAAATCCTAAATCCAGCCACCGGCGCGCCCCGTTTGCCGATACCCCAAGCCCAGGGATCCATACTGCCGCCAGAAGGACGAGATTTAAGATATAGATCGGCCAATACAGATTTAATATCCACTTGTAATCGATCAAGGATATGATGATCATGGCAATCACACCAATGACCACACCCATGATCTGCCTGCCCATCAGCTCCGGCCTTGCGCTTCTGACCATAAATACACCAAAGATGGAAAGCACTGTCACAAGCGCCGCCAGACTGAAGCGATAATCTTTCAGATAATAATGCAGCTTAAATTTTTTCAGTATTGATTTCAATTCTTCTCTCCCATGTATCTTATATGTATATCTGTCCGTGTTACTGTGATATCGAAATCCTCTCTTTTGATCTCCATGTACTTTGATACCGTGTGATACAGATCTCCTGCAAGCTTGTCCGCCGCCTCCGGCGTACACTGCATCCGGTCCGAGATGAGCAAATTTTTCAGCCTTTCTTTCGCAACAGAAACAGAATGTACACTCATACCGTACCCTCCTAATTCCTGTGGAACAGGCTGGATATCTTTTCCAACAGTCCTTCTGGCTTGGAATAATCTTGGATTGGGATCTCTTCCCCGGTCAGTCTCCGGCATATATCCATGTACGCCCTCCCCGCAAGGCACTCTTCCCCGACCACAGGCTCACCTTGATTGGTAGCAATGACAACCTGCTCGTCATCTGGGATCACACCAAGCAGATCTACCGCAAGGATTTCAGTTACGTCATCCACGGACATCATATCACCTCTGCGCACCATGTCGATCCTGAGGCGGTTGATAAGAAGAGCGTTCCTGCGTATCCCCGACGCCTCAAGAAGGCCGATAATGCGGTCAGCGTCGCGGATCGCGGACACCTCTGGCGTCGTCACGACAATGGAACGGTCAGCTCCGGCAATGGCGTTCTGGAATCCCTGTTCGATTCCCGCCGGACAGTCCAGCAGGATGAAATCAAATTCCTCCCTGATATCCTCGATGAGTTTTTTCATCTGTTCCGGCGAGACACTTGTCTTATCTTTTGTCTGCGCGGAGGGGAGCAGATAGAGTTCAGGAAATCTTTTGTCTTTGATCAGCGCCTGTTTCAGACGGCAGCTCCCTTCTATGACATCCACGATATTGTATACGATCCGATTTTCCAGCCCCATGACTACGTCTAGGTTCCGAAGTCCCAGATCCGTGTCGATGACAATGACTTTCTTCCCGAGATTGGACAACCCGATCCCGATATTTGCCGTCGTCGTCGTTTTGCCGACTCCGCCTTTTCCTGATGTAATAACGATAACCTCTCCCATGCTGCTTTTCCTCCTAAAAAACTTCTAACGGTCAATCCATAAGGGGATCGAGATAAATGCGGTTCCCGTCTACCACGGCGATTTTGGGTCCTTTTATGCTGACGCTCTCCTGATATATAATCTGCCTTTTTGCTTCCACATCTGCAATGCGAAGCTGTCTAGGCTGCATAGAGAGGGCCACGACAAAAGCGTCCCTGTCACCGGCCGCGCCCGCATGGACTGTGCCGTAGAGGGTTCCCACCACGACTACATTCCCCTTGGCTACCACGCGGGCGTCCGGCTCGACATCCCCGAGGATCACAATGCTGGACTCTGATTCCAGCACCTGTCTCTTCCCTAGAGTACCTCTGTAAAACTGTCCTTCTCTCTTTTCCTTCTCAGAAATTGACTGTTCCACAATGCTTCTGTACAGCAGTTCATTTTTATCGTTTTGTTCTACTACACAGAGAATATCAATCTGTGTATATTTGCTTATGATCTCAAGGATGAGGTCTTCCTCCTCGCGGCTCAGCGGTCTTCCGCTGAAACTAAGCGCCATCTTTGCATCCTTGAAAAACCGGGCAGACTCCTTAAATTTTTCGGAGAGAATATCCAGCAGGATCCCAAAATCAGTATTCTGATCCAGTTCGATATCCAGCCCGTACCGGCTGCTCCTAATCGTTACCAGCCTGTCCATATCCATCCCCCATCTCTTAGTCGCCCGCAATACCTGTTCCCAGTTCTGCGGCCTTTCCTGTAACCACGTCGTTTACAGCATCCGGATTAAAGTATACTTTCATAATATCTCTGCCGATCTCGGAAGAGTATCCTGAATTGTATCCGTATGTTATGCGGACAGCCACAGATACCTCCGGTGATTCGGCGGGAGCATACCCTACGAAAAGTACGTGATCCGCATGCTGATCATTGTGCTGCGCGGTTCCTGTCTTGCCCGCCACTGAAAAATCAAGCCCTGAAAATATAGTGGAATTGCTCGCCATCTGCCGCATCCCTTCATGGATTGCATCCCATGTAGAAGAGCTGATCTCACCGCTGATATCGTTTACGGCCTCAGCCTCATAATCTCTGATAAGCTTTCCGTTTGAATCCGTAGTCTTATCAATCAATGTCAGATCATAAACAGTTCCGCTGTTTGCCACTGTAGTTACATAACGGTTCAGCTGGCTGACCGTATAACTGTTATTTCCCTGCCCAATCGCTGACTGAATCGAGTATTCGTCAGATATGTGCGGTTCCGCTTCTGGTATCTCCAGCCCGGATTTTTCTCCAAGACCATAGAGCTTTGCATATTTGGCAAGCCTGTCCGTGCCAAGATCACTGTCATAGTTCCCCTCTTGGTCGATGCTCAAGTCATATCCCACTTGATAGTAGAATACGTTGCATGAGTGGCGGAGCGCCTGCACTACATTCAGGGAACCGTGTCCTCCATTGGGATAGATCCAGCACTTCGGATTCGGCGTGACGGTTTCAAAAATACCGCTACAATAAATGGTCGAGCCTGTATCAATCACTCCTTCCTCCAGACCTGCCGTAGAGGAAACCATCTTATAAGTAGATCCCGGAGCTGTTAGTTCCTGCGTTGCTCTATTGTAGAAGATCCTTGCCAGTCCAGTGTTCAATTGGTTGTAATAAGCTGAATCCATCGTATTCGCAAGACGGTTATTGTCATATCCCGGATAGGAAACACAGGCAAGCACGTCCCCGGAATTCGGATCAGTTACCACAATACCGCCTGAACAAGGCTCAAGTCCCAGCTGTCCCGGCGTAATCTCAAGCGACTCTATCTTGCTGTACAGCCAGTAATACGCATCTGACGCTCCGCTTAAAAGGTTGTTATAGGTACTCTCATCCATAGGGACATTCCCCTGTTCATAAGCGGCCGCGCAGATCAGATTGCCGGTGATACTCCCTGATTTTATAAGATATTGATAGAGAAGTTTGTCGAAATTACTGTCTTCTGCCAAATATTCTTCCAAATAAGCAATCAGGCTCTGATACACTTCATCGGAACTGGAATAGGTACTTCCTCCCAGCTTCGATGTATCAACCCAATTTTGAGAGATCGCATAATTCAGATACGTGTACAGGCTGATCGTCTCATCCTTCGCCCATGCGATCTGAGTCTCATCTTCCGAATCAATCTGGTCTGAGAGAAGCAGCCCTGTGGATTCCTTCAGGACCGTGTCGCAGATGTAGTCCATATATGCCTGCATCTCTTCAGAAAGATCCCTGTATGCAGGCGCGTTCGGATCCTCAAACTGTGATTTCAATTCATTTAGCGTACTATCTCTTTTCTGGATAAACTCCGCGTAGACCGCTTTTTCAGCTGTTCCCGCTTCCTCGCTTTCCAGATGGTTTATGTCTGTGATGCCGTTGGCGATAAACGCATAATACGCATCCCCCACAGGAATGATGATATTCTCAGCCCCTCCCGCATTTGCAGGATCATAGTCTAGGATATTACGGAGTTTGTTCAAAATAATTCCCGCAAGCTTCTCCTCCAGTAAGTCGTACGCTGCCTTCTGGAGGTTTTTATCAATTGTCAGATATACGTCGTTTCCCGCTTTCGGATCCGTGGAGCTGACAGTATCAATCACTTTTCCTAGATTGTCCACATAAAAGGTCGTCTCTCCCTTTTCCCCCTGAAGCACACTGTCAAATACCTGCTCGATCCCGGACTTCCCTACAATATCTGACAAAGAGTACTTATCTTTCACGTCCTCATCCAGAGCGTCATACTCTTCCTGGGATATCTGCCCCGTATAGCCAATGATAGACGCAAAATATTCTCCGTCCGTATATCTCCGAAGCGAATCTTCTTCAATATCTACTCCCGTGAGCAAATCCTGATTCTCCATGATAGCTGCCGCCGTCTCCTCACTGACGTCTGACGCCAGAGTCGTAGTGAGATACTGCGTAAAGCTGTTGAGTCCCATTGCATATCTCATATTGACCATCTTCAGAATATACGCCGGGTCATTGTTCTCATCATCAAGCCCATACCGTTTGGAACAGAGATGATGAATAAGATCTCCGGCAGACTGTGTTTTCTGGTCTTCGGTCAGGTCGTCCGTATATCTCTCTCCATAGACATCCGCCACAAAGCGCAGCCTCCGGGTCTCGTTCGTCTCTGCAAATTGATAATTCCCCGAGGAGTCAAGAATAATGCCGAAGCTGTCAATGACAGAATCCCCGTTCGCCTCAACAATAGTAAGCACTTTGTCCAAGATCTCGTTAATGATCTTGTTCTTTTCCTTCGAGCTTGTATCTGAAGGCACCGTATCTTCGATGGTCACAGAATAGGCAAGCTCATTGTAGGCCAGAAGATCCCCGTTTCTGTCGTAAATGTTTCCTCTTGTGGCATTGATCTGGCGTGTCTTGCGGATCTGCAGCTCGTAATTCTCAAGATAATAGTCTCCTCTTACAATCTGAAGATAGAACAGTCTCCCGATCAGCGCCGAAGACGTCAGGCAGAATACAACGATGAGCACTACAAGCCTTGATTTTAAGATATAGTCAAACGCCTCCTTAATGCGGTCAATAATCTCTCTAAACAAATTTACTTGCACTCCTTTTCTCTTCTGCTTCCAGTCTGCGGTTAATAAATAAGAGCAGCGGGTATACGGCTAATGTGATTACAATCGTATAGATTGCCTCGGGAATAATGATTCGGTTCAGATAATAAAGAAATTGAAAATCACTCCTCAACAGAAACATGAGGAAATAAATAACAACACCATATATAAAATCACTGCCCGCAATCAAAAAGAGAGGCAGTTTGATATCCTCATCAAAATACATCTGCTCAAACAGTCCGTTTATGAATCCCGCCGCTAAATAGATCAGCGCGTAAAACCCGATCATATCCCCATATTGGATATCAATCAGAAGTCCTGACGCGAATCCTACGAACATTCCTTCACGAGGGCCGCGCATAAAACCGAAGGAAGCCGTTACAATCAGCATCAGGTTCGGTTTGATATTTGAGATAGCAAGCGCCGGAAACACAGTGCATTGCAGGATATATGACGCCAGTATCACAGCAGCTGTCACGACGATGCGTCTCGTCTTGATCAATTTCATAAAATATCTCTCCTCTATTCTGTCTGTCCTTCTCCCGTAAGCTCTGCCTTCGTTGTTGTGATCACAAGCACCTCCTGAATATTCCGGAAATCTACTGCTGGTATAATATACCCGGAACGCGTAAGATTGTTGGAATCCACATTGATCTCACTTACAGAACCGATGAGGATTCCCTGTAGGTACTTATCGCTGATATAGGATGTGACGATCTGGTCTCCCACCGCCACTACATTATCGTTGTTTTCCATCTTATCAAAGGATATCTGACCCGTACTCATAAGGGAAAGGCTACCGCTGACAATACATGTATCCGACGTGGAAAGCACCATTCCACTGATATTCGTGGAATCGTCAATGATGGAGCGTACCTTTGCCCATGTAGGTCCGACTTCGGTGACAATCCCGACAAGACCGCTCCCTGAGAGCACATTCATATCCACGGCAATCCCATCTGTACTGCCCTTGTCAATGGTAAATGTGGAAAACCAGTTGCCTGAGTCTTTCCCGATAACATGTGCCGCAGTTTTCTCATACTCCGCATATTGCTGGTCCAGTTGGTAGAGTTCCTGAAGACGTTCGTACTCGTACCGTTCTTCTTGAAGATAATTATTCTCCGTAGTCAGGGCGTCCACTTGTTCCTGAAGCTTTTCATTTTCTGCCTGAAGTTGCTTTAAGGTCGAAAAATTGTCCTTCATATCGCCCATCCATCCACCGATATGGTTGATTCCCTGCTGAAGAGGGATAACTGTGATATTCGCAATCGCGCGGAATGGCCCACCTACTTTATCCGAAAAAGAGGATAAGAGCATCATCAGGGCGCAGAACACCGAAAGTCCGATAAGGATATATCTGTTTGTATGTGAGGTATGATTTTTTCTTTTCATCTTAACCACCTGTAATCTTCATCTGTCATGGAATAAGTCAGATTCCTGTAATACTCCTTGTTCAGAATGATCTTCTGAAGTCCTCTCACAGCGCACAATTCCGGGGTGTCCATTGTGTTCACGTTAAGTCCTGTACTTTCTCTTAAGTATGTAGAGAGCCCCTTTAAGTTTGCCACGCCCCCTGTCAGACAGATCCCTTTTTTTAAGATCGCGTTCCTAACATCCGGAGGCGTCCGGTCAACCATAGAGCGGATCGCCTGCACGCATTCTTCGATCGGTTCTTTCATGGCCGCGCGCACAAGACTGATCGGCACGTCAGTATAGGCAGGCACTCCGGAGATCAGGTCTCTGCCGGAGACTGTAATCGAGGCGTCTGTGCTCTGGTCAAAGATCCCGAATTCCCGGCGCAGCCTCTCCGCTGTAAGCCTGCCGATCAGGAAATCCTTATTGTGCCTGACCAGTCCCGCGATCGCCAGATCAAAATCCTCACCGCCGATCTTTAAGAGACGGTTCATAACCATGCCTCCTGACGAGAGGACGGACAGCTCTGTTGTATCCCCTCCGAAGTTGGCTACAAAGACGCCCTTTTCTTCCAGTATGTCAATACCAGATCCCACAGCATCCGCAAGCCCTCTCTCGACGATACGGACAGATTTTGCCTTTGCCTCCGAATGATACACAAGGTCAAAGAACGCTTTCTTTTCCACTTCTGTCACATCTGTAGGGACCGCCATCACATACTCGTCGCCCCCGGAAAGTCTGCGCTCATTTCCAAGCAGGCTTCCAAGAAGGTACTGCATATCGTCAAAATGAGCGATGACGCCGTTTTTCATCGGGAAGATCACCTGCACACCGGCGGGAGATTTTTCATACATTTGGTACGCATCATTTCCCACGGCAAAGACATATTTTTTATTTTTCATGGCTATGGTATTCTTTTCCCGCCACAGCCGGTCTTTCTTCTTATCAAATATCTTGATCTCATAAGTCCCGAGATCAAGGCCATAAACATTCCCCAGCATTCATATTACCCCTTTTATTCCAACTCCCCTGACCGCCTTTACCACTGAAAGAGCCCTCTCTCCTTCAGGCTGACAAAACGGTTGTCTCCTATAATTATATGATCCAAAAGTTCGATCCCAATCAGGGCGCCCGCCTCATAGATACGCCCGGTGATACGGATATCCTCCTTGCTTGGTTCCGGGTCTCCACTCGGATGGTTGTGCAGCAGTATGATTGAGACCGCATTTCTTCTAAGCGCCTCGAGAAAAAGCTCTCTGGGAGAGATAAGCGCCATATTGACAGTGCCTACCGATATATCGCTCTCCCCGATCAGCCTTGCCCTTGTATTCAAAAGAAGAAGTTTTAAGACTTCTTTTTCTTTGTGCCTCATGTCTTCCATGTAATACCGGGCAATAGTCCGCGGCGAAGAAAAGTCAAGTTCCTGTAAAGCCGACGTCCTAGCCAGCCGCTTCGCAAGCTCGGACAGGCATAAAATCTGGATCGCTTTCACCCTGCCGATCCCGCGGACGCGGATTAGCCTTTCCATAGTCCATCGATGGATATTAAGAAGCCCCCGCTCCGGGGTCTCTGACTTCAGAAGCCTATGAGCTAACTCCAGCGAATTCTCACCCTGCGTGCCAGTCCGAAGCAGCACGGCAAACAACTCTGCATCGGTTAAATTCGCCGCTCCAAACCGCTCGCATTTCTCATAAGGCCGGTCTTCATGATACATATTTTTGATCGTATTGTTCTTTCCCATATGTTGATCCTGCAATCAGCGCGATGATACAATACAATGATTTATTTTAGCACAATTTAAAAAGTGTGTATAGGGATTACCCATTAAAATTCTGTGAACAGGCTTTGCACATGGGTCCTAATCACGGGATAACGATGTACAAACTTTCCTGCATTTACGGAGCATACCTCCGGATGATTGCTTCGGCCGCTTTAAGCCCGTCCATGGCCGCGGAGGTAATGCCGCCCGCATATCCGGCGCCTTCGCCACAGGGATAGATCCATGGAACTGACGAGCAGAATTTTTCATCCCTTGGGATCCGCACCGGCGACGACGTCCGGCTCTCCACTCCAGATAAAAGCGTATCTGGATGGGCAAATCCTTTTATCCTACGGTTCATCGCATAGATCCCGTCCTGTACAGCCTGTGCGATTTCGTCCGGAAAAATACGCCTGACATCGGCAAAACAGTATTCTCCCTTCATATTCGGACGGACGATTCCCGCCCCTGCGGATACTTTTCCTTTGCAAAAGTCCTCGAACCGCTGAACCGGTATCTTTCCTTTTCCCGCTTTCCATGCGTTTCTCTCAAGCTTTCTCTGGAACTCCACTCCCGCAAGAGGATGATCCGCCCCATAATCCTCCGGCGTCACAGTCACGATGACCGCGCTGTTGGCATTCTCGCCGGCCCTGCCGTGATAACTCATGCCGTTCACCGCCAGATACCCTTCTTCAGATGATGCGTTCACCACATACCCGCCGGGACACATGCAGAAAGTATAAACTCCCCGGCCATCTTTTACCTTCTCCGCCAGCTTATAAGCAGCAGGGGGAAGTGAGCCTCTCTGCGTTCGTCCATACATAACCCCATCGATCATCTCCTGACGATGTTCTACGCGGACTCCGACAGCAAAAGATTTTGCCTCCATACATATGCCCCGGTCAAAAAGCATCTTAAAAGTATCCCTAGCACTGTGACCTATCGCCAGTATAGCCGCGCCTGTGCTGATCTTCTCCTTGCCATTGATCTCAAGCTGCTGGCTGGCGGGAAAGATATCCGTCACCTGACTGCGAAAACAGACTTCACCGCCCAGACGGATAATCTCCTCTCTCATATTTCCCACCACATTGATAAGAATATCCGTGCCGATATGAGGCTTTTGCTCCCAAAGGATCTCATCCGGAGCCCCAAAGCGAACGAATGTCTCCAAAACAAAGCGATTACGTCCTGCCGGATCCTTCACAAGCGTATTTAGCTTTCCATCGGAAAATGTCCCTGCACCTCCTTCTCCGAACTGTACGTTGGATGCTGTGTCAAGAACCCCTGTCTCCCAGAACCGGTCCACATCTTTCTTCCGCTCATGCACCGACGCTCCCCTCTCGACAAGAAGAGGACGGTACCCTTTTAGTGCAAGAAGATAGGCGCAGAACAGACCTGCCGGGCCGCTTCCTATAACGACCGGGCGGGAGGTGAGATGGTTCTTCCCCTCATCCGGAGGGCAGTAGGGCCTCTCCTCCGTTTTTCCGGCCTTTCCTTTCGACAGACATAAGACACGGTCTTCGTTTACCACTGTACAGTGCACGGTATATACATAGAACAGCTCTGGCTTCCTCCTTGCGTCGAGGGAGCGTTTCCGTATGGTATATTGTATTAAATCTTTTTCCTGAATTCCCAGCATGCGCAAAATCTTTTTCTTTAATTGATCCGGCGTATGACTTACAGGGAGCTTCAGCTGGCTGATTGTAATCATCACAACCTCCCGGATAATTTGTTTCCCGACATAGAGTATAGTGTAATTTTGAAAAAGGAGCAAGAGAAATATAGGCTGATGAAAAACTTCATCAGCCTATATTTCCATTTGATTATACCTGTTTATTCCTCTATGTACAAATTATACCCTTACTCTTGCACCTCCTTCACCACTTCATAGCATAAGTCTCTCCCTTGTCTTAGGTCCTATATCATTTATAATAGCAGATCCTGAATTATGAGACTCAACAGTCAGAGTCAGTTTTCCCAATTGAAATGTATCTTCGGAGATCCGGGTTATATCATCCGCTAGTTTCCTGTTACATCCAAGTAAGTCTTGGCAAAAAGAGAAATAACAGAAGAAGGTATCCAAAACGTCTAACAGATATGTAGTTTCTTTCTATTCTTATTATTTCCCCTTCCTACTCTACATGGAGCGAGCGATACAATGTGCAGTGCGGGTCCGCCCCACCATAACAAGCGCAGGATGAATTACTATATCCATCTGATTTTCAGCGAGAGAAAGCTATTCTCCAAATTGGATATAAAGATTATATGAAATTTTATATCCGATTTTTGATTATCCGCATGAACACTATACTTTCAAACATTTTTAAGTATAGAAAAACACTCATTTTACCACGAATTTACCACGATTGAATGAGCCTTGATATGACACAAAAAATAACATGGGAGATAGCACAAACATCTGTGTATCTCCCGTTTTTCATTCATGTAATATGATTACTTCACTCTGATTTCAAATTTCAAGATTGCTTTCATCATTTCTGTATGAATTTGACCTTTTAGTTCTTCATCAACCCGCATAGTGATTTTACCACTTTCAGAGTGGTAAAACGGACGCAAGCATAACTTGCAAATATAAGCGTCATAAAATTTCAAAATCTCTCTT
>DXAK01000013.1 GCA_019117065.1 Candidatus Mediterraneibacter pullicola | reverse complement strand
GTTGTTCCTCTGTCAGTTTTTCCATCGCCTCCAACTCAGCTCTTCGTATCTGAGGAATGATCTTCCCAGCGTACTCTTTGCCTGTCTCTGTAAGGTAAATGGCCTTAATCCTGCGGTCTTCCGGGAGTTCTTGCAGAGTAATCCAATTCTTTTTGTAAAATCCAGTGATAATGGTATTTACAGTTTGTCGGGGGAGAAATGTTTTTTCACAGATTGTTTTTTGTGTGCATCCATCAATTCTGGTAATTAAGCTGAGAATATACAAACTTGTATACGGTACATCAACGCTTCTGGCATAATCTTCATAAATCATATTCAATTCCTGCCATGCATCACAAAATTGACGCACTTGATCTTCCATACTGTATTTCAAACAGATTACCTCCTTTTCGTATTGTCCGACGACAGGATTATTATAGTGATTATCTGCGAATATGTCAATAGACCTTTCATCGATGTTACAGTTCGTCATGCAAAGTAAATACTCCTGACACCTCGATATTTCGTAATCTTCTTGTTTGCATTCTTCCTCTTTCCCTTGTGCTGCGTCCCGTGTGATACTGACGCTTTCCCTCACACACAGATTTTCGTCTGTAATAAGCTGTACCGCCAGCTTCACAAGAGACGGGATGGTTGTAATATACCCTTTCTCCGGTTCTTCTTTTACCATTTCATAGCAGACTCAACCATAGCAGGATCTTCGGGATTTCCAATTATAGGAGCCGCTGTGTCCATCTCCACAAGCCGTGCCATTTCGTCAGTGCTCAGTTCAAAATCTAGCAGATCAAAGTTCTCTTTGATACGCTTCGCATGGACGGACTTCGGGATCACAACCACACCGTTCTGCATGAGGAATCGCAGCGCAACCTGGGCAGCTGTCTTGCCGTGAGCCTTTGCGATTTCAACCAAAGCAGGATGTTCAAACATTTCATTTTTCTTACCCTGTCCCAGAGGAGCATAAGCCATGTGCTGGACACGGTATTTTTCCAGCCATTCATGTTCTTCCCGGCGCTGGCAAAGCAGATGAGTTTCAATCTGGTTAACCGCAGGCGTAACTTTATTAAACTCAATCAAATCAATCAGGCGATCCGGATCAAAGTTGGAAACACCGATAGCCCGGATTTTGCCCTCTTGATACAGCTTTTCCAATTCCCGCCATGCGGCATAGTAGTTTCCAAACGGCCAGTGGAGCAATACAAGGTCGAGATAGCTGGTTTTCAACTTTTTCAGTGACGCTTCCACAGTTTCGCGGGTGTTTTCATAGGACCGGAAGTTTACTTTCGTGACAAGAAACAATTCCTTACGGGGAATACCGCTTTTCACAATCGCATTTCCAACCGCTTCCTCGTTTTCATACGCCTCGGCCGTGTCAATTATACGGTAGCCGCTACGGAGCGCGGTCAAAACGCTTTCCTCACATTCTGCGCCACCTATCAGAAATGTACCAAAGCCGAGCATGGGCATTTGAATGTCATTGTTCAAAGTAATCGTGCTCATAATCATTCCTCCATTTATTCGTATTTAGGCACTTGAGCAGGCTTGCCAGTTGTGCTAAGCTAAGCATAGCAAGTTCGGGTAACTCGAAGTCAATACCTTTTTGATAAATTTTTTAGGAGGAAAACTATGATTTACACATTGAAACAATTTGCCGAGATGTTCCATACAACGGAACACACAATCCGGTATTATACCGACATCAATCTTTTACCCTGTCAGCGTGATAAGGGCAATCGACGTATTTTCAATGAGGAATCCGTTAACTGGATGCAGGGGATCGCCTGTTTGAAAGGGTGCGGCGCATCTATTGAGGATATTAAAGAATACTGCGATTTGTGTCGCCTGCCAGAATCCAAAGAAACACTCTATGCAAGGTATCAAATTATTCTCCGGCAGCGGGAACAGGCGTATAAACGCGTAGAAGAGGCCCAAACGACAGCGGCCTATATGGACGAAAAAGTGCAACACTATGAACAGATTTTGTCTGGTTTAATTCCTGATGACAGCAACCCGGAACACTGGACGGAAGATACAAGGCCAGAAAAGCATTAAGAACGAATCTACATATTATTTGATATTTTCAGCTCATGATCCGTTCCAAGAATCAGATTGCTGAAAAACATTTCCAAAAACTTTGCAATGCTGCATAAAAAGGAACCGGACTCCGCAACAAAACGAAATCCGGCTCCCAGTTTATGCGTATAATGGATTGGCTTCCCTTACCATATTACCGTATGTTGCTTTTAACTCTGCAAATGCCATCTTAACTTCTAATGGTATCTCAACATGAGCAATATAGTTTTTCCCGTTTGGTCCATATCCGTCCGCATCATCAGATAACCGCGGTATTTCTCCCATCAGTAATGAAACATATCTTTCCATATCCCACATACCCAAGATATCATTTTCATAATAAAGCTGACCGTTATTTGCAACTACATTTGCTTGGTAAGTAGCAAAATTGATAATCCTTGCATCCGTAACATATTTTCTCATTCCAGCCTCCATCCTATGTTGCATAGTAGCATCTTGGGCAAGAATGATTGAATGAAATGCGATATTGTTTTTTCTCAGTAAATCCAGCAAATATGTAATGTTATTTCCACAATTAGTTGAATTACATTCTAAAAGATCAGCATGAAGTCTATAACGATACTGAATATACGATTCAAAAATTTCCGCTTCCGTCAACCCGTCAGTTATAATATCCGGGAATTTTTCATGCACCTTTATCCGCAAAGCCTCTGTGGTATGACCGGCGCCTCCCACGATTACATATTTTTTTGCGACGTTATTCTTCATAGCAGTCGCAAGCACATCCCCTCCGCACATGATACTACCGCCAAAAAGAACCATTACATCAGCCTGTTCGAGTTGATATTTATTTTTTAATTCGGAAACCAGTAAATTCTCCACGTCTCTTTTTCCGCAAAATCTCCCCAATATATTGATACATTCCGCAATTCTTTTTTCCATACATACTTCCCCAAATAAGATTTTATACCTCTTCCTCTGGGTTCCTTCCGCGCAGTCTCAGATAATAAAACCTCATCTTTCCTACAAGCACTGTCAGATATCTAAGCACTGGTTCTGTGGCGATAGCAAAGACAACAAAAAGCATCACACATTCTGTCGTCATTCCTGTGATCGCAAATAGATCTTTCAAGAAGATACTGCAAAATAGAAGTCCCACAATACATCCACCTAAGATCGCTATGCGAATTTTGTTCATCGGCGCGCTGATCTTATATAGAATCATAAAGCCTACTATGGCAAGCAGCATTGTTGCGGCAGTAGAAATATCTGTTGAATTCACATCAAACGTCCGCCCGAAAATAACCAATGCTCCGACAGCCAGCGCATCTGTCAGCGCTGCGGGAAGAGCTTTCAAGAATACATTTGTAAGGAAATGTCCTTTGATAATATTTTTGTTTGGCTCCAGAGCAAGAAAGAACGCTGGCACACCAATGGTAAACATACTGATCAGCGATATCTGTGAAGGCTCCAGTGGATAAGTAAACATAAATACTAAAGAAATCAAACTGAGAAGGAAGGAGAAAATATTCTTTACAAGGAAGAGGCTCGCTGAACGCTGGATATTATTGACCACTCTTCTTCCTTCCAACACAACCTGAGGCATACAGGAAAAATCTGATTCCAGAAGCACAAGCTGGGACGCCTGTGCCGCCGCATCACTCCCAGACGCCATAGCGATACTGCAGTCTGCATCCTTGAGCGCCAGCACATCGTTGACGCCGTCTCCGGTCATTGCCACCGTATGCCCGGCTTCCTTGAGAATGCGCACAAATTTCCTCTTCTGGCTCGGGGTAACCCTTCCAAACACGGTGTTTCGAAGCACTGCTTTCCGAAGTTCTCCCTCGTCGTCCAGTTCCGATGCGTCTACATAGTTCTCCGCATTCTTAATGCCTGCCTGCTTTGCCACATTTGACACTGTCACTGGGTTGTCTCCTGAGATGACTTTTACCTCCACTCCCTGCTCCGCAAAATACTCGAAGGTCTCCTTCGCCGCCTCACGAATCGGATTCGCTAGAAGGACAAATCCCAGCGGTGTGATGGCATGTTCCAACGGTTTTCCGTCGATTTCGCCATCGTATGACCCGAAGGCGAGCACACGTGCTCCCGTGGAGACATGCTCTGTAATCTGTTGCGCATAATCGCCGTATTTTTCTTTCAGGACAAATTCCGGGGCGCCTAACACGTATGCCCTGTCCTCGAATGTCACACTGCTGTACTTAGTCGCCGATGAGAATCCCGTCTTAGCTAATGCCATCTTGCCGGATGCCGTTGTGAAATACTCCTTTACCGCCGCCATAGTGATATTATCCTTTGTCATCGCCGCCGCAAAATCACCGATCATTGTACGAAGAGGATCCATTTCATCTTTGTCATATTCATCTGTCTCGATCACGTCTATCACTTTCATCGTATTCTCCGTGATCGTACCTGTCTTGTCCACACAGAGCACATCTACCCGCGCCAGCGTCTCAATACACTTCATATCATGTAGAAGTACCTTTTTCTGTGCCAGTCGCACAGAACTTACGGCAAGCGCCACACTGGCAAGAAGGTACAGCCCTTCTGGGATCATCCCAATAACAGCCGCGATCATAGAAGTCACACTCTCGCGAAATCCATCATGCTGAAGGAAAAACGCTTGTGAGAACAGTACCAGTCCAATAGGAATGATGGCGATTCCCACATATTTCACCAGTTTATCAAGAGAACGAATCATCTCCGACTGTTCCCCGTCCTGCATCGCCTTCGCCTGAAGGGTCAGTTTAGAGATATAGGAATCCGCTCCTACTTTGTCCAGCCTTGCATGGCACTGTCCCGACACAATAAAGCTGCCAGACATGAGCTTGTCGCCCTTATGCTTCGTAATCTCGTCCGCCTCCCCTGTCAGCAGAGATTCATTAACCTGCACTTCCCCTGCTGATACAACCGCGTCTGCACATACCTGATTTCCTGCTTTGAAAATAACAATATCATCAAGCACAAGATTTTCAGCGTCAATGACGGAGCGTTTCCCATCACGGACTACTGCTGCATGAGGAGCGTTTAACATAGTCAGTTTATCTAATACCTGTTTTGCCCGGATCTCCTGCACGATACCGATAAGCGTATTTGCAATAATAACCGGCAGGAATGTCAAATCACGGAAAGACCCTACCAGACAGAGCAAAACTGCCAATATGACAAAAATCAGATTGAAATATGTAAATACGTTCTCATGTACGATCTCTTTTGTCGTCTTGGATGGAGGCTCCACAGCGCGGTTCGTCCAACCGTGCAGGCGGTGTTCCTGAACCTGCTGGCTCGTAAGTCCCTGCCTGTAATCCGGCTCATAGCGCGTTGTAGGCATTCTCCGGTCTCTTTTGTATTCTGTCTGCTGTGCTTTTCTCTTTGGCATCTGGCTTAAATCCCTTCTTCTTGCATTATGTGTCGTCAGCATATAGGGGATCAAATGCACTCGGCTGATCCCCTGTCCATCGGCACTGCGTTCATCATCTGTACGCATATGATCTTATTATAAATGATTTCTCTCATTACATCCAGACTTTTCTCTTCAGCTGTGCGCCCGGTTTAGTATCTGCATAAATTCTTCCCCTGTTATCGTCTCCTTTTCATAGAGGTATTTCGCCAGTTCGTGAAGCTTACCTTTATTTTCTTCCAAAAGGCTCATCGCCTTCTCATATCCAGCTTTCACTGTCTCGACCACCATCTGATCGATCTCTGCCGCAGTCTCAGATGAGCAACTCAAACTACTGTCGCCTCCTAGATAAGGATTTGCCTGTGTTTCCAATGCCACCATTCCGAATTTCTCACTCATTCCGAATCGGGTAATCATGGCCCGCGCCAGCTTCGTGGCCTGTTCAATATCGTTGGACGCCCCAGTCGTAATGGAGTCGAATACAAGTTTCTCCGCGCATCTTCCACCTGTCAGTGTGGCGATCTTATTCGTCAATTCCTCTTGGCTCATCAGATTACGCTCTTCCTCATCTACCTGCATCGTGTAACCCAAAGCGCCTGACGTACGTGGGATAATGGTGATCTTAGTAACCGGGGCAGAGTGTGTCTGCAACGCCGCCACAAGGGCATGGCCAATCTCATGATAAGATACGATCAGACGTTCTTTTGTGGAAAGAACCTGATTTTTCTTCTGATATCCTGCGATTACAGTCTCAATACTCTCTTCCAGATCTGCCTGAGTGACAAATTTCCGATTCTCTCTCACAGCTCTTAAAGCCGCTTCGTTAACCATGTTGGCAAGCTCCGCGCCTGATGCGCCGGAAGCCGCCCGCGCAATTGCATTAAAATCCACATTATCACTTAAACGGACTTTTTTTGCATGGACTCTGAGAATCTCTTCTCTTCCTTTCAGATCCGGCAGTTCCACCGGGATCCTGCGGTCGATTTGCTTCATCCTCTCCTGCCACATCGTTGAATGTGATCCCGGTGGTGGACTGTACGTACACCTTCACGTTGCTCTTCCCGAACTGCATAAACGGATTGCCGTCTGTGCCGCCGCCCATTTTCTTCATTAACTGTCTTGAAAGGAGCTGACCTAAGCCTATGAAGATTAGAAGCGGTACGATCCATGAAAGCAAAAAGCTTAGGATCGGATTCATAGGCTCCTCGGCGACTCTGCCAAATGTACATCCTGCCTCGTCCAGACGGTTTACAAGATCGGGGTCGTCAAAAGTCGTTGTCTCATAAAAATTTGTTTCTGCTTCTTTGTCTGTAAAGTAGATAGTGTTCCCGTCAAGTTCTACTGTCGCCACCTGCTTTTGTTCTATCATTTCAAGGAAAGTGCCGTAGTCCACCTCCTTGATATTCCTCTCTGTAATCTTTGGAAACAATAGGGAATTTAACAGGATGATTACTACCACTGCGATCAAGTAATAGAATATGAGTGACTTTTTCGGTTTCTGTACTTATTTCATATATATCCTCCTTTGTCTCAGAATAAAAATACAGCGTCAAAACACAGGCAGAATCATATGCTCCCCCCTGTACATTGACGCTGTCATATATCTTTGATTATTTTTTACGGAACGCCATGCGTATTCCTTTTAAGATCTGAATAACCGGGATATTCACAGCAGCAAGCCCATATACAGTAAAAAGCTGTCTTACAGTCAGAGTCTGTACCTTGAAGATACTGTGCAGACCTGGTATCATAACCACCGCTGTGATCAAGGCGATTCCCAGTACAAAAGCACCGATCAGGAAAATGTTGTTAAACACTTTCCGGGTAAATACTACCGGGCGGTCAGACTTACAGTTAAACCCGTGGAACAGCCTTGCAGAGCACAAAGTGGCAAATGCCATGGTACTTCCTAAAAGGGCGTTTTCTCCGTGATATCCGATCATAAACGCGATCATTGTTGTTACTGCAATGGAAAGTCCTTCTGTCCCAACCTTGAAGAGAAAATCTTTCGTCAGGATAGACTCATTCATTGGCCTTGGTTTCTCTTTCATCACATCTTCTGAATTTGGCTCCAGTCCTAGCGCAATTGCCGGAAGACTGTCAGTCAGTAGATTGATAAAGAGCAGATGCACAGGCGCAAATGGTACTGGCAGAGCCATGATCGAGGCGTACAGTACAGCAAGGATTGCCCCAAAGTTTCCAGAGAGAAGAAACTGGATTGAACTTTTAATATTCCGATAGATATTCCTTCCGTTTTCCACCGCTTTTACAATCGTCGCAAAATTATCGTCCGTCAGCACCATAGCTGCCGCGTCTTTAGACACTTCGCTCCCTGTGATGCCCATTGCCACGCCGATATCTGCCTGCTTCAGCGCCGGAGCGTCGTTGACGCCGTCCCCTGTCATGGATACGATATTCCCCTTCTCCTGCCATGCCCGCACAATACGGATCTTATGCTCTGGCGATACACGGGCATACACAGAAATCCCTTCTACGAAGTCTTTCAATTCTTCATCAGACATCTTATCAATTACCGCGCCCTCGCAAGCCTCAGATTCGTCTTCCAGAATGCCGATCCTTTTCGCAATTGCCGCGGCTGTCACCTTATGGTCACCCGTAATCATGATTGGACGGATACCAGCGCTCTTACATTCCGCAACAGCAGCTTTTGATTCTCCCCTCGGCGGATCCATCATAGCCACAAGACCAAGGAATATCAGATCCTGCTCGTCTTCCAGCGACAGTTCCATCTCGTCAGAAACTACTTTATATGCAAATGCGAGAACCCTTAATCCCTCTCTTGAAAACGCCTGATTCTGTGCTTCAATCTTCTCCCGGTCTAGCTCCGTAATCATACGAATCTCTGATCCGATCTGGATCTGGGTCATACGATCCAAAAGGACATCCACAGCGCCTTTTACAATCATGGTCGGTATGCCTTCCATCGTATGTTTTGTGGACATCAGTTTCCGATCGCTGTCGAAAGGATTCTCACTCTCACGGGGATATTTTGCCCGCACTGCTTCCGGGTCAAGGCCAAGGCGGCTGCCGAGATTGATAAGCGCCGTCTCAGTGGGATCTCCGATCTCCACTCCATCTGTGATCTTTGAATCGTTACACAGCATACTTCCAATCAAGAGACGGCTCTGGGAGGGATTATTCAGATCAATGTCTTCCGCCTTAATACAGGCTTCATCCACATAATAGTCTTCTACTGTCATCTTATTCTGCGTCAATGTCCCTGTCTTATCTGAACAGATGACCGACACACTTCCAAGCCCTTCTACTGCCTGAAGTTTGCGCATAATGGCATGTTCTCTTGCCATCTTCTGTGTTCCAAAGGACAGAACAATAGTCACGATGGAGCTCAATGCCTCCGGAATCGCCGCCACTGCCAGCGCAACCGCAAAGAGGAAAGCGTCTCCGATGTCATCCCCGCGCAGGATATTGATGCCAAAGAGGATCCCGCAGAAGATAAGAATCAAGATTGATAACTTCTGACCGAACTGGTCTAAGTTTACCTGAAGCGGCGTCCTCTTTTCTGACGTTGTCTTTAAGAGGCTTGCGATCTTTCCCACTTCCGTCTCCATCCCGATGCCCGTCACCACAAAGGAGCCTCTTCCATATGTGACAAAACTTCCCGAATAAACCATGTTCAAACGGTCACCCAGAGGTACTTCTTCCGCAGGAATAGGATCAATATTCTTCTCAACGCCAAGACTCTCACCCGTCAGAGCACTTTCGTCTACTTTCAGGCTTGCACTTTCGATCAGGCGTCCGTCCGCAGGAATATAATCTCCTGCATCCAGCATGACGATATCTCCCATCGTCACCTCGGAGGAAGGAATCTGCACCACATTTCCTCCACGCAGCACTTTTGCCTCAGGCCCAGAAAGCTTCTTAAGGCTTGCAAGAGATTGTTCTGCCTTAACCGTCTGTACGGTTCCTAGAACAGCGTTCATCGTAATTACGACAAGAATAACTACCGCGCTTTCGATATCGCCCATAAATCCAGACGCTACCGCCGCAATGATAAGTATGATAACAAGAAAGTCCTTATACTGCTCCAAAAAGATCTGAAGCGTTGTCTTTTTCTTTCCTTCTACCAGCTCATTGGGGCCATATTTTTCTTGATTGGCTTTTACCTGTTCTTCCGTGAGGGGTTTTTCCGAACCGTTAATCTCCCTCATCGTCTCTTTTCCAGATAATTGATAATAACTTTTCATCTGATCCTCCTGTCTGTTCCGGTATACAAAATGAAAAAGGTGAGACCTCTATTGCATACCTCAACTATGTAATGCAATAAAAGTCTCACCATTTAATCGCGATACGGATGGGCTTCCCATCGTACTGACGACATCGCAAACGCTTTTTAAGCGCCAGTTACTCCCTTTTACCAAGAACAACTATATCGAAATTTCTTGGATGTGTCAACGCTTTTAATCATTTTTTCACAAATCGGGAATTATACGATTCCCTGTGCTGTCATGGCTTCAACAACTTTCTCGAATCCAGCAATGTTAGCACCTACCACATAGTTACCCTTGAATCCGTACTTTTCAGCAGCTTCAGCCATATTGTGGCAGATGTTTACCATGATGCCCTGCAGTTTCTCATCCACTTCCTCGAATGTCCAGCTTAAGCGCTCGCTATTCTGGGACATCTCAAGAGCGGATGTAGCCACACCGCCTGCGTTGGCAGCTTTACCCGGAGCAAACAGAACGCCGTGCTCCTGAAGATACTCTGTCGCTTCCATTGTGGTCGGCATATTCGCGCCCTCTGCAACCGCGATACATCCATTCTCCACAAGCATCTTCGCGTCTTCAAGGTGAAGTTCGTTCTGAGTTGCGCACGGAAGCGCGATGTCAACCTTCACGGACCATACGCCTCTTCCCTCATGGTACTCTGAATTCGGACGGTATTTCTTGTACTCTGTCAGTCTCTCGCGGTTCACTTCTTTGATCTCTTTAAGCGCCGCCACATCGATTCCATCCGGATCGTATACCCAGCCGTTTGAATCACTTACTGTGACAACCTTGGCGCCGAGCTGCTGTGCTTTCTGTGTCGCGTAGATCGCAACATTTCCGGAACCGGATACTGCCACTGTCTTGCCAGCAATATCCTGTCCATTGATCTTTAACATTTCCTGTGTAAGGTACAAAAGGCCATAGCCTGTCGCCTCTGTACGAACAAGAGAACCACCGTAACTTAATCCTTTCCCTGTGAGCACACCCTCATAGAGGCCGCGGATTCTCTTGTACTGACCGAACATATAGCCGATCTCTCTTGCGCCTGTTCCGATATCTCCTGCCGGAACGTCTGTGTCAGCGCCGATATATTTGCAGAGCTCTGTCATAAAGCTCTGACAGAATGCCATAACCTCTCTGTCTGATTTGCCCTTCGGGTCGAAATCAGATCCACCCTTTCCGCCGCCAATCGGCAGGCCTGTCAGCGAATTCTTGAAAATCTGCTCGAAACCGAGGAATTTAATAATTCCCAGATTTACGGATGGATGGAGACGAAGACCTCCCTTGTAAGGTCCGATTGCACTGTTGAACTGCACACGATATCCTGTGTTTACATGTACCTGACCTTTATCGTCAACCCACGGAACACGAAATTTAAACTGTCTCTCAGGCTCCGTAAGTCTTTCAAGAAGCGCTTCTTTGCGGAATTTATCTTCGTTGGCCTCGATCACAACGCGCAGAGACTCCAGCACTTCTTTTACCGCCTGATGAAATTCCGGCTCTGCCGGGTTCTTCTTTACTACAAGTTCGATTACTTCATCAACGTATGACATCTTATAATTACCTCCTAAAATAAATATGGATGTATCGCTCCTATGACCATTTATGAACATTTTTGCTTACTTGTCTATTTTAAAAGTTCCATGAATGATTGTCAATGAAAAGTTTCATTATTTTACAGTTTTAACGCTTTATTTAGATAAATTTGCAGGAAACGCAATATCGATATTGCAGGAAATTGAACTGGGGACGTAGTAAAACCCGATTTTACTACGTCCCCAATCAGGTTTTGCCCTGTCCCCAATTCAATAATATGAAAAGCAGGATACCGGAGATGGTATCCTGCTTAAAGTGCACTGATTAATTATATTTGCGTTTTCTAGCAGCTTCAGATTTTTTCTTACGTCTTACGCTTGGCTTCTCGTAGTGCTCCCTTTTGCGGATCTCCTGCTGAATACCAGCCTTAGCGCAGTTTCTTTTGAATCTGCGTAAAGCGCTATCTAACGTCTCGTTTTCTTTAACGATTACATTTGACATAGTCTCACACCTAACCTCCCCTCCAGTCTGGTATTGTGCATAATACGACTGTTCGGGTATTTTTATTGCACTAATAAAGATTATAGCATATTTTTTTGTCCCGTCAACTATTTTCCTGCGAAAACTTATATTTACGCCTGAATTCACCTGTTTTCTTCATGACAGGAACATTTTTTGTTAGTCTGTGAGCTGTGATTCCAGCACTTCCTCCGCTTTTTTCAGAGCGTCAGGGATTCCCGCTGGGTTCTTGCCCCCTGCCTGTGCCATGTTCGGACGTCCGCCGCCACCGCCGCCGACACATCCTGCGATGCCCTTGACAAGGTTTCCTGCGTGTGCGCCCATCTTCATCACGCCGTCTGTAGCTGTCGCCATAAGGCTTACTTTGCCTTCTCCTGCGGAAGCAAGCACGACAACGCCTTCTCCCAGCTTCCCTTTCAGCTGGTCTCCTAAATCTCTCAGGCCATTCATATCCACACCGTCAATCTGAGTGGCAAGGAGCTTCACACCCTTTATTTCTTTCACCTGATCCATCACATCGCCTGCGGCATCTTGAGCCATCTTACTCTTTAAGCTCTCGACTTCGCTGTGAAGAGATTTATTTTCCGCCATCATATGTGTGATCTTATCTGTCAGGCTGTCCGGCGTCGTCTTCAAAAGCTGCGCGGCATTCTTTAACTTCGCTTCCATGTCTGCATAGTATTTCATCAGACCGTCAGAAGTCAGCGCCTCGATACGACGCACACCTGCCGCAACGCCTGTCTCGGAAATAATTTTAAACGCCATAATCTCGGACGTGTTGCTCACATGTGTACCGCCACAGAACTCGATTGAAAACTCGCTCATATTGACGACGCGCACAATGTCGCCATACTTTTCTCCAAAGAGAGCCTGCGCGCCTGTCTTCTTTGCTTCTTCAATAGGCATGTTCTTCGCCACAACAGGAAGTCCTTTGGATATCTGCTCGTTTACAATATCTTCCACTTTCTTTAATTCTTCTGCTGTCAAAGCAGAAAAATGTGTAAAGTCGAATCGCAGCCTGTCCTCATTAACACTGGAGCCTGCCTGCTCCACATGAGTTCCCAGAACCGTGCGAAGCGCTTTCTGAAGAAGGTGGGTTGCACTGTGGTTTCGCGCGGAGAGAGCCCGCTTCTTAGCATTGACCTCAAGAGAAACCTTATCTCCCACTTTGATCATGCCCTTTGTCATAACCCCCACATGACCGATCTTTCCTCCTAAGAGCTTCACAGTGTCTTCTACCTTGAACTCGCCCTCTGCTGTACGGATGTATCCTGTGTCAGCCTCCTGACCGCCGCTTGTGGCATAGAAAGGAGTTTCATTTACAAAGACAGTTCCCTTTTCTCCCTCTGAGAGTGCGTCTGCAAGTTCTGTCTCTGTCGTAAGAACAGTCACGTCAGACTCCCAGCTTAAGTTCTCATATCCAACAAAGGTACTTGTTACACTAGGATCAATGGACTCGTACACCGTCACGTCAGCTCCCATGTAGTTGGTCACTTCACGGGCGTTTCTTGCCGTCGTTCTCTGTACTTCCATGGAGGATTTGAATCCTTCCTCGTCCACGTCCATCCCCTTCTCCTCAAGGATCTCTTTCGTCAGATCCAGCGGGAAGCCATATGTGTCATAAAGACGGAATGCGTCGTCACCGCTCAATGTCTTCCCGTCTTTTGCCTCCATGCCGGCGATCATCTCGGCAAGGATGCCAAGCCCCTGATCAATGGTTTTATTAAACTGTTCTTCCTCTTTTGCAATAACCTTGAGGATGAACTCTTTCTTCTCTTCCAGCTCGAGATATCCGTCCTTTGATCCTGCGATAACTGTCTGTGCCAGTTCCGGCAGGAATCCCTTGTGAATGCCCAGAAGCCTTCCGTGACGGCAGGCACGTCTTAAGAGACGGCGGAGCACATAACCCCGTCCTTCGTTGGACGGCATAATACCGTCGGAAATCATAAACGTCACGGAGCGGATGTGATCGGTGATAACACGGATAGATACATCGTCATTGTATTCTTTTCCATATTCTTTTCCCGCCAGTTCACACACATGATCCCGCAGCGCTTTGATCGTATCCACGTCAAAAATGGAATCCACATCCTGCACGACAGAAGCCAGACGCTCCAGCCCCATTCCGGTATCAATATTCTTCTGCTCTAACTCTGTGTAATTACCTTTTCCGTCATTGTCGAACTGCGTGAACACATCATTCCAGATTTCCATGTAACGGTCACAGTCACACCCTACCGTACAGTCAGGTTTACCGCAGCCGTATTTTTCGCCTCTGTCATAGTATACTTCTGAACAGGGCCCACAGGGACCGGATCCATGCTCCCAGAAATTGTCTTCCTTGCCAAACTTGAAGATACGCTCCGCCGGGATCCCCATCTTCTTATTCCAAATCTCAAACGCCTCATCGTCGTCCACATACACAGACGGGTACAGGCGGTCAGGGTCAAGCCCGACCACATCCGTCAGAAATTCCCATGTCCACTGAATCGCTTCTTCTTTAAAATAATCCCCGAAGGAGAAATTCCCCAGCATCTCAAAAAACGTACCGTGGCGCGCGGTCTTACCCACATTTTCAATATCACCGGTGCGGATACATTTCTGACAGGTCGTCACACGCTTCCTCGGCGGGATTTCCTGCCCAGTAAAATATGGTTTTAACGGCGCCATTCCGGAATTGATAAGAAGCAGGCTCTTATCATTGTGCGGCACCAGAGAAAAACTCTTCATCGCAAGGTGCCCCTTGCTCTCGAAAAACTCAAGAAACATTTTTCTAAGCTGATTCACTCCATATGGCTGCATTGCTATAATCCTCCTCTTTCGCTCCAAAAAGCCTGTTTTATAATATATCACAGAGGGATCTGTTTGTAAAGCAGACCCCGAAAAACCCCGTGTTTTGTTCTCAGTGAAAATGTATTAAGATTTAAGATTATTGATCTGTGTAAACAATTCCCTAAACATGGGCTGATGTTCGACCAAATAGTACGCTCCCTTCTAGGCAGACAAGTGAAATAATAAAAACTTGTCACTTAGGAGGGAGCATACCATATTGGAAAATGTATTCCTCTTATTTATTTCAGTTCAATCTCTTCTAGCTCTTTCGGAGGAACCGCCTTGGTTGAATTCTTGACAAAAGTGGCCAGATTCCTTTTCGCCTTTACAATCGGAATATTTGTACCCGCGCCTGCAATACATCCGCCCGGGCATCCCATTCCTTCAATCAGACAGCCGTTCATGCGTCCCGCCTTGGCAAGCGTTAAGATCTTCTTGCACTCCGCAAGTCCTTCCGCATGCTCGATGTTGACGTTTACATCCGGGTAATATTCGTTGATACACTTTTCGATTGCTTCAGCAACACCGCCAGCGCAGCCGTATCCTCTTCCGGCTCCCGTAGCGTCATGGAAGGAAGATTCCGCCTCATACTCAGTCAGATCGATTCCCTTAGCGTCGAACATCGCCTGCATTTCCTCGAAAGTAACAACAAAATCAACATCGCTTCTGACGCTTCTTCTAGATGCCTCAAGCTTTTTGGATGCGCATGGTCCGATAAAGACGACTTTTGCATTAGGATGCTCCCGCTTGATCGTCCTTGCAGTAGCCACCATCGGTGTGAGTTCCTGCGAGATCTGATCAATGAGATCCGGGAAGAACTTCTTCGCCAACACCGCCCACGACGGACAGCAGGAAGTAAGCAGGAACGGAAGCTCTCCTGTCACCACCTTTTCCACATAGTGGTGTGCTTCTGCGATAGCTCCGATATCCGCTCCCAGAGCCACCTCATACACCTCTGAAAATCCCAGTTCCCTAAGCGCCGCCTTGATGTTCCTTGGCGTGATATTGTCCCCAAACTGACCTACGAACGCCGGAGCAATCTCAGCGATGATATCCTCGCCTTCAGAGAGCGCTCTCGCCAGCTGGAAGATCTGAGATTTGTCAGAAATCGCGCCAAATGGACAGCTTACCATACACATACCGCATGAAACACATTTTTCATTATCAATAAACGCCCTTCCATATTTGTCCGATACAATAGCGTTTACCCCGCACGCCTTTTGGCATGGGCGTTCTTTCTTTGCGATCGCGTCATAAGGACAGACAGATTTGCATTTTCCGCACTTAATACATTTCTCCTGATCGATATAAGAACGGCCATCTACCATGGAAATGGCTTCCTTGGGACAGATCTGCTGGCAGGGATGGGCAAGGCATCCTTTACAGACATTGCTCACCTCGTATTTGTTCTCCTCGCAACTCTCGCATGCAGAGGGGATTACCTGCATCAGGGGCGGCTCGTAATATTTCTCAGAAATATTGCTTGCCTCGACTCCAGCAGTCAGATGAACTGGCTTATTCTCTGGGCGAAGAGACAGCCCCATCGCCAGTCTCAAACGCTCTCTTACAATGGCACGTGAACGGTATGTACTCTCTCTGTATTTCTCCGTATCGTCATTTACGATCTGATAGGGAATCCCCTCCATATCATCCAGAAGCGTGTCGGCGTCTGCTTTAAATCCCAGTTTTGCCACCTCCGTAAATACCCGTCTCCGGATCGCTCTGACAGGGGTCTGTAATCCTCTCATCATAGACTCCATACTCTCATCCTCCTGATCATTTTCATTGCCGGAAATAATCCTTCCGGAACCTATTTCCCTACTGTATCAAATATATCGGTTTGTGAAAATCTTGTCAATAGATGTATCTCAACTGAAACAATTTCAATTGTGCCTTAATCGGAATAATTTTTCTCTCTGTGCACTGATGCCTGAAAAGAGGATTCTATGAGAAAAGTTCCTGAGCATAGTGAACAGACTGCATAGCGTCTTTTCCATAAAAATCCGCACCAATCATGTCCGCATATTCCTGATTAAGAACTGCTCCGCCTACCATGACTTTACATTGCGGAGCTTTCTCTCTGAGAAGCCGGATCGTTTCCTCCATACTCACTACCGTAGTTGTCATAAGAGCGCTTAATCCGACGAGGCGCACATTTTTTTCCATCACAATATCTATAATCTTTTCCGGTGGCACATCTTTGCCCAAATCAATCACATCAAAACTGTAATTTTCTAAAAGTACCTTTACGATATTCTTTCCAATGTCGTGGATATCGCCTTTGACTGTAGCGATGACCACTGTACCTTTCTTCTCCTGCACTTCCCCGCTTTTGTCCATTTTTTCTTTGAGTACCGCGAAAGCAGATTTTGCGGCCTCCGCGCTCATAAGAAGCTGAGGCAGAAATACTGTTCCCTTCTCAAATCCGTCTCCAACCCGGTTGAGGGCCGGGATCAGTTCTTCATTTATAATATCCAGAGGCGCCTTCGCCTGAACAAGCTGTTCCGTAATACAATGCGCGTCCTCTTTCAGGCCTTTCTCAATAACACCTGCAAGTGTTGTCCCTGTTTTGCCTGACAAGCTGACGCCATCACCTACCCCTGCGCCTGCCATCCCCTCAGATCCATTTTTCACTTCCGATATTGTATTTACACTCTCCGCCCGTACCGCACTGTACCTGTTAATATATCTGCTGCAGTTCTCATCCAGTCCCATCAGTGCGTGATATGCGTACCATGCCCGCATCATATCCTCAGATGCCGGATTGATAATTCCTGCGCTCAAACCATTCATCATCGCCATGGTATAAAACGCCGCGTTGATAACTGGGCGATTTGGAAGCCCGAAGGAAATATTGGATACTCCCAGAACAGTATTCACTCCTATCTCATCCCTTAGGCGGCGCAAAGTCTCCAAAGTCACCTTTGCGCCTTCAGGGTCGGAACTAACCGTCATGGCAAGAGCATCTATCACAATATCCTTTTTCTTAATACCGTACTTAGCCGCTTCTGCG